>NZ_ADNC01000020.1 GCF_000178375.1 Mycoplasmopsis alligatoris A21JP2 | reverse complement strand
TAAAGGAACAATTGTTCAAATATTAGGTCCAGTTGTTGATGTTAGATTTACTAATTCAAAATTACCTAAATACTCAACGCTTTAACTGTTAGTCATGACAACAAAATTTTTACTCTTGAAGTAGCACAACATATTGGTGATGATACTGTTAGAACTATTTCAATGGTTTCAACAAATGGACTTTCAAGAGGTTTAGAAGTACTTGACACTGGACGCGCTATTTCAGTTCCGGTAGGAAACGAAGTTTTAGGTAGAATGTTTGACGTTTTAGGAAATCCAATTGATTTAATACCAAATCAAAATTGAACTAAAACTAATCCAATTCATGCCATGCCTCCAACTTACGAAGAACAAAAATCTACAAGTGAAATTTTAGAAACAGGAATTAAAGTTATTGATTTATTAATTCCTTACTCAAAAGGTGGAAAAATTGGATTATTTGGAGGTGCTGGAGTTGGTAAAACAGTTTTGGTGCAAGAATTAATTAACAATATAGCAACCGAACATAATGGACTTTCAGTTTTTGCTGGAGTAGGTGAGCGTACAAGAGAAGGAAATGACTTGTATCATGAAATGAAAGCAGCTGGTGTTTTAGATAAAACTGCATTAGTTTTTGGTCAAATGAACGAACCTCCCGGGGCAAGAATGAGAGTTGCGCTAACTGGTTTAACTATGGCTGAATACTTTAGAGATGAACAAAATCAAGATGTTTTATTATTTATCGATAACATTTTTAGATTCACTCAAGCTGGTTCTGAAGTTTCTGCTTTATTAGGGCGTATGCCATCTGCAGTTGGATATCAACCTACATTAGCAACTGAAATGGGACAATTACAGGAAAGAATTACTTCAACAAGAAGAGGATCGATTACATCAGTTCAAGCCGTTTACGTTCCTGCTGATGATTTAACTGATCCAGCTCCTGCTACAACATTTACTCATCTAGACGCTAAAACCGTTTTAGACCGTAATATAGCTGCTTTAGGAATTTATCCCGCTATAGATCCTCTTAGTTCAAGTTCTAGATTGCTAGATCCATTAGTAGTTGGAAATGAACATTATAGTGTAGCACAAGGTGTGTTAAATATTTTGCAAAGATTCAAAGAATTACAAGATATTATTGCTATTTTAGGAATGGGTGAATTATCTGAAGAAGATAAAAAAATAGTTGCTAGAGCAAGAAGAATTAGAAACTTTTTAAGTCAACCATTCCACGTTGCAGAAAAATTCTCAGGAATTCCTGGTGCTTATGTTAAACTAAGTGACACTATTCGTAGTTTTAAAGCTATTTTGGATGGTGACTTTGATGAGTATCCTGAAGATATTTTTAGATATGCTGGAAGCATAGATGATGTTTTAGCAAGAGCAAATAAAAATGGCAAATAAAACTCATTTAACTATAACAACACCAGATAAAGTATTTTATAGTGGTCTAGTTGATATAGTAACGTTAAAAACAGCTGAAGGATATATTGGTTTACAAGCAAATAAATCACCGTTCTTTTCTAATATTGAAATAGGTAATTTATTTATTAACTACGAAAAAGATCCAGAATTTATTCGTTGTGCTATAGGCGGAGGTTTAGTCTATGCTGATGCACAAAATGTTAATATTATTACTGATGATATTATTTTTTCAAAAGATATTGACTATAATCGTGCCGAAAAAGATAAAGCATGAGCCCTAGAACAAATCAGATTACACGATGATTCAAATTTAAAATTTGGTTATGAAATCAAACTAAAAAAAGCTTTATCAAGAATTGATGCTTATAATCAAGTTAATAAAAAATAACAATCCTATATTACAGGATTGTTTTTTACATCAATTTTTTAAGCGTGTTACATATAAATGTAGCACAAGCTAATCTATTTAAATGAACTTTTACATTATAGAATGCTCATAGCTCTTTTAAGCTTTCTAATTCTTGTTCATTTAATGAATCATTATTATTTAAAAATTTTTCAAAAAGTTCTATTAATTTCTTAATTTGCAATTTATTTTTATTTTGTGCTATTTTAAAAATATTTGAACACCCGATTTAAAGATAGCACAACCATCCGCTACATAAATGATTTCTTTTAAAACATCATTATCTCAATTTAAACTTATTTTTAATGAATCAGAACATGTTTGGCTAAAATGTTCGCTTACATTTTCTTTGCTTGTAATGTCTTGTGAAAAATGATTACTCAAATAATTATCCATAATAATACTACGAGCTTGGTTAGGATTAAATTTCAAGAAACATACCTCCATTTTCTAATTCATATGTCAATTTATCTATATCACTAAAATCATTATAAATACCTAAAGAAATTCTTAGATATGATGAATTAGGTTTAATATTTCTTAAATAAGGTGCACAAAATATACCAGCTATTGTATAAATATTACGATCTCCTAAATAAGTTGCTACATCTTGTGCATTGACGTTTTTAACATTGATTAAGCAAATTATGTCACCTGGTTGAGTAAATACTTCAACATTACTCAAACTAGAAAGTCTAGTATGTAAATAAATACTTAGTTTTTTTAAAATAACCTTAGTCTTTTTATAACCAATAGTATTAAAAAAATCAATAGCTTTATTAAACATAAACATTCCAGCTAAATCTGGTGTTCCAGGCTCAAATGCAGCAATAGTTTCTTTTAGTGTTCAATTATTGTTTTTATCTATTTTAGCAACAGATCCACCACCAAACTTGCTTGGCCTTATTTTTTTTAAAACTCTATCTTTAATTGCTAAAACTCCTAATCCAGTAGGACCATAGAACTTATTTGCTGAAAAAGCAATAACGTCACAATTATCAAAACTAACTTCTTGATGAGCAATAGCTTGTGCTGCATCATTTACAATAATAGTTCCATTTAAATTCGCTTTTTTGTAAATGTTTTTTAAGTTTAATTTTTCATTAAAATTGTTTGTCTCTTGTGAAAGGCTTATTAATTTTACATTTTGATTAATATCTTCTTCAATATTTTCTGAAACTATTATAGTAGCTCCAACTTTTTTAGCCATTTCGATTCATGGTAGCATATTCGAAGAGTGATTATAAGCACTAAGTAAAATAATGTCATTTTTTTTAATTACTTGTTCCATCATTAAAGCCATATTATTTATCGATTCTGTTGTTCCGCTAGTAAAAATAACATTGTGAGCTTCAGCTTTAATTAATTTAGCAACCTTTTGTCTTAATTCAGCAATTGTTTGATTGACCAAATTACCTAATGGTGTATCAGCAGTTCTTGAACTAATAGATGCGTTTAAATAAAAATTATTGATAGCATTAATAGCAGATTTAGGTTTTAAAACTAAAGCAGCACTATCAAAATAAGTAATTTTTTTAAGTATTGGAAATTGATTTTTAATATTTTTATACATACTTACCTCTATCTTAATATTTTTAAAAAATCCATTAAAAATAAATTGTAATGCCATTCAGCGTCTAATTTAGAAAGTTCATCAATAAATTTGTTGTAATATTCTCTTTTTAGTTTATTGCATTTTCAATGATCTTGATCTGAGTATGGATTGTAAGAAAAAATTTTAAACGAACGCTTATGACTGTTTTCATATTTAAGCATTTCATAAGCAAAAAAGTAAAAAAACGATTTAACTAAAAGTTTATTTTTAATAATAAATTCTTTTTCAATATGATAATAAAAAGACTCAACTAAAATTGGTCTTGGTATTTTTTTAAGTAATTCAAATAAGTCATGAATGTCAATAAAGGCTGATTCTGTCTTTTTAAAAAAAACTAACGCAAAGTTAAGTGCGTTTTTTAAATTTTTCAATCTTTGTTTTTTAATTATCATCATTTTTAGTTACCTGCATAGTGCTTGATTCTAGAGCAACTATTGATTTATAAACATTTTGTAAAATAGCGTTTACAAATTTGTAAAATTTTTGGTCTTTTTCAGTCATACAGAAGAAATCTTTTGTAATTTCAACCGCTTCATTTATTACTATTTTTGGTGGAATAGCAAATAATTCAGCTGTTGCATTAATTAAAACCGCACGTATAAAAGGAGGAATTCGATGTCATGTTCAATCAGTGTTTAGAAATGAGTTAATTATTTTTTTTATAAAAACATAATTCTTTTCAATACCTTCTAAAAATTTTAGTTGTGAAGGATCTAAAAAGTCAAATTCTACAAATGATTGAGATATATTAATAACTTCATCAAAAAGTTCAAATCTATAAATGACTTGAATTTTTTCTTCTCTACTTTTTCTACGTGTTTTTTTATATTTCATGTTGCTCCAATTACTGAAATTATAAACTATTTACTTAATATTGGTATGCTAAAGGCTCGATTAAATATCTATTTTTTAAATATTCAAATGGATGTATTAATATAATTAATAACAGTGTGTATAAAGGAATGGTTAAAATAGATTTAAGAACATTTCTAGCTAATCAAACATAGTATCAATCACCATATGTTTTTATTACATAACCAGCTTTATTTTGTGATGCATAATTTAGATAATTAATGTATGCAATTGGATGTATTAATCATCTAAATATTACTATGATTAACACTATTATGGCAAAAGTATTAATTGTAAGTAATACAGCTTTTTTTTGTTTTTCACTTTTTGATTTAAAGTAAATTATTCAAAGTATTCCTAGTGCAATTACTAATCCTGCAAAAACTGCAGCCATAATACTAATAGCTATTGTAGAAATTTTTGTAAATCCAAAAATTCTAGAAATAGTCACTTGATCGTTTTTTGCATTGTTAATTTGTGTTCAAATTACTACTACAGCAAAGACAAATGTTAAAAATACAATTATGTTTGGTGCAATGTAATTAAATATTTTGTAGTTTTTAATAAAATAGAAATAAGCTGCTGATACCATAGCAATTAATGGTGCAATTATTCCAAACTCTCACATTCAAAAACCTATATGACCGGCTATAACTAGTGTAAGAGTGTCAGCTATAAAAGCTAATATAGCACCCTTGAATCATCCTAAGAAAAATCCAAAGATAATATATGTTAAGTATTCAAAGTTTAAATTAAGTATTCTAAATGCTGTATATTTTGTAAAAACAGCAAGAATTAAGACCATCGCTACTAAAAATCCTGATACTGCAATGTCCATTATAGAAATTTTGACACTGCTTTTTAAAGAAGTTAAAACTTTATTTTTCATCCTTCTCCTTTCAAACAATATAATTGATTATAATGCATAAACTTTTTTTAAAGCATAATTAAAAAATATTTTTTTTGAATTAATTTGCTTTTCTCAAAAAATAATGTAACATATGCGATTTTTTTTAATTTAGCGAATAAATAATATGTTTGACAAGTCAATAAAGCTTATTAAAAAATTTAATATAATTTTAATTATGAAAAATGAAAAATATTTAGATTTTGGAACGGCTGGAATTCGTGGAGTTTTAGGCCCTAACAATGATCAATTGAATGAAAATTATATATACCAAATTGCACATGGTATAGCAAAATACATAAATAAAAACAAATTAAAAAAATTAGTAGTCATCGGAAGAGATAATCGTAGAAAATCTCAAGACTTTGCTTTATTGTTTGCTCAAATACTTGCAAAAAACGGAATTAAAGTGTTTTATTCTAAAGAAATTACACCTACACCTTTTTTAAGTTATTTAATTTTACAACTCCAAGCAACTATAGGAATTAATGTAACCGCAAGTCACAATCCTGCTGTTTATAATGGTGTTAAACTTTATAATAAAAACGCAAATCAAATGTTACCTGATGAAATTAAAAAATTAAAATCATATTTTCAACCTTTTAAAAACATTTTAAATGACTTAAAAGAATTTAATCCACATGAGAATATTATTTATGTTAACGAAGAGTTTAAGCGTAATTACATAAAATCACTTACTAACTTATTCCCGGTTAAAATTCAAAGTGATTTAAAAATAGCTTATTCTCCGCAACATGGTACTGGTGCTTATTATGTTCGCGATATTTTATATCCAATAATAGATTTAAAAAATGTTTATTTTTGTCCATTACAAATGGTTGAAGATCAAAATTTTACTCACTCGCCTAATCCAAATCCTGAATCAATAGATGCTTATAAAGAATTGTTAGAAATTGCCAAAAAGCACGATGATATAGATTTATTAATAACAACTGATCCTGATTCAGATAGAGTAGGAATTATGGTAAAACATAATAATAAATTTGAGCTTTTAGATGGAAATCAAACTGCTACTATTATTTTTGATTATTTACTAAAGAACACAAAAAATTTAAGCAATAAATATATGATTTATTCTTACGTTTCAAGCAATTTACCCGCAATTATGGCTAAAAAACATAATGTAAAAGTTTATGAAGTTCCAACAGGATTTAAATGAATAGGTGACTCAATAAATAATATAAAAGATATGGAACATTTATTTTCTTTTGAAGAGAGTTATGGTTCATTAATAGATTCATCCTTAGCAAGAGATAAGGATGCATTACAATCACTAGTAGTATTAGTTAAAATTGCACAAGAATGTAAAAATAAAAATATTACATTATTAGATTTATTAGAACAAATTTATCAAAAGTATTCTTATGTAAAGTCAAAAACCATATCTAAAGAAGTAACTGATATGGCTTTAATAAAGGTTATAAAAGATAAATTTTTAAATATAAAGTTTCCAGACGATAAGATTACAATGATGGATTATTCCAAATTAGAAAATAATCCTACTGAAATGATAAAGTATAAGTTGTTAGGGGATTCATGAATAGCATATAGACCGTCTGGAACTGAACCTAAAATCAAATTTTATTTATTTGCTTTGAACGGAAACGAGAAGGAATCGCAAGATAAATTAAATTTATTTGAAAATATAATTAAAAACTTAAGCAGTTAACCCTATGGTGGGTTTACTGTTTTTTATTAAATTAATTAATTTAGGATATCTATTGTTTTCTTTATTTAAAGATTCAATAAGTCTTTTTAATATATTAATTTCACTAATTTGACCTAGAGGATAATTAATAAAATCATTTTGTTCATCTAATTCTAAATTATCAGCTAGATTTTGTGTCTTTATACGAAATAAACAATCTATATCTATATATTCATTTAATAAACCATTTTTATCAAACAATCTTTCTATTTTCAAAGAACTATTGTCAATAACATCACTTGTTTTGACATCTAAAAAATAATAATATTCATCATCTTCTCCAATTACGATGATTTTTTTGTTTAAAGTAACTTTTTTTGTTGAGTTAATTTTGTTTATGAACTCATCCTTGAGTTCTAATATTACCAGTTTTGGAATATCGTGTTCATAAATATTTTTTTTCATGACTTAATTCTATGATTAAACAATAGCTCGATTTTCCCTTTTTTGTCCTTTTTTTAATTTTGTAAGAAACTAAATAATTGAAAAAAAACTGCTTTTAATATATAATAGTATTTATTTAAATATAGGAGAAAAAATGATTAATGTTAATGAATTTAAACCTGGTATTACCTTTCAAGATGGAAATGATATTTTTGTTGTTTTAGAAGCACAACACTCAAAACAAGGTAGAGGGTCAAGCCAACGTTAAAGCAAAGTAAAAAATTTAAGAACCGTTCAACAACTATTAAATCTTATACAGGTGGAGACAAAGTAAAACCAGCACATATAGATAAAAGAAGAATGAATTATTTATATAGCGATGGAGAAAATATTGTTTTAATGGATAATGAAACATATGAACAAGTTGAAATTCCAGTTAAAAATGTAGAGTGAGAAATGAATTTCTTAAAAGAAGGTATGGAAGTACAAATTAGAAAATACCAAGAAGAAGTTTTAGATGTTGAATTATCACCAAACGTAGAGCTAGTAGTTGAACAAGCACCTGATGCAGTTAAAGGTAATACAACAACAAATCCACAAAAGAAAGTTATTTTAGAAACTGGTTTTGAAGTTGAAACACCAATGTTTATAAAGGAAGGTGAAGCAATTATTGTTTCAACTGAAACAGGTAAATATGTAGGTAAAGGTTCAAAATAATGAACTTAGTTAACTTATCTTATAGTTTAAATCAAACTTATTTAGTTCATGAAAGTGCTTTTAAAGATGTTATTCCTAAAGCAATTAATGAAATTAAGTATGTCAAATTAGTTAATGACCCAAGAATTAGTTTTGATGAAAAAAATGATAATGTTGAAATTTATTTAGAATTAAAATTCAAAACCAATAAAGATGTTGATGCTTTAATTAAAAAAGTATTTAGTAAAATTGAAGAAGAAACCATAAATTTAATTGATATAACACCAAAAAATATTCAAGTTAGAATCATAGGTTTTTACTAAAATCCCGTTTGGGATTTTTATTTTCCTTTTTTTGTTCATCTCATTTTACATATAAATATTAATACGGAGGAAAAATGAAGATTAACAAAAAATATTTAATTATAGGTCTAAGCATCGCTAGTGCTGTGGCTATAGTTACAACTATTAGTGCTATTAGTATTAATAGAAGCAAGAACAATAAAAAAACTGTTTCATTAAATTCTATTAATAATAATGAAAATGTTAACAAAACAAACGAAACGATAAATTCAGAAAACGAAAATGAAACTTCTGAATATTTAGAAAATGAAAAAAATTCTATGTCTAATCCAGAAGCAAATAACAAACAAAACAATGACGAAGGTAATATTTGAAATAATTTTTTAGGCAAAAATTGAAAAAATGAAATTTCTGATCCTGACATTAATACAAGTATTAATAACTACAATGCAAGTTTGTCAAGAAGCATTACTTCGCATAATATTAAAAAACAACTTAAGAAAACAAATTTACTTTTGAAAAACCATATTACTAATAATTTAAGCATTAGTCAAAATTCCAAAACTGACTTAGATATAGTACAAAAAGAACTAAATAAACTTATTCTAAAAGAGGATGAATTAAAAAGGTCTAATCTTGATATAAAGAATTTTGATATAACATTGTTAAAAAATTTAAGTGATTTAAGGATTGAATTTAACAATGATGTTGAATTAATTGAAAGACTTTTAAAAAATTATAATCCAACATTGGCTGAGCAAGAATACGATTTATTTATAAAAAATAAAATTGTAATTTACAAAAAATCCTATACACAAGTAGGATTGGTAATTGATAAACTAGAAAAATTAGGAAAAATTCATACTAGTTTTAAACTAGTTATTGATTACTGAAATCAAGATTTAAAAGAATTGCAAAAAAATTTGAATCTTTACACCGAGCTTTTAGTTAATTATGAAGAAAAGGTCTTAGCTACTAATTTAAAAGAGCATTTAAATAATGTTTTAAATCACTTAAAAACAAATATTATTTTAGTTGAAATGTTAGTTAAAACTAACAAAGTAAATTTAGAAAAAATGATTCATTCAGAAAACTTATTACACTATGATATAGAACAAAAAGCAATAGATAAGGATATTTTATTACTCAAAAAAAATCTGGAAATAAACAATAATTTAAAATTGTTTCAAGAATTAGACAACAATAGAGAAATGTTGATTATGATTTCTAAAGAATTTAAAAATGAAAATGAATTAAAAGAACATTTAAAAAAATTTACAAAATATTTATCAAATAAGTTTTTTATTGAAAAAGAAATTGTGCTAAATAAACTTAAATTAGGTACAGGCCTTAAAATAATTGAAGAAGCAGAAAGTCAAAAAATAAAAACTAAGTTAATTAGTTTAGAAAAACTAGTAATTAATTCTAAAAATTTAGAAAATACTACACTAATAGATATAGAAAACAAAATTATAGAAATTGACCAATTGCACTATGAAATAGTTTTAAATGTAAATAACTTATTAGGTAAAATTAACTATAACAGTAACAAAATTACTGATTTGTATAAAAATTGAATTAAGGTTAAAACAGATATGACTACAATGATTAGCACGGAAGGAAAAAAAGAAAGAGATGCTTACAACAATTCATCATTACACACAAATATTGAATCAAAACTTAATAAAAGTAATGCTGAATATAATAAAAATGAAGAAGATATTCAAAATTATTGAAGTTCTTATTATGAAGATAACAGACAAGAATCATTAGATCTTATTCAAGATTTAGAGCAAGAAAATGAACAATTAACTGAGTTTATAAAAAACTTAAATATTGAAAAAAAATTAGTTACTGATAAAGTAAATAACGCAAATAGTATATATAAAGAGTTTTTAAATCTATATGCACAAAAAGAAATTGAACTAGTTAAAATTGAAAGTGAATATAAAACATTTAGAGACATTGTTGACTATAACGGTTTAATTTTTGAACAAATGAATAATGTAGGAAGAAATGAATTTGTTAAGTTAAATAACGAATTTAAAAATTCTCTTAATGAAGATATTAAAATCAAATTAGAAAGAATAAATAAAGAAATAAAAGTTATTTTTAAAGCTACAAGTAGTAGTGATGCTATAGATGAATTTATAACTAAGCAAACAAAATTTTATGCTGAAGTAAAAAAATATCATACAGAAAAACTAAATTTCGAACTTGAAAAGAAAAAGTATTTAGAAAACAAAAAATCTAATGAAATTTCATACGAAAATTTATTAAAAGAATACGAAAAACAAAGCAGGATAATACAAAGTTTCAAAAACGCTATTAAGGAATTTAGAGAGTATCTTCAAGAAGTTGAAAAAGAAGCAATGAATACAAACAACATTTATCAATATAATGTTTCAACTGGATATATTAATTTTAGAAACATCGATATAAGAGATTATGTTTCTAAATCTTATAAAACAATTTCAAATATTAAGAAAATGTTTGAAACTATATTTGGAATTTTTGCTTAATATAATTTAAAGATACTTAAATTTAAATATTAATTCAAGTAAAAAAATAAAACTCAATATAATTTGAGTTTTCTTTTTTGCCTATAGCATAGAAAAAAGTGGAAATATACTCCACTTTTAATTATTATTTGTTAACAAATGACATTACTTCTTCAGCAAAGTTTGATTGAACTTTTTCAATTCCTTCACCTACTTCAAATCTTTTTGTAGATAATAAAACTGATTTGTGTTCTTCTAAGTATTTTTCAACTGATTTTGAATCTTCAATAATGAATGATTGTTTAGTTAAAACAATTTCAGAAAGTTGTTTTTCGTATCAACCTTTAACAATAGCTTCTTTAATTTTTTCTGGTTTTGAAGCAAAGTTATTAGGTTCTTCAAATTTAGCTTTTATTTCTGAAACTCTTTTTTCTGGCATATCTGTTACGAAAATGAATTCTGGATTCATAGCAGCAACGTGCATTGCAACGTTTCTTGCAACATCTTCTTTAGCACCTTTTACTTTTGTAACAACAGCAATTAATCCATTAGCATGAACGTAGTTACCTAAAACTTCACCTTCACCTGCAACGATTTTTTCAAAACGACGGAATGAAACTTTTTCACCTATTGTAGCTGTAGCTGATGCACAAGCTTGTGAAACTGTTTCACCACTAGCTAATTTAACTTCTAAAGCTTCTTCTTGATTTTGAGCTTTTGAGTTTAATAAAGCATTAGCAATTTCATTTAATAATTTAATAAATTTATCATTTTTAGCAACAAAGTCTGTTTCTGAGTTTAATTCTACTAAAACTGAAACTTTTGAATTTGAAGCGATTGTTACTAATCCCTCAGCAGCAATTCTGTCAGCTTTTTTAGCTGCTTTAGAAATACCATTTTCTCTTAATCAGTCTTCAGCTGCTTTAAGTTCTCAGTTTGTAGCTTCTAAAGCTTTTTTACAGTCTACAAAACCTGCGTTTGTTTTTGCTCTTAATTCTTTAAGAATGTTCATGTCTGCCATAATTATTTATCCTTAACTTCTTTAGTTGTTTCTTTAACTTCTTCTCTGTTTTCTCCTGCTGGAGCTTTTCTTGGTTGATATCCGTTTGAATTTCTGTTAAATGGTTTGTATGAATTAAATGTTCTTCTTGGTTTAGCATTTGCTGGTGCTTGGTATTCAGGTAAAACAATGTTTTCATCTGGTTGGTAAGCAAATAATTCTTTTCCACCACGTGCTTTAACAATAGCATCAGCTAAAATAGTCATAACTAATGCTATTGATTTAGCTGAATCATCATTAGCTGGAATTCCAAAGTCTAATGCATCTGGATTTGAATTAGAGTCTAAAATACCAATAACTTTAATTCCTTTTCTTTTAGCTTCTTTAACAGCAATTTCATCTTCGTTAGGATCAGCAACGATCATAACTTGAGGAATGTGTCTCATGTTTCTAATACCATCTAAGTTTTTGTGTAATTTATCTAATTCTTTTTGGAATAAGATAGCTTCTTTTTTGGTGTATCCTTTAAAACCACTAGCAGCTTTTGCTTCTAATTGTTCCATTGTTTTAACACGTGACATAATTGTTTGGTTATTTGTTAATGTTCCACCTAATCATCTTTCTGTTACGTAGTATGATTGTGTTCTTTCAGCTGCTTCTTTAATTGCTGCATGTGCTTGTTTTTTTGTACCTACAAAAATAAAGCTTGCTTTTTTAGCAGCAAATTTGTTTATTAATGAATAAGCAAATTCTAAGTATTTTTGTGTTTTAGTAATGTCAATAATGTGAGCTCCACGGTTAGTTTTATTTGGAACTAAGTAGTCTCTCATTTTAGGGTTTCATTGGTGTGTTTTGTGACCAAAGTATGCTCCTGCTTCTAAAAGTTTGTCTTTAGAAACAATAACTGCTTTAGGTTCTTTAGCAACAGTTTCTTTTTTAACTGTTTCTTTTTCGTTATTTTGTGTCATAATATTTTCCTTTAGTTTGTTAGTTTAATATTCACTTCTAACACCTAGCACTTCTTCTCAAAGCACACCCAAGTGAATCCGCGAATATATTTGTATATTGAATTATTTTAAATTCTTTATTATTCTATCATATTAATTAAAATTAATGAGCTTTACTTAACAAAATTATTAACCTATAAAATAGTTAAAAAAATATTAATTATTAAAATATTATTTTTTTGCTATCAAATTTATTAATTTATATAAAATTTACTAACAAGCAAGTATTTTAAATGCTTTATAATTATACAAGTAAGGAAAAGATGAAAAGAAAATTTCGAAAATCGTTTATATATAAGCTTTATTTTAAATTAAAAAATTGAAGACAAAATGTTTCTAAAATTAAATACATATTATTAATCTACTTTTTAGTAGTTAGCTTTTCATCGATTTTATTATGAACTCCTTGAACACAAAATACTAGTTTTGAATTCAACGGAAAAGTAGAGACAATTGAAAGAATTTCATATGTAGGAGCATTATTTACAACCTCGTCTGCTTTTAGTGACACTGGATTAGTTGTTGTTGATACATTTAAACAGTGAAATATGTTTGGACAAGCAATAATAGCAGTTTTAATCTTATTGGGTGGAATTGGTATCTTTACAATTAAGATTTTTATTATCAACTGAGTACTACGTAAACGTAGCACTTCATTGAGTGAAATTAACCTAGTTAATACCGAAAGAGGTGGTATTAAAATTAACCAAACTGCCCAATTAGTAATAACATCAGTTAAATTTTTATTGGCTTGTATTATTCTGTTTGGTTTTATATTAACGTTTTATTTTTATTATGTTGAGCCTAGTACAACCAAAGGTATGGAAGCATTTTTAGATGGTAATTTTATAAGTCCTTATAAAAACTGATCAATGTCATTTAGATTTGGATTTTTCCATGTTATTTCAGCCATTAATAATGCAGGTTTTGACATTGTAGGTTCTAATTCACTTATGCCATATTATTTGAATTATGGATTACAAATAATTTTTATAATCCTCTTGGTTATAGGTGGTTTAGGATTTCCAGTCTTGTATGATGTTCATAATTATATAGTTCATAAAATAACTCGTAAAAAAACTAAATATCACTTTTCTCTTTTTACAAAAATGTCTAGTGTTTGTTACATTTTTGTTTTAATATTTGTCTTTTTAATTTCCTTTACTTTTGAAATAACAGCTTCTGGACATGAATCATTATGAAATGTTATTTATATTCCTAAAGATGGAACACTTAACACACTTGAAAAAACAAATCCTCTTTTAAAGGACTACATGGCTAATGGTGATATGTATGGAAGTAATTTTGACAAAACGTTTGCTATTATGTTTTCAAGTTTTTCAACTCGTTCAGCAGGATTTAGCACAATTGATATGTGAAACTTAACTCCAGCTTCAATTGCAATATATTTAATTGCTATGTTTATAGGTGCTGCGCCAAGTTCGACTGGTGGAGGTATAAGAACAACAACATTTGCGATAATATTTATGAGTATTATTAATCGAATTGTTGGAAAACCTAAAGTTGTTGCATTTAAAAGAACTATTAATTTAGAAACAGTTAAAATGTCCTTTCAAGTTACGTTAATTTCAGTTACGCTTTTAATAATTATTTTATTAATTACAATTTCATCGCTTGATATTCATGGCGGAATAATAAATTCTTCATATTCTTTAGATGAATATCTAGGCATGCGTAATTATGGAATTGAACATTTAATGTTTGAAGTATCAAGTGCCTTTGGAACTACTGGTTTATCAACTGGTTTAACTAAAGAATTAAATACAACTAGTCAAATTGCAATTTTATTATTGATGTTTATCGGACAATTTGGAGTTAGCTCAACACTTCTAGTTTGAGGTAAAAAGAAAAATTACTTTAACAGATATGATTATATTGAAGACGATTTAGTAATAGGTTAAAAATTAAAATTTATAATTAAAACCGCACAAGGCGGTTTTTAATTATTTATCTTTTGCGTTTTGCATTGAACGCATAATTTGTTTAATTTGTGTTTCTGAAGCTTTACGTCCCATTTGATTAAACATAACTCTAATCATTTTTTCAGTAATAGGTGGATTTTCTTTAATTTGTTTTTCAAACATTTTTCTAACAACAAAGAATGTAATAACAGCAACTAATAAGGCAACACCAATAATAGTTCCAATAATAACTCCAGCAAATGCTCCGGCACTTAATTCAACCATAAATCCTCCTTATAGTTTATTAGTTATAATTTTAACATAAAAATTTTTATTTACTTATGATGAAATTTAATATCTTTACTTATTTATAGTTAAAGACTAATACTTTTTCCTTATTTAACTATAAACAAGACAAATAAAAAATAAGCAAATGCTTATTTATTATTATTTATACTTAATTTGATTGTATTTTTCTTTATTAAAATCTTTAATTATTTCAATTATTAAATCACCAGTTGCAATTAAATCACTTATTGCACAAACACCTATTGGAGAATGTAAATAACGTTGCGGCAATGATAGTGTAATAACTGCTGCACCACCTTGTGCAAATTGAAGTTCATGCGCATCTGTTCCGCCACCTGCAGCAACAAATTTATAAGCTTTAATATTATTTTTTTTAGCAGTGTCATAAATATATTCAACTCATTTAGGGTCCATTAATGTGCCACCATCTTTTACTCTTAGTGCTGCTCCACCAAATAATCTTGTTGTTCCTGGAATTGTATTTGGTGTATCATGCGATGAAGTTGTATCAAGAGCAATTGCTACATCAGGATTAATTAATGAAACTGAACTTTTAGCTCCTCTACAACCAACTTCTTCTTGAACTGTACCAACTAAAAATAAATTAACATCTAAATCTAAATCTTTTATTTTATTAGCTATATAGTCTAAAACAGTAACACCTGCTCTATTATCCATGGCTTTTCCACCAACTAAGTCTTCATTGTCAAAATTAATAGTTTCACCACTCATATAAACTCTATCACCAACTTCAACACCTTTGTCAATAGCTTCTTTTTTGCTTACAAAACCAAAATCTGCATATAATTTGTCATTAGTCATTGCTACGTTAATTTCTTCAGATTTCATAATATGAATTGATGTGTGTCCAAAAACTCCAAGAAAGGTTTTATTATTTCTATTTGTAACTAATTTAGCTTTAGTTCCTATTGCTACACTAGCTCAAATCCCTCCTACTGGACTTAATAAAACTTGACCATTTTCTTCAATTCTACGAACTAAATATCCAACTTCATCCATGTGCGCAGCTATCATTAATTTTGGTGCATTAGGATTTTTAGAAGGTTTATTAATAATTAATGAACCTAATCCATCACGAGTGTATATAAAATTTTTTGAACTTGTATTAGCTTTTAAAGCTTCTACAACAGGTTCTTCATAACGACTCATAGCTTCAATTTCTAAGTATTGAATAAGTCTTTGTTTAAATAATTTTTTATCCATTTTATTCTCCATTTATTTGTTTTTATTATTATATTAAATTCTACTAATAAATAAAATAAAAAACATATTTGCCTTGTGTATAGCAATATATGTCTTTTATTAACTATTTTCCGTATGTTTCTACGATATCTTTAAAGCTCTTTAAAAAGTTTTTAGGATCGTCTAGAAAACTACTTTTTCTTGTACTTAATCTTGTTAAATTGTCTGCGCTTAATAAATTATATTTTAAACATCTATCTACATTGGCAAACAATCAAGCAATAAAGTTTACACCAGTATTGTTTAAAATATATTTGTTTTTAAGAGCATAAACTGTTTTTCCTTCACCTTCTTGTGTACTTAATTGTTTATTTGGTTCAAAAAATTCTGTTATCATTTTTTCTCTTAATTTAATGTATTCGTTGTAGTTAGGATTTTTTCTTACTTTTTCAGGAACGAATTTTGATGGATCAAATATTACATCTTTAGCTGTTGCAACTCTCTTTCCTGTTAGCGGATTTAAAATATTTGTTTTAAAACCACGTAATAATTCTTTATCATCCTCCTTAGCTAAGAATGTTTGATTTTTAGTTGGAGTTAAAAGGTTTGAAACTTTAAAACCTTCAATTCATTGTTGAACTGTAGTTTTTATAGATTCATCTTTTTTTAGAACTAAATCATATTCAGCTAAAACTTCACCGTCTCCATTATTAAAGTTTACAAATCTAACTTTCCCATCCAATTTTACTGGGGCGTTTTCATCTAGAGTATAAGTTATTAAGTTAGTATTTACAACAGATGGTAAAACAGCTGAGGCTACATCTTTATCAGTTTTAGGTGTATAAACTAATTTAACTAAGTTAGCATATTTGTTTAAGTCTTGTTTGAATCCTTCTAACATTAATGTTGAAGTTTTTACTTTAGAAGTATCAGAAATTAATTCTAAATTAAATTCTACTTCTAAAGCTGCTTGTTCAGCTTTAGGAGTTATTTTGTAACTTTTTAGTCTTACTAATTTTGTATCAAAACCATTTAATTCAACATCTGCTTTTGTAATTTTACTTACTTCATGTTTGTTGTAGTCTTCTTTATTTATATTTTTTAATGTTGCTTTTACTTTTTTTGCTTCATCTTCTAAGGTTTTATTTACTTCTACATCTGCCTTGTTTGTAGTTGAATTAGAACCTGAAGAAGCATTATCTTTTTCATTTGCTTTATTTACTGTTTCTGTATTATTGTTATTTTGTGCATCTTTATTTGTATTTGTTTCATTTGGTGTAGTTGCATTTGAAGGATTACATGAAACTGCTAAAATAGAACTTAAAGTAAATGAAGAAGTTAAAATAATCGGTAGAATTATTTTTTTAATTTTCATTGTTTCCTTTCTTAGGTTATTTAGTAATTAATATTTATTATTTTTTCAATTTTTATATTCAGCATGTGTTGCTAATACAAAATGATTTTCGTTATCTTTTATTCATTGTGGTTGTTCTTGTGAATAATCATGCATTTTAGGATCATAAACATATCCTATTAAACTACCTTTATTTGATTCAATCGATGGAACTGCTTCTAAAAGTGATTTAGTGTATGGATGTAAAGGATTTTGCATTATTTCTTCAGTTGAACCAACTTCTAATAATGTACCTTTATTCATAACAGCAATTCTATCTGAAATATATTCAACCATTCTTAAGTCATGGGCAATAAATAAAATCGTTAAGTTGTATTTTTCTTTAAGCTCGTTAAAAATATTTACAACCTGCGCTTGAATTGACACGTCAAGTGCTGAAATAGGTTCATCGGCTACAAGTAGTAAAGGACGTAAGATTACAGCTCTGCTAATTCCAATCCGTTGTTGTTGTCCTCCTGAAAATTCAAGTGGATATCTTCTTAAAACACTCTCATCAAGTCCAACTTGTTTAAGCATTTCAACAACAAGTTTTTCTTTACAATCTTTTTCAGTGTATTTTTCAATTTCTAGTCTTTGCTCTAGTTTTGTTTTTAAAAATTCAGATAAGTATGAATAATTTTCGTTTTGTAAGTGTTCAAAAAATGTTTGATATAAAACATTAAATGCTGTTTTATCATCGATTGCTATTTCATGGTTAATTTCATCAAAACTATGCAAGTGTTTATCATGAGAATTATGTTCTTTAATAAGTACCATTAATTCTTTTAATGTTTCTTGGTCATAGTTATATATGTAAATTTCACGAGCGTTTTTTGTGTTTTCTAATCCTTCAGAAACAATATCTTTAACGTTTCTGTGAGGGTTTAATGAGTTAGCTGGATCTTGAAAGATCATTTGCACTTTGTTAACTAAAAAGTTAACGATTTTGTTGTATTCTTCTAATTTTTTACCAAATTTTAAACCTCTTGAAAGTTTCTTAGGTAATGTTTGATCCATAAGTTTTATTTGTCCAAAACTATAAGGAATTAAACCAACTAAAGCTTTACCTGTTGTTGATTTACCTGATCCACTTTCTCCTACTAATCCTAAAACTTCACCTTGATAGATATTTAAGTTTAAATCTCTAACGGCTTTAAATGATTTTGTCCCTGTCCCATAACTTATGTCTACATTACGCATCGTAACTAAAAGTTTTTTGTCTTTATTATCAAGCATTTCTTCTAGTCCTTCACGTTGATATCTAATGTAGTTTTTATTAGTAAATAAACTACGTTTTTTCTCAGTATAAATTTTCATTATTCCTCTATTCTACAGGGTGTTTAGTTAAAAACTTACTTCATTTTTTAAGAATTAGTTTTGGTGGGTTATATTCAGGTGCTTTAGCATCTAAAAGCGAACTTTTTACTCTATGGGTAGGGCTTATTTTGTAAAAATTAGGTTCTTGTACAAAGTCAATGTCTAATGCAAAGTCATTTCTGACTGCAAAAGCATCACCAACGATGTTATTTAAACTTGAAGGTACACTTCCACGAATTGTTTGAAGTCTGTGACCTTTATTAACGTCAGGCATACTTGAAATTAAACCTCAAGTATATGGGTGTTGAGGATATTCTAGAATTTCTCTAGTTAAACCTTCTTCTATTATTTGACCAGCATACATTATTGAAATATAATCAGCAATTGAAGCTACAACTCCTAAATCGTGGGTTATAAAAACAATTGATAATTTAAGTTTTTCTTGAAGACTTTTAATAACATCTAAAACTAAGGCCTGAACGGTTGGATCTAAAGCTGTTGTAGGTTCATCCATAACAAGAATTTTAGGTTCTAGTGCAACTATAGAAGCTATAACAACTCTTTGAATCATACCTCCTGACATTTCATGAGGATAAAGTTTCATAACTCCCTCTGGATCAGAAATTTTAGTTAGTCTTAGAAATTCAACGGCACGATTATAAGCATCTTTTTTAGTTTTAACAATACCATTTAAAATCATTCCATCAATTATTTGTGCTCCAACTTTCATTGTTGGATTAAGTGTTGACATAGGGTTTTGGAAAATAGCAGATACTACTTTACCTCTAATATGTGAACGCTCTCATTGTTTTAAATTATATGTTTCAACATTATTGTTGTATAAAAGCACTTGACCAGATTGTATAATTGCATTATCTCCGGTTAGTCCATATAAAAGAGAAGTTATAACTGATTTACCAGATCCACTTTCGCCAATTATCGCATGTACTTTACCTTCATAGATTTTAAGAGAAGGGCCTCTTAAAACCTTGTTTAATTCACCAGGTCTAGCTGGGTTAGAAAAGGATAAATTTAAGTCTTTTATTTCGGCTACTACTTTTAATTTTTCGTCATTGATTGTGTCATATTGAACATTTTTTTCAAATTCAGTTCAATCAAAAAAGTCGCTTTTATTAATAAAAGGTATTTTGTATTTTAAGTCAACTAAAAGATTTTTAAAGAATGAAGAAATTTTACTTGACTGATTATTTTGTTGTTTCATATTTCTCCTATCTTTGTCTTCTTAGTGCATCTTGGACACTTGCTCCAATTAATTGCACACTTGTTGTTATTAAAATTAAAATTGCAGATGGTACAAAAACATATCTTAAATAAGTTGGGAATAATTTTTGTCCGGCACTAATTAAGTTTCCTAATGTAGGAATATTATCAATAGCTAATCCTATAAAGGCTAGCGATGTTTCTGAAAGAATAACTCCAGGAATTGTAAATACTAATTGTGTAATTAAAATAGGCATAATTACTGGGATATAGTTTCTTAAAATTTTTCAAGTAGGAGTTCCTAAAACCCTACTTGCAGCAACTCATTCAAAATGTTTTGCTCTTTTAACTTGGGCTCTTATTTGGTTAGCCATTCCAGTTCAACTAGTTAATGATAAAGATAAAACTATAACTCAAAAACTAGGCGAGACAACAATGGTCATTAAAATAAGTATTAATATGGTTGGCACAACTGAAAGAATTTTTATAAAAAAGGTCATTATTTTATCAAAACGATCAAATTGTCCCATCATAATTCCAATAGCTAAACCTATTGCTACTTCTATAGCAGTAACTACAATAGCTAAATTGACAGAATATCTTAGTCCATGTCATAATCTGGCTCAATAATCACGTCCAAACTCATCAGTTCCTAAAATATGTCTAATTCCGTGTGAATCATATTGATTAAAATGTAAATTTCTATTTCCTACATCTTGAACATTAGGATCTTGAGTAGTTAAAGGTATTATTAATGCTAGAAGTATTAAAATACATATTATTAAAAATCCAACAACTCCACCAAAGTTATTTGCAAAACGATAAATGAATTCTTTAAAAGGTTTAGATTCTTTACCTAAATGTAATTCGTTTTTGTAATCAAATGCTTTACCAATCATTTTTCATTTTTGGTAGTTAATTGGTTGTAAAAAGGCATTAGGCGCTTCAGCTTTAGTTAATTCATTAGTTGGACCTAAATCCTGATTTGAACGCATCTTAGCCAGTAAAGAAGCAAAATATGCTTTAAATTTATTCATTATTTTACTCCTCTTCTTACTCTAGGATCTATTGCTTCATATAATAAATCACGAGTAGTGTATGAAAGTATTGTTAATAAAGCAAATAAAACAATTAAGAATAAAATAACGTTATAGTCTTTTGTTTGAATTGCTTGTAAAAGTGTTGCTCCAGAACCAGAAATAAAGAAGATTTGCTCTATAAACAAGCTTCCTAAGAATGATCCAAAGATAACAGCAGGGAAAAAGGTTGCAATTGGGAAAAGCGATGGTTTTAGTGCTTGCACTCAAACAAAACGACTCTTGCTTAAACCTTTCAAATAGGCGAATTTGGCATGAACTGAGTTTAATTCACGGTTTAATTCGGTTCTTATATATTTAACGTAAACAATTATGCTTCCTAGACTTAAAGCTAAACCAGGAAGAATATAAGTAATAAAGTTTTTATCATCAAAAATGTAAGGTAAACCTATGTATCTACCTAAAAATACTAAGATTAAGGCAAATATGATTGAAGGAACAGAAGAGAAAATTGAAATTAATACAGTTGAAGCATTATCAATAAATCCTCCAGGATTTTTTCCAACAATTATTCCTAGTGGAATCCCAATTGTAACAGTTAAAAAGACTGAAAAGATCCCTACTAAAAATGATTTATAGAATCTAGCTCATATAAATTCTTGTATTTCTAATCCAGGAAAAAGTGAAAGTGAAATTCCAAAATCCCCTTGTATCAAGCCTAATAAGTAATTAACATACCTTTGAGTTAAAGGTAAGTCAAGACCGTATTGTTGTTCAACTGCTTTTCTAGCTGCTTCATCTAATCCTGAAGTTAGTGAGTTAGAACCAGGAACTGCGTTTATTAAAAAGAAGGTAATACTTACAACTATAAATGAGACTACAAAAAATTCTAAAATAATTTTTGTTAGTCTAATTACTAATTTTAAAGCTGGCGAATCAATACTAACTAATCTTTGAGCAAAAGTTAATTCATCAACTCTTTTTTGAGCTGTAAAATTAACATCATTATCGTTTAGTGTATATACTTTGCCTTCATGAGTAACTTTTTTAGCCATTATCCCTCCCTCTTTCTTGGTAATCCTGGTCTTGGTGGTCTAGTAAAATCATATGCATATTGTAATGAAAATGTATAAAGCGAATTAACTCCACCAATTTTTGTAATTTCTCAGTTAGTATCTACTTCCATTAATGGAATTACTGGACTAGCGTCTCTAACTATTTTTTCTAATTCAGCAACAAATTCGAAAATTTTTGCTTCATTTCAGTTTTCAGCAAGCTCTTCTTTAGAGAAGTTCCCTGAAAATAGCGCATCTATTCTAGATGAATAAGCACTAATGTTTTCTTTTGATTGTTTGTAAGCTAATTGCACAAATTTCTTTCAAAAAATTGCAGGTATATTCAGCCTTTTCATAGTATCTTTGGTCAATTCAGTTATTTTATCTAAACCTAAAACATTGATTAAATAAATGTTGTAAAGTTTTTTAATACGACCTTGATAAATATTATCTTTTGTAGCGATTAATGCTTCAAAAATGTATGTATAAAATTCTTCAGTGAATAATTCTTTTTCTTTATTTGCTAAATTAGGAAATTTTGCTTTTACTTTTGCAAATTCTTGAGCATATAAAGAAGAATATTTTTTAACAAAATTTTCTTTATTAAATCCAGTGTAATGTTCTCTTAAATCTTTTAGTGCTGCATCAATATCTGGAATATTTTTATCGACGTTAATTAAAGGTTCAATAACATTTTTTGCTGTATTTTTTGTAGCTTCACTTACTAAATCACTTACATAATTAGCAAAAGTAAATGAACCTGATGGATTGTATTTAAATCCTATGCTTTTTTGAATCATTGAATCAATTTCATCTGGTTCAAAAAATGCAGCAACATAATCATGAACACCATTTCCACCTAATTTATCGTAGTTTTGGTAAATAATATCATATTTACCTTCTTCAATAAAGGAAGCATAAGTATTTTCTGGAAGTGATTTAACATCAAGTTCAACAAAGCCACCAAACGCTTTATTTAAAGCATCGGCTAAATATTGTCCAGCTTTTTTGTGCTCATCTGTTGAGTTGTTTAAATATTTAATTGTTACTTTTTTAAGATCAGGGTGTTTAGCCTTAAATCTTTCTAAGTAAAATTGAGCAGTTTTAGGAGCAAAAGTTAAATCTGTACGATGAGTTTTTTCAAAGTTATAACTTTTTGCTAAGTGTACGTATTGACTATAGTTTTGTAAATCAAATTCAGTACCATCTTTAGCTTTTACTTTTTTACCATCTAGAAATAGTTCAAGTGAAACTCCATCACTAGTTTTATATTGTCCAAAAGCAGTTCATGTATTAACTGGAAACGAAAAGTCTCAACCTACTGATTTTAAAATACTTTCACGATCTACAGCGTGATAAATAGCATTTCTTAAATCTTGATCTTGAATGTAACTATTGGCATTTGTTTCATTATCTAAGTTAAATCCAAAAGCGATTGTTCCATATCCACTATTTTTATTTAAGAAGTTTTTATATTCAGCATTTGTTCAGTAACTATTCATTTTGTTTGCTGGAATAAATGCTTGTGAAATGTATCCATCTTCAAATAAAGTAGCATTAATTACCTTATCTGTAGAGAAATAAATTTTTATTAATTTACTTAATGTATTTTCTGCAGTATAGTAATTATCGTTTTTCTTAAGCATTATGTAACCTTGCGGTCCTAGCTCAACTTCAGCTAAATCATAAGGTCCAGTTGTTAAAAATAGATTTGCTTTTGAACCATAATTAGCAATTCCACCAGCTTCTGTTTCAACAAATTTTCTATTGATTGGGAAAATTTCAAACATAACATGTGTTAGTAAAAAAACTAGTCCAGGTGTATTATTTTCATCGAATATAACTGTAAATGAATACTCATCACTTGATAGCGCTTTATATTCACCAACTAATTCGTCATTAAATTTTTGATATGGGTTTGCATATTCGTTTTTAATAAGTCTTATTTTTCTAGGTTCAGCATTTGCTACTGGAATTCAAAAATCTTGAACCGCTGCATCTAATTTAAAGTTTTTATTTTCAGGTAATTTCTTTCATTCAGCTATGTCTTTATTTGAATAGTCATGGAACAACTGACCTGTATAAAATCCTAATTCTAAAGCAGCTTTTTTAATTGCTTCTACTTCAACTTTATCAATTGCATTACCATCTGCATCACCAGTTTGTGATTGTCAAATTAATTCATCATGGTTTTGAACATATCTATTTTCTTCTTTATTAAAGATGAATCCTCTTTTACCAAAGGGGTTTTTGTAATTTTTATTATATTTTCTTACATATTCTTTTTGTGCATCAATAAATTTATTTACTGATCTAAATCCAAATTTAATTAATGTATCAAGTTTTTGTGATCCAGTATTTAAATCAAGAATATAGTGTAAATAATCTTGCATGTCTTGACCGGTAACTACATCACCATTACTTCATTTATTTAAACCTTTATTTAACATTCCAGTAAATGCCATGTAGTTATTAGGGTTTTTTGGATTTCTATAAGCATAAACTATAGCAGTTTCTTGAATATTGTCCTGGCTAGGCGCACCTAGTCCACCGGTAAATCCAAAGTTATCTAATTGATAAAATGATCCTGAAATTCCACCGTATCCATTTGTATTTTCAGCATTAAATTTAGCTTTATTATTGTTAAAATATGTATCAAATTTTGCATCTTCTTGTCCTATACCTGGTTCCATCATAACCATAGTATATTTTGAGTGAGGTAAAACTTGTTTTAATCCATCATTTGGCCCAGTTTTAATAAATCCATCTACTAATGAAGGCAAAATACGATCAACAGATTTATATTTTACATAGTTTAAATTATTAATTGGGTCAGTTGCTAAACCAAAGTCGTAATTATGAACTTTAACAACTTCTTGTTTATCTAATTCAGAATTTTTAGAACAAGAAGCAATAAAAACTGGTACGCTTGTTGCTATTATTGATGAGAGCAATAATATTTTTGTTTTTTTCATTTTTCTCCTTATCCTGTTATGTTAAATTGGTAATCAATTGCAAGAATTACTTTTCCTGTTTTTACCATTTTTTGACTTGCTTCGTCAAATACTTTTTCGTTATGTAAAATAATTGGTGCTTGTGAAGGTTCTTTACCATTTTCTGATAATTGTTTTAAGTCTCCTAAGCTAAATGTACCTACAACCATGTTGTGTTCATCGGTAAAGTCTACATAATATGATGATTTAGGATCTAATAATGTGTCTCTATATTTAGCCATTAATCCATAATCACTTATTCATGATGAATAACCTAAGTCTTTTAAATAAACTTTAGATTTTGCATCACCTTGTTTTGTTAGATAAAAGATATTATTTGTTTTATCTATATTAACTGGTAAGTATTTTGCTTCTCCAGTTTTTGTGTTTAAGAAACGAATATTTTTAACTTTTGCAGCTAAATCATTTTTAATAAATCCATACATTGAAAGTGCATCTTGTTCTTTATTTCTAAATAATCCTGCTACACTTCTTGAACCTACTCCATAGTTTAATAATTGAGAAACAAAGAAGGCTTTTGGTCTTGAAGTAATTGCTTTACCTTCAAAATCTTTTAGACGGATTGAAGTGTCATTTTTTTCTGCACCGTTGTCTTCGTAAAGTTCCATTCCAATCATTTCTTTTTGTCATCTATCTTTAAAGTATCCATTACTTTTTGATAAAAATTGTCCAAAATAAGAACTAAATCTAGATTGATCTTCATCATAAGTTTTTTTGTCAATTAAAACACCTTGAGCTTTTTTTCTTGCTGCTGTTATTTCGTCAAATTTTGCTTCAATTAGTTTAATGTGTTTTTCACCTAATTCTGTTTGAATTTTTTGGAATTCTTCTTGAGTTATTTTTTTATCGGTTAGATCTTTTTTAGCTTTTTCTATTTCAATTTGAATTTTATCAATAGCAGGTTGATGTTTTTGAATTAATTTATTATTTTCATCTTCAAAATCAGCAGATTTTTTAGCTTTAATGAATGCTCTAGTCGATAGAACTGTACCAGCTAAATCTAATTTTCTATCTTGTCAGAATTTTAACTGGTTAGCATCGATTATATAATCTAACCCAGACGATGATTCACTAACACCTTTTAAGAAACTTGGTAAGTTATAAAAGTCTTTTTCTTCTGGTATATAGCTTATTTGAACATAATCTCTTGTTAAAGTTTCAGCTATATTATAAATATAATCAGTAAATTTATCTTCTAGTTGTGCTTCAACTCTTGATGTATTATAGTTAATTACATCACTAGATGCTTCACTACCACTAAATTGTGGGAATAACAATGCTGAATAGTTAGGAACTTCTCCTAAATTTCCAAATCTCATTCTATTACCTATTAAATATAATAAATCTTCAAAATCCATTTTTTCAGATGTTTTAAAACCATTTTTTGTAGCATATATATCTAATGCTGTTTTTAAATCTTTAGTATTGAATGTATCTTTTCCTTCTTCTGATGGAAATAGACTAAATTCTGCTTTAAAATCTTTATTTAAAAAGTCGATTCCATAATCACTTGAAAATGCTACTTTATTACTTTCTAATTCACTTGCTTTAAAGTTTTTTACAAACATAAATAAATCAGAAGATGCAAATTTTTTGAATAAATCATTTGCTATTTCTTGGTCTTGTTTGTTTTTGTATACATCTAGTTTTTTAGCTTCAGTAAAATCAAATTTTGTTTTTGCATAATCTATATCTCAATTAATTGTTTTATTTTCTAATTTGGCTTTGCTATAGTCTAATGAGACAAATTTAAGAAGTTCTTGTAAAGAAGAAAATTTTATTCCTGTTTTAGTTTCATTAGTTTTGTCATCCTTCTTTATAGAGACATTATTTTTATTAAGAGATTTTGATAAATCAGAATTCAAGGAAGTAAATCGTGTATCAAATGGATTTAAAACTAACCCTGTTACTAAAGGATTAATTTTTCCTTCAGCGAATAAATCAACTAATTTATTATCCTTATCAACATAAGAAATTAATTTAATTGTTGGGAATAATCCAGTAGGTCTGGTTAGACCAGCTAACAGTGAAAATGAATAAGCTACATCTTTAGCGTATCTAGCATTACTTTGTGGAAGTCCAGCTCCAAATCTTTTTAATAAATCATTAAATCTTTTATCAGGATTAGATAAAACCCTTTTCCCAACTATTGTTTCTAATTTATCTGCTGTTACATATGATTCTAATTCTTTAAAATTATTTCCTTCTTTAGAAACAAAAGTTAAAAGTGAGTGAACATTTGTTTGATCTAAAGCAATATGTGTCCCTTTATCACCAGTTATTTTAGGATCGTTAATGTTTAAAAAACTTCCTAATAGTAATGAAGATAATTCATCAGTAAGCTTTGAACCACTTGTTTTAACTTCAACAGATAAATTTCTAAAATCAACTTTTTTATTTCCTGTTATAGACTCTTTAATATTATTGTTAGCTGGATTCAACTCAACTTGATTACCTCTAGCTTCATATCTTTTTAACTCTTTTGCTCCATTATTATTTCTATCAGGAATTAAATACCCTAAATTTAATGAAACTGATCCACCTAAATATGAAGATGAAGTGTTTCAACCATTATTTGAAAATCTTGTATCTAATAATGCTAATATACTTGCTCTAACTTGAGTTGCTTTAGCTTCAACATAAGCTGCTTCAGATGGACTTAATTGTTTATTTAATGGTACTTTTATAACATCAGTTCCATCAGCATTTTTAATTAAAACTTTTGTAATAGTTTTTAATTTAGTTGTAGGGTCAATAGTTTCTTCAAAAACGTTAATTCTAAAACTACTTCCAGTAGGTGTATAGGTTAATTTATTACCCATTCCATCTCTAAATGAATCTAACATATCTTTATTAGTTAAAGTTTTAAATGTTTTATTTCCTTTTTCATCTTTAACAACAAATTTTCCTTGTCCAACTAATGAAGGGTTAATTGTTCCTGAACTATAGTCCAATGAATTGGCTATATATAAATCACCAATTGTTGCATTTCTTAATTTAGCTGCTTCTAACATTCCTTCATAATCTTGTAAGAATCTACGTCTTTTGTTTGAAACAACTTCTTTAACACTTCCTTTAGTGGTTTTTGAACCTCAAATATCTGAAAAAGTTTCTGATTCAAATAGACCGGTTTTGCTATTTTTAAATTTAAAGTTTACAAAAACTCCATCATCTTTTTTATTTCCTTGAACATCGACTCTATCAAAGTCTAAATTTGTTCTAGCAAGTAAATAATTTCTTAATGAATTAGCATTATAATAACTGGTTTCACCAACTCCAGCACGTGGATTAAGTCCTCCAACTACAACAACGCTGTTTTCTTGATCAGCTGCTTGAGTTTTTTCAAGAGTATAGTGATGACCATATTCATGAGCTGCAACATATTTTAAGAATTCAGTTGATAATCCATCAAATCCATCAATACTTGATTCCATTAATAGAGGTAATCCGATTCTATCAAACATGTTAAAATCAACATATTCTCCATCGCCTAAACTATATTCTAAAAATCCTTGTTCATTAACAGTTTTAACAACATGCGGTCCAGTTGCTTTTTTTAGTAAGTGAGGATATTTTTTAGCAATAATTTCTAATAATGAACCATAAACTTCAGTATAAATTTGGTATTTTCTTGAAGCTAAATTATCTAATTCTTTACCATTTTCATCAACAAGAGTTTTATCTTGTGGAGAAGCATTAATTCCAATTGGTTTTGTTGAACCTTTATAACCTAAAACTTGTTGTAAGCGTGCTAATTCACGATATTGTTCAAATCCTAAATTGGCTGCATCATAGGTATATTTGTCATTATTTGACATAGTAACAGTTAAAACTTTATTTTGAACACTAAATTCTTTTGTACTTAGTTTTTTAAGTTTAGTTTTATCAAATTTTCTTACTTCATTTTGCGCTTCAAGTTCTGTGTTAAAGAATCTTTTAACATTATTATCTTCATAAACAAAAAACTCTATGTTTAAGTAATTATTTAAATCATATCAATCATAAAAGTGCACTAGTTTAGCTGCATACATTTTTTCTAAATATGTAGCTGTAACTTTAGAAGCATTTGAAGTATTTTTGTATTCAAGTTTAATTTCATCATTAGCAGTATCACTAAATCTTAAATTAAGTGAAATTAAATCTCCATCTTCTTTATCATTATTGTATTTTGTATAAACGTTTTTAATGGTTTTACTTTCAAAATCTGCATAACTTAATTTTAATTGTGCTAGACTTGCGTTTTTACTTACTTCAACTGCATAATCTGCTTGGCTTAAAAATGGTAAAACTACCCTTGTTTTATCAACGTCTTTTTTAGAAACTAAAACTTTTTGATTTTCTAATCTAAGTGGAATATAAACGTTTTTGTATGGAGCAACTTTTAATTTATTTACTACTGATTTTCCTGAGTTATTTAAAGCACTAACCATTGGTAAAGATTCTAGATATTCAATTGCTGTTTTAAAATCAGCTTGTTCAGCAAATGTAGAATATGTTAAAGAATCAGTGGCATTTCCTGGTCCAGCAGAAATTGAATAAAAGGGCATACTTCCAAAAAAGGCATCCGGATAAAATTTTATTTCACTTTCTTCTTTATGTAGCGTTGAGTGTGATCCTAAAGTTATAGCATTACCACGTGTTTGAACTCCGGGTACTAATCTAAATGAATTTAGTGTTAAAAGATCAGGACCTCAAGGTACATCGGTAATAAATCATTTTGTAAAATCAATAAATTTATCTGGTTTAACTGCTAAAACATATTCGTTATAAAAGTTAAATGATCCATATCTTACTTGTAAAATAAAACCTTCGTTATATTTTTTGTAGTATTCTTGGAAAAATTCATCAGTTGTATATGTTTCTTTTTGTCCTACTCAGCTAAATTTTTTACCATTTTCTAAAACGTTAGCAACTTTGTTCTTTTTTAGTGGATCAACTATGGCTAAAGCCGGTTCTAAATTTCCTTCTTGATTAAAAATAGCAGCAAAGTTGTTGGCAAATAATTCTTTATTTGCTTGTGATTTTTCACCATTTACTTCATCAGAATTAGCAGCGAAAGCAAACATACTTCCTACTGTTACACCACTTACTACCCCAAGTGAAGCTAATGTTATTGCCACTTTATGTCATAATAAAAGTTTTGTTTTTTTCATAAAAACCTCTCATAAATATAAAATAAGTTTTGTAGCTACAAACCACAAAACTTATGTTAAAAAGTTTTATAGCTATAGCTCCAAGGATTTAAATCCAAGAGTAGTAAACTGTTATGAATTACTACCAACCTAACAACATGCCTATTGTTTAGGTTTCGGCTTAAATACCCTTTCAATGATCACATGCCTGTTATAGATCATCTACTCTTGCTTTAAGCTCCTCTATAGTTATGCTAATATTTAGCAAAATTATAAATGCTAGTAAGAAAGAGTATTATTAATAGTCGAAAAAGTATTAATAGTAATATTAATAATCATCCGGTTCATAATAATTCTTTTCTTAAGCATATACTTATATTAACAAAAAAATAAATTATTCAAAATATAAAGTTATTTTCTTAAGATATTTAACTTTTTAAATATTTAATATATTTATAATAATTAATCATATTAATAGTTAAATAATAATAAATAAGTGCAAAAAATTATTTTATCAAGTAAAAATTTAATATTTAAGACGTATCATAATTATGTAACTTATTTATTTATAGCAAAATCTATTTACAAACGCTAAATTTAGCATTGATTAGTTGACATACTAAATGAAATAAAGGAGGCTTATGAGCCAAATAAAATGCCCTAATTGTTCTCAAACATTTACAGTTGATGAAAATCTATACAATAAAATTGTTAAACAAATTAGAGATGATGAATTTAAACATGAAATTAATTCTATTTTGTCAGAAAAAGAATTATTGATAAAAAATCATTATGCTCTTAAAGAAAAAGAATTAACTAATAAAATTAATTTATTAAATGAATCAATAAAAGTAAATCAAAAAGACTTTGAATTACAAAAAAATAATTCACTTCAAGAAAAAGAAAATAAAATTTTTGAATTAACAAGTAAATTAAATAGCATAGAAGAGTTAAGTAAAAATAAAACTGATTCACTTTTAAATGAACAAAAAGCTCGATTAGAACATACGTATTTAATGCAAATTTCTAAACAAGAAAAAGAAATAGAAATACTTAAAAATAAAGAAAGTAATTTTGAAAATGCCAAGAAATTAGCACTGAACGAAAAAGAAACAAAAATTATTGAATTGAATAATATATTGTTAGCTAATCAAGTAAATAAAGAATTAGAAATCAAAAAAAATGAAGAAATTTTTAAAAATCAAATTAAAGAAAAAGATGATCAAATTTCATTTTTAAAAGATTATAAGTCAAAACAATCTGTTAAATTACTAGGTGAATCACTAGAAAAACATTGTGAAATAGAATTTAACTTACTTAGAGCAACTGCATTTCCTTATGCATATTTTGAAAAAGATAACGACACTAGTTTAGATGGTACAAAAGGTGATTATATTTTTAGAGATTATTCTGAACAAAATATTGAATATATTTCAATTATGTTTGAAATGAAAAACGAACAAGATGAATCAAAAAACAAAAAGAAAAACGAAGACTTTTTTGAAAAATTAAATAAAGATAGAAATAATAAAAAATGTGAGTATGCTGTCTTAGTTTCTACCTTAGAATCAGATAGTGAATTGTACAATAAAGGCATTGTTGATGTCTCATACAGATTCCCAAAAATGTATGTTATAAGACCACAATTTTTTATACCTTTAATAAGCATTTTAAGAAATTCGGCTCAAAAATCAATAGCATATAAAGCACAATTAGAAAAATTTGAATCACAAAACGTTGATGTGACTAACTTTGAAAAGAATTGGATAAATTTAAAGATGATTTTGCAGCTAATTATAATCGTTCAGAAAAGATTTTGAAGAAGCTATTATCTCTATA
>NZ_ADNC01000021.1 GCF_000178375.1 Mycoplasmopsis alligatoris A21JP2 | reverse complement strand
ACTAAAGGAATGTAAAATAATGCAAGAATTAAATATACATAACTTCTTTTGAAAATAAGTTTAATTTTATTCATAAGAAGCTCCTTTTTTAAATTTGAAGAATAATTTTGGTAAAAGTAAAATTAAGCTATAAATACCTATGAATATGGTAGATACAACAATTACTAACGAGCTTCCCTTGCTTAAATCGAATTTATTTCCAGGGTTTATTGTTTTAGTAATGATATCTCCTATCATTTGATTTTGACTTCCATCAGGAAGTAATTTAGCACTAATTATGAAAGTTGTTGCACTACTTAAAAAGATCATTCCAAATCCACTTAAAATAGCCTTAAGTGCATATGGGACAATAACTTTAATCATAGTTTTTGAACTTCCGTATCCTAAATCATGACTAGCTTCTATAATATTTTTAGGCATATCTTTAAGCACTGTATATATTGGCATTATCATTAAAGGTAAATTTAAATAAGTTAAACCTAAAACTAAGAATCATTCTTGGTTTAAAGTACTATCATCAAATATATTAACAAATAATGTTCTTAATGAATAAACTCTAGCAATTGTAAAAATAGCCATTGGACTTAGCATTAAAGACATTGCATAAATTTGAAATATTTTTGACTTGGATGAAGATACAAAGTAAGCGTAGGGAAAGCCTATGAACAAGCATAATATTGCAGAAATAACCCCTACTCTAAGTGATCTAGAAATTATGTTTCAAGTACTTATTGCCTTTAATAGTTCTCAGTTATCTGAATAACCATTTTCACTTTTTAAAGGAGCAAAAGCATTAAAAATAATTAATAGAATAGGCAAAATAATTAACAATAAAGCCACAGCTAAATAAGGGCTTAAAAGCGTTAATCTTTTGTTATTAGCTAAACGTTCTTTAATTTTTGAAAACATTTGATGAATAATCTCACTTTAAGTCTTTGTTCATTAAATGAATTGAATCAATTGTTCAACTCAAATAAACTTTTTCATTTAATTCGAATTTTTTAGCTGTTTCAACGTAAATATCTACATCTTCATTAATATTTACTTTTAAATAGTAGTAACTTCCTTTGTATGAAATATCTTTAATAATTCCTTCTATTACACCTTTAGTTTTTGATGTTTGTGTTGAAATATCAATATCTTCAGGTCTAATTAAAGCATCAACTTCAGTTCCTGCTTTAAATTCTTCATCTGTGTGTACTGTTTTAAATTTTTGGTTCATCAATTTAACCATACTATCACCCATGTATTTTGCTTTAAAAATATTTGAATCACCAATAAATGATGCTACTCAAATATTAACTGGATAATCATAAATATGTTTTGGAGTGTCATATTGTTCAATTTTACCATCTCTCATTACTGCAATACGGTCTGATAATTCTAAAGCTTCATCTTGGTCATGAGTAACAAAAACAAATGTTAAACCTAATTGTTGTTGAACACTTCTAAGTAAAACTTGCATCTTTTGTCTAATTTTGGCATCTAGTGCACTTAATGGTTCATCTAAAAGTAAAATTTCAGGTTGAATAACTAAACTTCTAGCTAGAGCAACACGTTGCTTCATTCCACCACTTAATTGTAAAATATTTCTTGTTTCATTTCCTTTTAGTCCAACAAGTTCAATAATTTCATTAATTTTATCTTGCATTTCTGTTTTAGTCATTTTTCTTTTGAAGAATTTATTTTCAAAAGCTAAAACTTTTTGTGCAGTATAACTTTCTCAGTATGAATATTTAAAGTCAGAATCATCTAATCAATTTTGACGTTTTTTGTACTGGTATGTTCTTGGTTTAAGACTTTGTAATTCAAGTTCATATTGTTTTTGAATTTTGTCTAAATTAGCCATATTGTTTTTAGCTTTTTGTTCTCAAATTTCTTTTTTAGTTTCAAGTTGTTTAATGTGTTTTTCATTAATGTTTTCTTTTGGAACTCTTTTTAACTTAAGACCAAATCTTATGTTTCCTTCAACATTTAAGTGTGGAAATAAAGCATAATCTTGGAAAATTGTTGATAGATTTCTTTTGTGAGCAGGTAAATCTTTAATGTCGATTCCATTAAATTTTATTTCACCACGTGTAGCTCATTCAAAACCTCCAATAAGCCTTAGAATTGTTGTTTTACCTGATCCACTTGGTCCAAGCAAGGTAACAAATTCACCTTTTTTAATTTTTAAATCAACATCATCTAGAACTCTTTTTTCAGCAAATTCTTTAACTACGTTTTGCAGTTCAATAATGTCATTTGTTTTTTTTGGTTTGATAGCCATTTATTAATCCTTTCATTGTGTTGTTTATTATTGTAAAAAATGAAACTACAGGGAGGCAGTATCGTAAATTTCTTTAGAGAATTCTTCTACTAAAAAATCTAATGAAGGGTATTCTAAATCACAGAATTTTATCAATGTAAATTTTGTATTTATTTGATGCTTATTCTTTATTTGTTTTTTCATAGAATCTATTATACAAAAAGATTTTTTTTACATAAATTTTTTTCATTTTTTTTATATAATATTAATATCTTATTTTGTGGTAAAATAAATTATTTTTTTACTAGATGGAAAGGTCCAATTAACCATGCTTAAAATTTTTAAATTGCTACCTAGCAAGAACAAATTCTACTTCTACATAGGAGTTTTGTTCATTTTAGTTAACGTCTTAACTAGCTTAATGGTACCAATGTTTATGTCTCAATTTATTAAACTTATTGCACAAGGAAACAATGGACAAGATGCTCAAATAATTGTCTTTAAATCACTAGTGCTTTTTAGTGGTAATTATTCTAGCGCAGTTAACTACTTAATTAGTATTACAGTAGGATTTATTTTGATCTCGTTTGTAACCTCTATTTCTGCAATAGTTATTACTACTTGATCTGGTGATTTAACAAGTAATTTTTTAAGAGATAAAATATTTTCTAGAATTCAAAATTTTAGTCTTAAAGATATTGCTGCAATCACACAAGAAAGTTTAATAACTAGAGTGTCAAATGACATAGCGCAATATTGAGATTTTTTAATAAGTACAACAAGTATTTTAGTTAGAGCACCTTTATTAATAATAGGTGGAACAGTTTTTGCTTTATTAACAGATTTGCAATTATCTATTTCAATTTTAGTTATAGTTCCATTATTGATTGCTTTAATAGCTTTTATTTTATATAAAGCAAGTCCACTAATGAAAAAAAACCAAGTAGTTTTAGACGAAATAACAAAGGAAGTTGATGAAAATATTTTAGCTGCAAGATTAATAAAAATTTACAACTTAAAAGAAATGCAAAATCATAAATTTGATGCAACTAGCAGAAAATGATTAAGATTACAAGTAAAGTCAAATAATTTATTTGCAATTGGGCATCCATTCTTTTTTGCCTTAATCAATGTGGTTTTAGTCTTAATTTATGCTTTAGCTGGTTATAAAATTTGAAGCGGAAATGCTGATTTTAATTATTTAGCAACAATAAATGTTTTTATAGAATATATGTTTTCTATTGCATTTGGAATTGTTATTTTATCGCAATATTTAATTTCATTTTACCGCGCAAAAATAAGTTGTATGAGAATTAATGAAGTTTTAGATTATAAATTTACCAATTTAAAAGTTGAACAAGGATTAAAAATTCAAAATGTAAATACAAAAGGTTGCTCAGTTGAATTTAAAAACTTGAATTTCAAATATTTTGATTCATCAAATGAATATGTTTTAGAAGATTTAAATTTCAATGTTTTACCAGGACAAACTTTAGGAATAATAGGACCTACAGGTTCTGGAAAGAGTACTATAGCTAATTTATTAATAAATAATTATAAATATCATGAAGGGTCTATAAAAATTGACAATTTAGAAGTTAACCAAATTAATTCCACTTCACTACATGATAATGTTGGAATTGTTTTTCAAGAAGCACTTTTATATTCAGGTACTATAAAATCTAATTTACTTTTTGCTAAACAAGATGCAAATGAAAATGACTTAAATAAAGCACTTAATGCTTCTTGCTCAAATGAATTTATTCAAACTTTTGATAACAAATTGGATCATGTTGTTGAACAAAGAGCAAAAAACTTAAGTGGTGGACAAAAACAAAGATTATCAATAGCTAGAACATTAATAAGAGCACCAAAATTATTAATACTTGATGATTCAACAAGTGCTTTAGATAATATAACTACTAATAAACTTTTCAATAGTATAAAAAACGAATATAACTGTACCACAATCATAATAAGTCAAAAAATTAATTCTATTAAACATGCTGATAAAATACTTGTATTAGATAAATCAAAAATTATTAGTCAAGGAAAACATGAAGATTTAATAAAAGAAAACGATTGATACAAAAACGTTTATGAAAGTCAGTTACAAAAACTAGAAGAATAGGAGTATTATGAAAAAATCAAAACAAACTAAATTTTCTTCATGAGCTACTCTTAAAGAAATTGTTAAGTTTTTAAAATATGATAATAAAAGATTATTTTTAGGAATAGTCTTAGCCTTTTTTAATGCATTATGTTATGTAGTTGGAAGTTTTTTAATAGGTTATATTTTTCAAGTTTATTTTGCCACAATAATTACTAGTCAAAACTTAAATGATTTTGATTATAATGGATTTTTTATGTGACTAATTATCATGGGTCTTACTTTTATAGCTTATGGATTTTTTAAATATTTTGAAAGTTATATTTTTATTAAAGTTTCTTTTGGTGCAGCAACCAAAATGCGACAACAAGCAACAAAAAAATTAATTAAAATGCCTATTTCATACTATGATAAGCAAAAAGCAGGTGATTTAATTTCTACATTAATAAATGACGTTAATAACGTTTCAAATACTTTATTTAATACTTTAAATCAATTTTTCTCGAGTGTTTTTAATATAGTTTTATCAATTATAGCAATGATGCTAGTAGCTTCATTTATTACTTTAATAACTGTACCTTTAGCCATGTTTTTATTTTTAATTTCACTATTGGTAATAAAAAAATCTCAACCTTATTTTATTAAGTTACAAAATCTATTTGGAGAATTAAATGGATTTGTAGAAGAAAATTTAGCAAATCAAAAAATAATGAATATTTATGATCGTCATGAAACGGTTTTTGAAAAATTTAAAGAAATAACTAAAAGCATTAGAAACACTTCATATAAAGCTGATGTTATTGCCCGTAGTTCTGAACCATGATTTGGAATAACGTCTGGTTTAGTTAATCTTACTGTTTCAATATTAGCAACTCTTTTATTTATTTGAAAGGTTCCTGTTTGAGGTGTATATGGCTTTGGTGTAGATCAAAACGGTCATGCAACTTCAGGATTAATTGTTACTTTTATTTCTCTTAATTGAAACTTTATGGGACCTTTTCAAAATATTTTAAATATTAATTTTACTTTTCAAGTTGGTATTGCATCATCAAATCGTGTTTTAAAATTATTGAAATTAGACACTAAAAAACCTCACAAAGAAGATATATTTATTGATGAAATAAAAGGTCTTATTGAGTTTAAAGATGTATGTTTTAAATACAACACAAAAAGTCCAAAATTTCAACTATTTAACGCGACTTTTAATGCAAAACCTGGACAAAAAATCGCCATAGTTGGACCCACAGGCGCTGGTAAAACAACAATAATTAATTTATTAACTAAATTTTATGATTACAATTCTGGAAGTATAAAAATTGATGGAAATGAACTAAAAAATATTAATACTGAAAACTTAAGAAAACATATGTCAGTAGTATTGCAAGATACTTTTATGTTTAACGACACAATTGAAAACAACATTCGTTTAGCTGATAAAAATGTAACATTAGAACAAATAAAAATTGCTGCTACTTTATCTAATGCTATTCACTTTATTGAAACATTGCCTGATGGATTTAAAACAATGGTTGAAAACAATGGACAAAATCTCTCACAAGGACAACGACAACTTATTGCTATTACAAGAGCAATTTTAACAAATAAAAGTATTTTAATTTTGGATGAGGCAACATCTAATATTGATTCAACAACAGAAGAGATCATACAAGAAAGTATGCTTAAATTAATGAAAAATAAGACTTCGTTTGTTATTGCGCATAGATTAAGCACAATAAAAAGCGCAGACTTAATTCTTGTAATAAATAATGGAGAAATTATTGAAATGGGTAACCATAGAAACCTTTTAGACATAAACGGATTTTATGCAAATCTTTATAATTCACAATTTAGATAAAAAAATACAGTTCTTGCTTGAACTGTATTTTATTATTAGACTATTTTTTGTAGTTGTGACCTTTGCTAATTTTTCCGTCCATATTATGAATCATAATACTTCCGTTATTATTTTTAGCTATGCTTTTTGCATATTCAACTGCTTCAACTTTGGTTTTAAAAGTTTTAGTAGCTTTAACGTTTCCACTTCTTAAAACTCTTCATTCACCATCAACATTTGTAATGTGTCAAACTGTTTTTACGTCAGCCATATTTTCTCCTTATTAATTTGTTAATTTAATTATATTATATCGATAATGTAATTTTCATTATTTTCATTATTTTTATAAGAAGAAAAATTTATATTTTTATTTAAGCCTACAAAATAGCAATTTACAAAATTTTCTTTATGACTATATTTCGTCTTTAATGTATAAAAATCCATCTGCTTTCTTTACATCAACAACAGTTATAAATGCTTGTTTATCAAAACTTCTAATAACTCCATGTAAATCTGCTGCATCTAGATACATACAATTTGTTATTAACATTTTTTGTTCTTTTTGAGAGTAACTACCAATAACATTAATAATACTAAATTGATATTTACCAAAAGTTTTTTCGTTAATGTTATCTAGCAACTTTTGTGCATCAGGAGTGAATATTTGTACCTGTACCATAGTATATTTAGGAAAAATATGATTCAATAAAATTGTGAAAATAAAAATCATTACTAAACCTGAAATAAAGTTAGGATTAAACAGAATATTTAAATCAAAAGCTTTTGCTGAAAGTTCTGGATTACTACTTTTTAGTAATGCTAATGAAGCTGGTATATACGTACCAATAACATTAGCAATTATTAAACTAAGTAAATTTAAAAAGAAAAATATTTTACCTAAATCTTTTCTGGTCCGTTTTGCTTCATATGAACCTAGAATATCTCAACCTCCTGAACTAGCTTCTAAAATAAGTAATGAGGAAGTAACTAAAGCATTGATTAAACCTCATGCTATTCCATAAAGAAATACTGATAAGTGTTTAGGAGCATCATGTGTTGAGTTTCACAGAATCATTATTATTCCATTTTCTTGAAAAACTTGTGGGGTGTCTTTGTTAAGATCTGTAAAAAATGATACATGATCAATACCTGGTATAAATCCAATAATTAAACCTAAGAGCGAATGCTCAATTATAAAAATAGCAGTTAAAATGGCAAATTTTTTGGACAAATGTTTATAAGCTAATCACATTAGCGGAATATTTAAAATAAAATATGAAACTCAAAATATTGAGTTATAAAGCAAGTAAGCAAATTTTGGATCATGATTACTAGCTAATAATAAGTATCTACTTATCCGCCATAAGGATTGCCCAAAAGCTGCTAATCCTATATCATACAATCCACTATTTTGAACAAAAACCACTGCAGGAATTGTATATAAAACAGATAAAATAGAAACAATAATTAATTGCTTAACAAAATTGTTTTTATTGCCATAAAGATGTGACAAATAAAGCATATTAGCATTTATTTTTGTTCTAATATACTTATTTCTTGAGGCAATTTTGAGCTCATGGGTTTGAGCTTTTTTAATTTTTTTATCAATTTTTTTATCATCTTTTTGCTTAGACATATAACTATTATATAGTGAAAATTATTTCTTAATCTTTAATAAAATAAAAAGCATTGTTCTTTTAATTCTGCTAGATGTGTAACGTTTTGAAGTGCATCTTTCAACAAATTCTTGATATGTTTTTGATTCAACATTTTTTTTGAAAAGGTTTTCAATTCCTTCTGAAATCATTTTGTATTTTTGAAGTTCTTGAGCACTTTTTGTTTTGACTATTTGTCTGAATTTTTCATATTCTAATTCAATAGGTTTTTCAAAATTATATTTTCCATAATCAACTGGTGTATAGTCTTTTATATCAATTTTATCATTTAACATTTGTCTTAATTTTGATGCGCTAGCAAAATTTTGATTTATTTCTTGACTATGAAAACCGATTGTTCTTTGCATGCAAATTGGTGTAATTTTTAGCTTTTTATTAACTATCGTTTTAACATATTCCATACCCAAAATGTCATTTGGCATTGAAATATCATTGCCTGTTAATGCTTTTAAGGCTAAATTTGTAGCTCTAGGAAAACTATTACCACCATCTTTTAAATATTTTTTAACAAGTAAATCGTATTCATGTTTTTTCTCTTTTAAAATTGTTGCTATTTCTATAAATGTATTTATATCCTCAGTTTCACTTCCAAAAACTAAATAATAAATTTTTCTTTATTAAGTCTTAAAACTGCTTCATGTGCAAAAATATGCGCTGCCTGTGCAGAAATGTTAACATCTAATTTAATAGCTTTTTCAACTCCAAATTTTTTTGCAATTTTCACTCTATCTTTTCAGTATAATATTAATTTTTCACCTCTTTGACTATATTTGTGACTCATTGCAATAATTATTTCTGGGTTTTCAAAATGTTCTTTTATTCAATTTAACTGATATAAATGACCGTTATGAAAAGGGTTATATTCAACTACTATTCCTACTTTTACAGGATTAGATTTTTTAGATTTTTTTGTTTCTTGTGCAACTTCAACTTCTTGTGTTTTATCTTTTTTTGTCATTATTTACTTTCTGTATTTTTCAATTTTTTTCTAAATGAAAAGTCTGATTTTATCATTTCTTTTAAGGAAATTTTTGGTTCTCATTTTAAAAATTCTTTTGCTATTTTATTAGAAGCTATTAATTTATCAGGATCTCCTGCTCTTCTAGAAGCATATTCATATTTAAAATTGTGATACTTTAAACCTTCATCAACAACTTGTTTTACGCTAAATCCATCATTAGAACCTAAATTAGCAATAATTGATTTATTGCTATTAACTAAATATTCTAGTGCTTTAACATGTGCTAAAGCAACATCAGAAACATGTACATAATCTCGAATACATGTTTTATCTTTGGTATTATAATCATCACCAAATATCTTAAAAATAGACTTATTTAACATTGAATTAGTCATAATAGGAACAATATGGCTTAAATTATTGCTTTTCAAACCACATCTTAATTTTGAATCAGCTCCAGCTACATTAAAATATCTTAAGATTGCATAATTAAATTTATAAGCATAAGCTGATGATTGAATAATTTTTTCCGCAGCTAATTTTGAATCTCCATATGGATTAATCGGATTTAAAAAACTATTTTCGTCGCAAATTCCTGATTGTATTTGACCATAAACAGCTGCAGTAGAGGAGAATATGAAATTTTTAATATTTTTTTCAACAACTTTTTCTATCAAAAGCCTCACACCTTCTGTGTTGTTAAAAAAGTATTCTAAAGGTTTAATTACACTTTCTGGAACTACAATTTTTGCAGCAAAATCCATAATGCAATCAAAATCATGTTTTTTAAATAATTCATCTAAGTCTTTTTTGTTTGTTATATCACCTTTAATAAAGGTAATATTCTTAGGTAAATATTCTAAATTTCCAGTTGATAAATTATCAAAAACCACTATGTCATAGCCTTTATCGTATAAGCTTCATACAGTGTGTCCTCCAATATAGCCTGCACCTCCACATACTAAAACTTTCATTTTTATCTCCTTTTTAATTATTTTTAATTTATTATACAATATAAAAGTATGAAAAAAACACCTTACAATCCACTTATTTCTATACTTATTCCAACATATAATGCTGAAAAATTTATAGAAAAAACTTTTCAAAAAAATTTAAATCAATCATATAAAAATATTGAATATATTTTTCATGATGATTGTTCTACTGATAAAACTTTTGAACTTCTAGAACAAGCAAAAAATATTGATAGCAGAGTAAAAATAATTAAATCTAACTCAAATTCAGGATTGCCAAATGCTAGAAAAAATTTGTTAAACGCTGCAAAAGGTGATTTTGTGTTTTTTTTAGATGACGATGATTTTCTAACATCAAAAAAAGTTATTGCTAAATGTGTAAAAAAGCTAAACCCAGATTTAGAAATTCTATCGACACAGTTTAACTACAACATTAAACTTTCATTTGTAAAATTTTGAGTAAAAAATATGGTAAGAAATTTCAAAAAAATTGATAATGCGCTTAAATATTACTCAGAAAATTCTATTTATACATGAGGTCATTTTTTTAATTTAAATTTTATTAAGCAATTCCATTTGACATCAGAGAGAATTCTTTATGAAGATGTTTTAGAAAATGGGCATATTTTTGCTTCATGTAAAAAATTTAAAAGTTATAAAATTTCAACCATTTTATATAACCGTCGCCCTAACTCATTATCTGCTTTTGACAAAAAATATAAAGATAAATTGCATTTATTAATTGATGCTTATAGTAAAAATATTAAAAAATTAAAAAATGACTTTTTAGCCTATGATATAGACGAAAAACTTCAAAAAAAAGTTATTCAAAATGTGTTTATGGAATGCGTTTTGGTGATAAGTTTATGATATTTAAGAATTAAAACTAAAAAACAAAAAAAAGTTTTTAAAGAATTTATTCACAACCAAATTTATCCTGAAATCTTAAAATTGTTTCCTAGTCAAAAAATTGTTTATAAAAAGCTTTATTATTTTCCGATTTTTTTATCTAAGTCATTATTTTCCAAAAATTAAAAAAGAATATCTTTAGATATTAATACTTTTTTTCTTGCAAAAAAGTTGACTTAAATTGTTTGGAAATAATTTTTTCATATTATAATAATAATGCTATTTTTACAAAATACCACACTTAGGAGGAAATATGGCAATAGTACCAAAGCGTAAAACTTCAAAACAACGTAAACACAACAGAAGAAGTCACCATGCATTAGCAACACCTAACTTAGTAGCTTGTGCAAACTGTTCACAATACATTGAGCAACATGTTACATGTAGATTCTGTGGTTTTTATAAAGGTAAAAAAGTTGAAGGTTACAAATCAATTAACGACAAAGCAAATTAATAATTAATGCCTAATGGCATTTTTATTTTTTCCTTTTTTTGTTCACCTTTAACTTTTCTATCAATATTAAAGCATGGAGGAAAAATGACAATATACAAAATCGGAGAAATTGTTTACAAAAAAAACAAAAACATTATTTTAGAAAGCTATGGTTCAGGTTTCTGAATTCAAGTAGCTAATCAAGAAAGATTTGAGGTTAATAGTAAAGTTAAATTATATTTAGCTGATATTTTTAGCGACTTTACAAAATCTTTTAGTACGTATGGATTTAAGGATTACATGGAAAGAGTTTTATTTTTTGATCTTATAAACGTAAATGGAATAGGCGCAAAAATAGCAATGAATATTTTAGAAAACGGTTGACAAACTGTTGCAGATTTAATTGTAGAAGGAAGCGTTGAAACACTAACCAAATTAAATGCAGTTAATGAAAAAATTGCTAAAAATTTAATTTTAACTTATCAAGATAAGTGATTAAAAATTAGAGGTGCTGCAAATTCAAAAGAAACTTCAAAAAATACAATCAATTTAAATGAATTAGGAAATTCTTTAAAAGTCTTAGGTTTTAAAGAAAAACAAATTTCATATGCTCTTTCAAAAATTAAAGTTACAGACCACCTTGAAGACATGGTTGAACAAAGTATAAAAATAATTGCAACTAAATATCATGAAAATAGACCTACGACCTAGTACATTTAATGAATTTATAGGTCAAGCAAAATTAAAAGAAACAATAAAAGCTATGATTGTTTCAGCGCGTGTACAAAATAAAAGTCTAGATCACATTTTATTATATGGGCCACCAGGAACTGGTAAAACATCATTAGCCGGGATAATAGCAAGTGCTCAAAAATCTTTTATTCACTATGTACAAGCTTCAAATATAGAGAAAAAATCAGACTTAATTAGTATTTTTTCAACATTAAATCAAGGTGATATTTTATTTATTGATGAGGTACACAGTTTAAATAAAATGATTGAAGAGCTTTTATATAATGCAATGGAAGACTTTGTTTTTGATGTAATAATAGGAACTGAAGATAACGCAAAAACAATGCGTATGAAAATTAAACCCTTTACTTTAATTGCTGCTACAACTAAAATTAATAATATTTCTCAACCACTTAAAGATCGTTTTGGTCTGGTAGGGAAAATGCACAATTATGAAGACAGTGAATTGGTAAAAATTTTAAAAAATTCAGCTTCAATTTTAAAGTTAGATTTAGGACAAAGTGAAGCTGAATACATAGTTTCATTTTCAAGACAAACACCTAGAATTGCAAATAATTTACTTAAAAGAGTAAATGACTTTAAAATAGCAAAAAATAAAGAAATTATAGACTTAAAAATTATTCAAAAAACTTTTGATAATTTAGAATTATATGAATTTGGGCTTGGAAAAGATCATGTTGAATATATTCAATTACTAAAGGATTCTTTTGATGAAAAATGAGCTAGTTTAGATACTATTAGTTCTTTATTGAATACAAATAAGGAAAATTTACTTAATGATATTGAACCAATTTTGCTTTTCTATAGGTTAATAAAGAAATCTTCAAGAGGAAGACAAATAACTAATGAAGGAATTAATTATGCCTTAAAAAACCTATAAATTACTAAGTTCTTTAATTTTAAATATTTTAAATATGTTAATATATAAAGTATGAAACGAATTAAGGACTTTTTTACTTGAAAAAATTGAAAACGGATGGTTATTTTATCAATAACCTTAATCTCAACATTACTTGCAATTGTATTTGGAAGTGTATTTTATGTAGGTAAAAATCCTAACCGTTCTATTGAATATGGCGGAGGAATAGAAGTCCTTGTACAAGTTAAAAAAGATAACCAAAATGCTGATAAGGAATTAACAAATAAAGTTTCTGAATCACTATTTGAACGTTTAACAGGCGGTACAGGTTTAACTGGAACTAGTGTATCTAGTGAAGGCGATGGAAAAATTAGAATTTCAAAAAGCGGTAATTTAACCGATGCTCAAAGAAGTGAATTTGAATCTAAAGTAGCTGATAAACCTATTTTAACAATGACTGATATTGATGTTAAACCGTTATTTAAAAATGGTGAATTTGATAGAAATGGATCATTACAAATTGGTTCATCTAAAAATTGAATTCCACCTTTTGCGGATAATGGAGCGAAATATTTAGTTGACCATACAGGTAAAGATTCGGTAAGTATTGACCTAAAAGATAATGATGCAATTCTTGAATGAACTAAAGCAACTGAATATATTTCAACTCGTCAAGAGCCAGGAAAAAATGTAATTTTAATGTGAATTAACATTGAGGAATTATTAGATTTAGCAAAAAATAAATTCCCAAGAGAATGAGAAGCTAGTGGAAGAAATTTATACAACTTTGTGCATGTTAACAACAAAGCAGTTGAAGAAGTCCCTGATCCTACTCCTCAAAATCCTGATAATAAAAAACAAATTCGTAATGTTTTAAAACAAGCTGAATTTAATGCTAAAGATTATTTAATAAGTGAAGCTGGAGTTTTCCAAGCTCTTAATACTAAATCAGTTTTAATTAATGGTAACTTTACTCAAACTGAAGCAAAAGAATTAGCAAATGATATTAATTATGGAATAAGCAAATATGATTTATCTATTTTATCAAGTGTATACGTAGATTCAGATTTAAATTCTTCAGCGTTTAATTCAGCAATGTTAGCAGGTTTAATAGTCTTTTCATTAATTTCAATATTTATGATGATAAATTATGGATTATTAGGCGCTTTAAGTACAATTTCTATTGCTTTATATATATTCTTAACTTTACTAATGTTTACAGTTTTAAGAGGTGAATATTCACCTGCTACTATTGCCGCATTAATCATTGGTATAGGAATATCAGTCGATGCAAACATTATTACTTTTGAGCGTTTAAAAAAGGATATTTATCATGGCTCTTCGCTTAAAAAGTCCTATAAAAACTCAAATTCACTATCATTTTCAACTATAATTGATGCTAACGTTACTACTTTAATTGTTGCTTTTACTTTATTTTATTTTGGCACAAAAGATGTTAGAGGATTTAGTATTTCACTTATTTTATCTATTTTATTTACGTTAATTGTTATGTTGATTTTTACAAGATTTACTTCATCAATGATTGTAAATACTGGTTGAATGGAAAATAAATTATGACTTTTAGGTATTCATAAAAAATATATTAATAGAGATAATAGTAATAAATTTTATGCAAAATTTGATTACGTTAAACAAGCAAAATGATTTGCTCTTGTTTCTTTATTGCTATTAATTGCAGCTGGAATAGTCTTTATTTCAATAGGAACAACTAGCTCAAGCATATGAGATGGAATAGTTAGAAATATCGAATTTAAAGGTGGACTTAACATTACTGTAACAGGTGATAAGTCAAAATTTGTTAATTTAAGTTTTGATGAAGCTGAAAAAATTAAAAACTATATTTTAGAGAATGCTTCTATTTGAAACATTCATAATCCTGAAGAGGTTATCAACATTCAAAGAGTTGATAATAACTCAGATAATTGAGCTTTGATTCTTCTATCAACACAAGATTTATCAGAAAATATTACTCAAATAACTTCAGGAATTTCTAATAACTTCAATAATTTAACAATAACTAATTACAATATTTCTACTACTGAAGCCAATAGATTATTGTTAAATTCTTTATTTGCAATTTCAATTGCTTTTATTGGAATAGTTTTATATACACTTGTAAGAATGAAATGAACCTATTCAATTGCTGCAATTATAGGTTTATTACATGATATGTTGGTTGTTGTTGCTTTTATTGTAATAACAAGATTACAAATGTCTTCAATCATGATCGCCGCTTTATTATCAATAATAGGGTTTTCAATTAATGACACAATTGTTACATTTGACCGTATTAGAGAAATCATGTCAACAATGAAACATGATCAAGTTATTGAAAAAAATCAAATAAGAAAAATTGCTAATCAAGCAATTAGTGAAACAATTAAGAGAAGTTTTTATACAACATTAACAACAATTAGTGCTTTAATTATTTTATTAGCATTTGGAAATGCAACAGATTTTTCATTTAACATAGTTATGTTATTTGGAATGGTAATAGGAGTTTATTCATCAATCTTTATTTGTACAAGAGTCTGAGTAGCGCTTGAAAACTTTAGACAAAAAGGTATTAAAAGAAGATTGGCAAATAGATACTGAGAAGTTGCAAAACCATCAGAGCAAACATTTGTTGGTATTAATGACTTTCAACATTAAAAAAAATCGGGTATCCGATTTTTATTTTGTTAAGTTTCATTTTTTAATTTCGTTGTTAATTTGATAAAAGTTTTCTAGATCAGGATCCACTTTAAATATTAAGTAGAAAAAGACAACATCAGCTAAAAAGAAAGAAGAAATTTTTGAACCGATTGCACTAACTCTGTTTTCTTGATTTAATGAATCATAAAGAATCATGTATTTTGCTTTTTTACGATCAAGTTTAGCGCTTTTTGTTCAAATAGTATAATCAATATTATTTTTTTCTAAGATGTCTCTAACTTTACAAATTTCTAAAGTATCAAAAGATTTAGAAATTAATGTAACGTGTGTCTTTTTATCAAGCAAGTAATTAAAACCTAAAAAATCGTGAATAGAATTAATAGCCATAGTAAAAATTCCTATTTTATTTAAATTTTGTGCATAGTATTCACCGACCATTCCAGAATTACCAATACCAAAAACTATATGCTTTTCACAAGATAATAAATCTTTTGCATATTCTGCTATTGAATTACAATTACGACCATAAGCTTCGACAGTTTTTTTGATTGAATATTCATAATAAGTATGAACATTTTGTACTATTTCACTAACTGTTAATTCTGGACCTACTTTAATTTTTGTTGGTAAATTATTTATTTCTGTTACTCTTTTTGCTACATAAATCTGTAATTCTCTAAATGATAAAAATCCAATTTTTTGTGCAAACCTAGTTAAGGTTGGTTGTGATACAAACATTAAAGCTGCTAAATCTTTAGTTGTGTTATTTAAAACAGGTTGTGGATTGTCTTCAATTCACTCCATAATATATCTATTTGAGTCGCTATGTGAACTACTATCTAAAAATGTAGAACCAAATATTTTTTCTTTTTTCTTTTCCATATCTTTTAATTATATGTAATTAAAAAATAAACATAAATATTTAACATAAAAACATTTATTAGCCTATGCTATAGACAAAAAAGTAAATAGTAAATTTTCATAAATAAAAATAAGTAATTTCTTACTTACTTTCAAATCCCGTTTTATATAAACTTGCATAGTGCTTATCATTATGAATTAATTGTTCATGATTGCCTTGTTCTAAGATTTTACCTTTTTCTAGAACAATTATATTATCAGATTCTTTTATAGTGCTTAATCTATGAGCAATAACCAACATAGTTCTATCTTTCATCATTTCTTTAAGAGCTTTTTGTATTTGTAACTCAGTAATAGTGTCAATATTTGATGTAGCCTCATCCAAAATAATAATCGGTTTATTTGCTATAAAAGCTCTTGCTATAGCTAATAATTGTCTTTGTCCTTCAGATAAAGATGAACCATTATGTTTAATTATAGTATCATATCCTTTTTCAAGAGACATAATAAAATCATGCAAAGAGCAGGCTTTAGTAGCTTTTATTATTTCTTCATCACTAACATTTTCGTTAGCGCATTTAAGATTATTTTTGATTGTATCTTCAAAAATAAAAGTATCTTGCATAATTATTCCAATATGTTTACGTCACGAATGTTGTGAACTTTTTAAAATTGATTGCTCATCGATTGTAATGTCTCCATGTTTTGGTATATAAAATTTAGAAAGAATTTTTGAAATAGTTGTTTTACCACAACCAGTAGCACCTACTAGTGCTGTTGTTGTACCTGGATTTATTTTAAAAGTTATATTTTCTAAAACATTTATTTCTGGTTTAGATGGATATGCAAAACTTATGTTTTTAAATTCTATTATTCCTTGTTTATAGTCTAATTCATTTAAATCATCAGCTTCTTTTTCTATTTTTTCTTCAGTAATATCTTTAATTCTTTTTCAACTACCCATTCCTCTAAATAAACTATTTGTTATATCTATAAAACCTTGAAATCTTTCACTTGCTGTTTGTACATATAGAGATAAAGAAGCAATTGTTCCAAATGTAAATGGACTTATTCCATAAGAAGGAATTTTATTAAAATAAAAAACTAAACATAAAACTAAGGTTATGACTGTATTTACATACTTTAAGGCATTAAATAAAACTCAACCTGACATTCAATAAGAAACAGAAGTTCATTCATTAGGAATTAATGAAGCATTATATTGATCAAATTTTTCTTTTACTTGTTTAGATTGTTGATGTAAATTAACAAGAGGTAATGCTTCAATTATTTCTTCTAAGTACCCATTAAATTCACCTAATTTTTTTTGTTGTTGGTGATAAAAATGTGATGATTTTCTCATTAACAATAAACTAACAATTGTAGAAAGGGGCAATGTTATTGAAATAATTGCTGCTATTACTGGAGCGTATAAAAACATCATTATAAAAGCTAAAAAGAAACCAAAAATAAAAGTAAAAATTGTGGTTAGAAGTGAAATTATTGCTTCAGTTAAATTATTTGTATCATTAGTTATTGCCGACATTAAATCACCAGTTTTTTTAGTTTCAAAATATTCAATGGGCATTTGCTGAATTTTTTTGTAAATATTTTCTCTTAATTTAGCAGCTATAGAAATATAAAT
>NZ_ADNC01000022.1 GCF_000178375.1 Mycoplasmopsis alligatoris A21JP2 | reverse complement strand
ATCTTTTGGAACTTCTATATAGAGCAAATCTTTATTTTTCTTTAGTAAAGATTTAAATGATTTTGCACTATATTTTTCTTCTAAAAGTTCAACACCATCAACCAAATTATCATAATTGCTTCAATTTCATGGATTTTGTTTAAATTTTAATACTGGAAAATTTAAATATTCGTTAAATAAAATTTCTTTATCGTTATTATCAAAATTAATACCAATTACTGATGATTTTTTATAATCTAAAAAATTATTTATATAAAAATTAATTTCTTTATTTTTTTCATCAATTAATGAGTTATTTTCAGCATCTAAAATGTCTAAATTAAATTGAACAGAATTATTAATAATTTTGGAATTATTTATTTTAACAATAAAGTCTATTTGACCAGTGTTTAAGGCTAATAAGTAAATTTTTATAAGGTTTTCAATGTATATTTTTTGTTCTTGATTGTTAATTCAACCTATATTTCGTATACTTTCAATATTAATTCAATTAGGATAAAAAGTATTTAAGTAGTTTTTGCTGCTTAAAATATTATCAATAATAATTTGTAAGTCAGGTACAAATAGTTGATTATTATATTTTTTCTTTTTTATATCACTTAAATAAAAGGCATCATTTTGCATTTTACTAAAGTCATAACTAATAAATAAGTCATTTAGATTTATTTTTTCTTTATTTTCCTTGTTCATAGATGAATTAGGATTTAATACTATAGTTTTATTTTTTGTACTAAATACAATTTTTTCATTAATAAATGCTAAATTATCGTATTCTATTTGCTCATTGTTTTCAAACAAATTAAAAACTTGAACATTTTTTGAAATTTCAGTTATTTGTTTACTATTAAAGTTTTTAATAAACTGATTTTTATATTCATAATTAAAAATATTTGAATCACTTAATTTATATTTATTTGCATTAGCAAAATAAACACCAAGTCCTGTACTTGTTGTTATTACTGCTAAAGTGATTCCTGATAAAAGAAGTAATTTAATTTTTTTCATAATATTGTTTAAATTATACAAAATAATATTAAACATATTCATCAACCATAATATGTTTTAAAATCAAAAAGTTTTAAAATTTTTTTCTTATATAATACTTTCATGAACAACTTAAATTTTAAACAAAGATTTTATAAACAAAATATGATGAAGTTTTATAACTCGGTACGAAGCGCTGAAAATTCAAATATGATATTTATTGCACTGTTAGGAAAAATACTGTTTGGTATTGCGATAATGATTTATTTGTTAATAAGTTTTTTCTTAAATATCGCTCCATTTGATAAAACATTATTTAATGATAAGAATATTCTAATGACAAGTATTATTGTTTTAGTAATTATTGAAGTTTTAGGATTAATAGTTTTATATATGTTAAGTCTAAAAATCTATTTTGTTTGAAAATATAAAAAAGAAAAAAATTTATGAGTTTTTTTTGAAGGTTATAAACTGTATCGTAAACTTTCTTTTTTAGATTTTTCTAAACATGATTATGATAAATTATTTAGTGATGAAATTGAACAACAAAGAGTTACTAAAGGAAGTTTAGCACTCAGCGATAGATATGAAATAAATATAGATAAAAAATATAAAAATAATCATAGTTCAAACAATAAAAATGATTGAGAATTTAAAAATAAATAAGTAATTATTTAGTCTAAGTTTACTTATTTACCTATGAACAAGCAAAATAAAACTTACTTACAATTGTAAATAAGTTTATTTTTTTATTTTACTTTACTTTCTTCAAATAACTTAAATTGATATGGATCATAAGCATTTGCTCTATATAATTGAGCTATAACGCTGTATTTATAAGTTTTTAATAAAGGATTTCCATTTGCATTAGATCCGTAATGATCTACGTTTTGATTAGTCATTAAATAAGCAATAGTTCCTACATCAAAATATGCACTATTTATAATCGATCACAATTGACCATTATTGTTAAAAATAGAAGTTCCACTGTTACCTGGTCTATTAAAAACTGGTAAAAATTCGTCTTTATAAAATTCCATGGTTTCGTCATAAACCAACGCTCTTGTATGCATGTAACTATACAATTTACTTTTTGGAAAACCACTATAAAGTGATTCATAGGTTAAGTTTGATTTATGTTTACTTTCATAAAAAGTTTCATATGAAAAATCAAGATTTTTTAAATTCATTCAATTTTCTAATCATGCTGCCATTTCATGTCTAGATGAATTTTTTGCTTCATTAATCATATGTCTTATATCCACAATGCTTATATGAGCATCGATATAGTGATTATTTCTATCTGGCTCGTTTTGTTTGTTAAATCAAAATGTGTTTAGATATAATGTCTCAAGATTATATTGACCTTGATAGAATCTCTCACCATTATATAAATCATTAGATAAATGATTATTGTGCATCAATAAATGCGTTTTTCTCATAAATTTTGTAGGTTGGTTTAACATATCAAACGAATCTCGCGCAACATGTTCATTTGTTATTACATAAAATTTGTAATCATTTTTATCATCATTTAATTTTTTAAACATTGTGAATGTTCCTCCAGATGTTCCTTCTGAACGGAATACTCTTGCTTTTACTTCATTAAATTCTTTAAAATCATAATCATAGTGTAAAATTTCAAGATTTGTTTTATAACCTTGGCTTCATTTATATGGTACATTTTGATTAAAATTAAATTTATTAAATGTTTCATCTGTATAGTTGTTTCTTATAATAAATGGTTGATTTTCCTGAGTAAAAGTTACTTTGTTATAGTCAAAAACATTTGTTTCATAATTTAAAAAATTCTCATTCTTAATATTATTTTTATAACTTAATGCAATTTTAGTAGCATGTGAATCATAATAAATTCCAATATCTTTATTAACTTTTGTTTCATCTATTTCTTCGTTTTCAGAATTAAAGTTGTTAGGATATCCTTTTATAACATCGCTATCATATTTTTGTGTAAATTTTAATTCTTTATTTGTTGGCGTTATTTCAATATGAATTCCATTTTCATTTAATGTAGCTTTAAATGTAAAATCTATTTCAGCTTCTTTTTTAAAACCTTTCCCTTTTGCTTTTAAATTTGAAAATGTTAAACTTTTTTCATTTTTCAACTTACTATAATCTAATATAACATGAGCTCATTTTTCGTTTTTGCTCATAAATTCATTTTTAAAATTCTTTAAGTTATTGTTATAAAATATAGGTAAGTCGAAATGAATAAATCTATCTGAAACATTTGATTTATCATTTTCAAAAATTTCTTTAAAGTGGTCATTTGGAAATAGATACTCAATTTTGGTTTTGTCAATGTTGGTTTTTCAAATACCATTTTTTCAACTAAATTCTAATTTTCTATATCTGCTAAATTCATTTTCAGAATTTTGTATTTTTAATAAATGTTCTGGTAATCCAATTGAGTTTAAAAGATCAAAATTATTTTTATCTGTTGTTTTAATTGAACTATCTTGTTTCATACCAGATACTTTTATTCAAGTAAATGATCGTTCGACATTATCTTTATTTTTATCATTTTTTCTATTTCAATCTTTATCAAATCCTAGTTGTATATAGGCGGATCCGTTTTTGTCATCAGCTTCTTTAACATCAACAACTTTAAATATTTTTAAGTATTCTTTATTTTCAATTTCATATTTTTTGAATTTATAGAGGTTATTTGAATATTTTACTTTTATTAAATCTTTATTACTTAATTTTGACTTTAATTCACTAGGTTTTATTGATGCTAATGCTGATTTATTAATGTATAAACTTTCATGTGTAATTTTATTTAAATCTTCTATTTTAAAAAATTTATCAGCAACTTCATTTTTAAGATTTCTTAATTTTATTTCACCAGTGTGACCCTTTAATTTAGGATTTTTTTTGTTAATAAAACCTAACTTAAAGCTTATTTCATCTGATGCACCTTGTATTTTTAATGATTCATTACTGGTGTATCCCTTTACATCATAAAAAGCAAATAAGTATTCGTTTTTTAATTTTGATAGAGAAACATTATTAATTTTAGCTCCATCAATTTGTATTTTTCATCATAGTTATATGGTTTAATATTATTAGAAACTTCTTTTTCGACTTTTTCTGGACCAGTAAAATCTAAAAAATATCTAAGATTTTTTTCGTTCATGTAAGTAGGATCAAGGTAAGAAAAATCACCTGTTTTTCTTAATTTGAAATTGTAACCGTTGATTTTCTTAGAAAAATCTTCAAGATTTTTATAATCATTTCCTTTTTGATCGGCTTTTTCAGTTGTAAAATATTGGTCATTAAAATCTGAATAATTAGTCGGATCATTAATTTTTTGAAAACCTCCTAACTCATGTTCTTCTGAATAAGTAACTTCATTAGTTTTTAAATCTGTTATTTTAAATTTATATTTAAGTCTTCCATCGTTTATATTTACAGATTGTTCATTTTTTTCAAGTTCAATTTTATAACCATCAACTTGTTCTACGTTAAATATTTCGTTTAGATTAACGTTTTTAGGCGAATAATTAACAGGGACTTTTTTCTTGTAATCTTTTAAATATAAAATTTCATTGTATCTAGATATATGATTGTCTAAAATGTATTTATTTTTTTCTTCATGTGGTAAATTTAAAAATTCTTTACCATTTCAATTGCTACTTGTTACAGTGATTTCCTTAACAACTTTATTGTTTAGGAGCATTTCTAAAATAAGGGTTGCTTTATCACGTGTTGAACTAACTACGTTTTTAATTCTAAATGTAAAATATCTTTTATATAGCGGTTTTATAAGATTTTCATAATTTTTGTTATCAAAAAATTCTGATGCTGAATATAAATTTTTAGTTGTATTTTTAATATCTATATAATGTTCTAATTCTTCTTTTTTTGACTCTTCAGAAATTATATCTTTTATATCATTTTCAAATGTAAAAGACCTTGATATTGTTCCTTTTTCTTTATTTTGTTTATCAATAACTTCTGCATTAAATTCTAATTTATTATTATCTTCAGAACTTGTGTTGATATTTTTTATTTCAAATTCATATTTATCTTCATCATTAAAAGTAAAATAATTATTAAAATTATCTTTTGTTATTGATCCAGAAAAAAGTTTTATATTAAAATTTTTTATTGCAACTTTTGCATCTTCTCTTAAGTTTAAGTTTATTTTCTTTAACTTTTCTTCAGCAATTATTTTATTTACAACTTCTTCAGGTTTATCATCCTTGTCTATTGTTGAATTGTTAGGATTGTTGTTTTCGTTTTCTTTATCGGGACTATTTATTTTATCTATTTGATTATTTGTATCTGTATTTTTTACTAAGTTTGAAGTACAAGAAAGAGTTGTTAAAACACTTAATGCACCCATAGAACATAAAATAGTAATTAATTTCTTTTTTATATTTAGCTTATTTTTCATACTAATATTTTAGCACTTTTCATTTTTTATGAAATAAGCACACGTTTTTTTAAATTTTTTACAAAATTTTTTTCAATTTTCTATATTTTTATTATTTTTTTAATATTTTAGTTGCTATTTATTGCTTTTTAAAGATTAAATTTTAAACATGATTATTAAAAACTTTATTTATGTTTTAATTTTTACTTATTTACCTATGAACAAGCAAAATAAAACTTACTTACAATTGTAAATAAGTTTATTTTTTTACTTTACTTTACTTTCTTCAAATAACTTAAATTGATATGGATCATAAGCATTTGCTCTATATAATTGAGCTATAACGCTGTATTTATAAGTTTTTAATAAAGGATTTCCATTTGCATTAGATCCGTAATGATCTACGTTTGGATTGCTCATTAAGTATGCAACACCTGTAACATCAAAATTAGCACTATTTATAATCGATCATAATTGACCATTATTATTAAATACTGATGTTCCACTATTTCCTGGTCTATTAAAAACTGGTAAAAAGTCATCTTTTGAAAATTGCATAATACTTTCATTTACCCAAGGTCTTGTATGCATATAACTATAAAGTTTTCCTTGAGGAAATCCACTATAAAGTGATTCGTATGTTAAGTGAGATTTACTTTTACTTTCATATAGAGTTTCATATGAAAAATCTAAATCTTTTAAGTTCATTCAGTTTTCTAATCAAGCAGCCATTTCATGTCTAGATGAATTTTTAGCTTCATTAATCATATTTTTAATATCTACTATACTGATATGTACATCTATATAGTGATTATTACGTTTTGGATCGTTTTGTTTATTGTATCAGAATGAAGTTAAACCTAAAGTTTCTAAATTGTATTGTCCTTCATAAAATTTCTCACCATTATATAAATCATTTGTTAAGTGATTATTGTGCATTAATAAGTGACTTCTTTTTAAATATTTAGTTGGTCGATTTAACATATCAAAAGGGTCTTCAACAACATGCTCATTAGTAATTACATAGAATTTATAATCATTTTTATCGTTGTTTAATTTTTTAAACATTGTAAATGTTCCACCAGTTGTTCCTTCTGAACGGAAAACTCTAGCCTTTATATCATTAAATTCTTTAAAGTCATAGTCATCGTGTAATACTTCTAAATTAGTTTTATAACCTTCACTTCATTTATATGGTACATTTTGGTTAAAATTAAATTTATAAATATTTTCATTTGTATATTTATTTCTAGTAACAAAAGGTTGGTTTTCTTGTGTGAATGTTACTTTATCATAGTCAAATATATTTGTTTGATAGTCAATAAAGTTTTCGTTTTTAATATTATTTTTATAACTTAGCGCAATTTTAGTAGCATGTGAATCATAAAAGATTGCTATGTCTTTATTAACTCTTGTTTCGTCAATTTCATCTTCATTTGAATTAAAGTCTTTAGGATAACCGTTAAGAACATCTTTAAATAAATTTTGAGTGAATTTTAGTCCTGGATATGAAGGAATTATTTCAATAAATATTCCATCATCCCTTAATGTAGCTTTTAAGCTAAATTCTGTTGTATTATCTTTTTTATTCCCTTGACCATTAGCCTTTAAATTTGAAATTGTTATAGTTTTTGAAGTTCTTAATTTGTCATAATTAATTGTTGCATAGGCTCATTTATCAGATTTATTTAAAAATTGTAATTCAAATGATTTAAATCCATTATTGAAAAAAATTGGTAAATCTAAATGTATCAATCTTTCAGAAACATTAGAAGAAGTATTTTCAAAAATTTCTTTAAAGTGATCATTAGGTAATAAATATTCAATTTTACTTTTATCTGTATTTGTTTTTCAAATACCATTTTTTCAACTGAATTCTAATTTTCTGTATCTGCTAAATTCGTTTTGTGAATTCTGAAGTTTAAGAAGATTAGAATTAATACCTAAAGATTTTAAAATTTCATAGTTAGAATTAATTTTTAAATCATTTTTATCATTATTTTTTAAACCATTTATTTTTATTCAAGTTGATGATTTTTCTTGTTTATCTTCATCTTTTTTTGTACTTCAGTTTTTATCAAATCCCAATTGTATGTAGGTATTTCCGTTAATTTCTTTTGAAGCAACTATTTTAAAGTCTTCAATATATTTAGATTCTTTTAAATTATATTTTTTGTATTTAAAAAGGTTTTTATCATACTTTACTTTTATAAGATCTTGAGAATTATTTTTACTAATTAATTCTGATACACTAATGTTAGATAATTCTGAATTTTTTATTTCTAAATTATCTAATGTTATTTTGTTTAAATCAACAATTCTAAAATATTTATCAGCAACTTCATTTTTTAAATTAACTAACTTTATTGTGTTAGTATGAGCTTTTATTTTTGGATTCTTTTTATTAATTAAACCAAGCTTAAATGTTAATTCGTCATTTCCGCCTTGAGTTTTATAATTATCTTTTGAAGTGCTTGCTTTAACATCATAAAAGGCAAAAAAGTAATCATTCTGAAGTTTTAAAAGTGACACTCCACTTTCATTAGCACCTTCTATTTGAATGTCTTTATCGTAATTATAAGGTTTAATTTTTTTCTTACCTGTTGCTCCATTTTCGTCCTCAACTTCTATTTCAACTCGTTCAGGCCCTGTAAACCCTAAAAAGTATCTTAAGTTTTTTGAGTTCATAAAGCTTGGATCTAAATATGAAAAGTCACCAGTTTTTCTTAAATTAAAATTATATCCATTGATTTTTTTGACATCTTCTTGGAGCTTTGTGTTGTCTTGATTTTTTTGTTCATCACTTGTTGTTTTAAAATACTCATCATTAAAGTCATCATAATTTGTAGGATCATTTGGTCTAGCAAAACCTCCTAATTCGTGTGGATTAGAATAAGTTACTGTATTAGTTTTAAGATTAGTAATTTTAAATTTGTATTTTAATTTAGCTGCTTCTAGGTTTTCTGAGTTAGACACTTTTTCTATTTCTATTTTATATCCGTCAATTTGTTCAATATTAAAAATATCACTTAGTACAACATCTTTAGGTGAATAATTTATTGGAGCTTTTTTCTTAAAATCTTTTAATGATAAAAGTTCATTATATCTAGCAATATGTTTATCCAATAAATACTTGCTTTTTTTATCATTTGACAAGTTTAAAAATTCTTGACCTTTTCAGTTGCTACTTGTAACACTAAATTCTTTAACTATTTTATCATTTAAAAGCATTTCTAAAACTACGTTTGCCTTGTCCATAGTAGTTTTTGTAACATTTTTAATTCTAAATGTAAAATATCTTCTATGTAATGGTCTAATTAAATTTGTATAATTTTTGTTCTTAAAAAATTCAGTAGCTGCATAAAGATTTTTAGTTGTATCTTTTATTTCTATATAGTGTTCAAACTCTTCTTTTTTAGATTCTTCATTTATAATTTCTTGTATATCGTTTTCAAAACTAAATGAACGCGTAATTTTACCTTTTTCACTTTTTTGTTTATTAAATACGAATACATCAAAATTTAACTTGTTGTTATTATTTGGATCTGTCTTAATATTTTCAATTTCATAATCATACTGATCGGTATTGTTGAAAGTAAAGTAGTTAGAAAAATTATCTTTAGTAATAGAACCAGAGAATAGTTTAATGTTAAAGTTTTTAATAGCTATTTGCGCATCTTGTCTTAAATTTAAACTAATTTGATTAAGTTTTTCGTTATTGATATTGTTTTTGATATTTGAATAAGAATCTGAATTGCTGTCTTTTGAAATATTGTTTGTTGCTTCTTCGTTCTGTTTTGCCTTTGATGAACAAGAAAGCGTTGTTAAAACAGTTAAAGCACTAAGTGTGCTTAAAATTGTTAGTCATTTCTTTTTAATAATAAGTTGCTTTTTCATATTTGTATTTTAGCACTTTTGTTTTTTTACTAAACAATTGAAATTAGAAAATTTAAAGAAAAGTTTAAAAAAATAGACTTTTTTTGCCTAAAATGTATTTTTTAAAAAAATCATGTTTTATTTTTTAAATTAAAAATATAAAAAAACACATTTTTTATTTTTGTGAAAACATTTATATATAGAATAATTTTTTTCTTTTTAATTAAAAAAATATTGAAATGTTTATAAATATATAAAAATTAGTTTTTTTGTTAATAATTTTGCATAGTGTTAAAATTAATTTGGGAATAGATTTCATTCATTCATTTTCTGTTCCCGATATCAATTTTTTAATTTTTTTACTTAATAATCATAGATTATTGCAAATTTTTAGAGTTATTTTATTTATTGTATGTTTCAATATAACGAATTTGTTTCCTTTTTTGCACCTTATAATAAAAATAATAATGAGGCATCACATTGGTGGTGCCTACTTTTTTTGCCTTTTTTAAGGGATATAAAAAGATAGTGACAAGCACTATCCAAAATTTAATTAGTAAATTTTTGCAACTTTTGTAGCAACTCTAATTACGTCTTTGTGTAATTTAAGAGGTTTAACATTAGTTTTAGCTGATTCAGGAAGTACAACTGCAACTAAATCTGTTACTACACGTTTTGATTTTAGTAATTCCATATCAATAGTTGCTAGAATATCTCCAGCTCTAACTCTTTGACCTGTTTTAACTCAAGGAGTAAATCCTTCACCGTTTAGTTTAACAGTATCAAGTCCAATATGTAATAACATTTGTAGCCCATCTTTTGAAGTTAATCCATAAGCGTGTTTTGTATCATAAACCATTGTAACATGTCCGTCAAATGGTGCATAAATTCTTGCTTCTTTTTGGGCTGAGAATTTAACTACAAATCCTTCACCGACCATTTTTTCTGAGAAAACTCCGTCGTTTAATGATTCTAGTGTTTTATATCTACCACAAGCTGGTGCTGTAATAGTAACGCCTTCTTCTTCATTAGCAACAACTTTTGGTTTAGTTACTGGTGCTTCAGGTTTTTTAGCTTCTACTACTGCAGGTGCAGGCACAGGTGCAGGAACAACTTTAGGTTCTTCTTTTGCCACAACAGGCTCAGATACAGGAGCTTTAGTTTCTTCAACTTTAGCTGGTGTAGCTTTTTTGTTTTCAGCTTCTCATTGTGCAATTAATGGACGTTGAGATTTAATTTTAGCGTTTAATTGTTCAGAAACTGGCCCAAAAATTGCTTGAACGTGTTTATTACCTTCGTGTTTAACTCCGGCAGCTCCTGAAGCTTTAAGTGCATTATCATCAACTAATGATCCGTCTTTAACGTCATATCTTAAACGTGATGCACAGTTGTTAAATGCTGTAATGTTATCTAATCCACCATAAGCTTGAACTACTGCTAAAGCTTTAGGATCGATTTTACCTAAGTTTGTAGGTTGTGATTTATCTGAATCTTTTTGTTTTAAGTAATCAGCTTTTGTGAATAATCTTGTGTTTTCTCCACGTCCTGGTGTTTCTAAATTGAATCATTTGATACATAAGTAGAATACAAAGAAGTAAATAGGAGCATAAACTACACCAACAGCAAATGTTCAGTATCAGTTTGTTCCTTTAACCATAGGTATAATTCCATAAATTACTAAGTCTAATAATCCACCTGAAAATGCCATTGGAATATGTACTTGTAATAAGTTTGCTAACATGAATGATACAGCACACATAAATGCGTGGAATCCTCAGAATAATCATGGAGCTAAGAATAAGAAAGTAAATTCAATAGGTTCAGTAACTCCTGTTACCATACATGTTACAGCAGCTGGTACAACAGCACCAATTGCTATTTTTCTGTTTTCTTTTGGAGCAGCTAATATCATAGCTACACCAGCAGCAGGTAATCCAAAGATCATAAATGAGAATTTACCATCTAAGAAACGTCCTACTTTAACACCTAGATCTTGAGCTATAAAATCAAATAAAGGTTTTACAACTTCAGTTCCGTTTAATGTGTATGAGATTTCATTGTGTTTGAATCCAACTAATTTAATTGACATTAAGCTATCACCAGTATATGAGTTAATGTTGCTTGAAACTTCAGAAACTAAATCTTTAAATGATTGTCCTTGTACTAATGTTGGGTTAGCATCAATAAATGTTTTAAGTGCTGAATTTAAATCTCCTCCAGCTTGAGAGTATCATAATGGAGCATAGAAAGCATGGTGTAGACCAAATGGTACTAATGATCTTTCTAAAAATCCAAATATAAATGATTCGAATCCATAAGGAACTTGCCCTAAGTATCCTCCGAATGCATTTAATCCTTTTCCTATTCATGGTCATAATAATAAGAAGATAAATGCTGTAGGAATCATTGCAACTATAGCAATAATTGAAACGAATCTTTTACCTCCAAAGAATGACAAGAATGAAGGCAATTGAATTGTGTGGAATCTGTTGTATAAGTATTGTACGATTAATCCAATTACAATACCTCCAAATGCAGAAGTTTGTAGAGCTTTAAAACCTAATGTTGATCCAACTAAGTTCTTCATTGAAGCAGCATCTCTACCTCCTTGCGCAAATAAGACAACATAACCCTCTAATGTTTGAGCATCATTTGCTCCTTCAACAAATTTACCTAAATTAGCATCGTAAACTTGTTCTCTTAATGGGTTACCAGCAGCGTCTAGTAATGGTTTTCATGATTCTGTTATGAAAACCGATTGTAAAGCTGTAAATGTTAGATAAGCAACAATGGTTGCAAAAACTCCAACACCAGCTTCATCAGTAAAGGCTACTACAAAGGCAGCTGCAAATAATAACGGTAATGCGGCAAATACAGGTTCACCAAGCATTTTTATAAAGTTACCAAAAACTTTTAAACCTTCATTATCACCAGCGTTACTTGCAATAGTAGCACCAACACCTAAAAATAAACCAGCGATTGCCATAATTGAAATAGGCAACATAAATGCACCAGAAACTTTAGAAAGAATTTTTCTTCATTTTCCAGAACCACTGTTATCTTTAGCTTTCTGTTTTTCACTACGCTGTGAAAACTTTTTTGAAAGTGTGTTCATTTTTTCCTTTCGTATATATAGTATTATTGTTGATTTTCAACCTTTTAATTATAATTCACTTTATTTATAAACAATTTAAATATGATAAATAAAATATATATTAATAATATTTTTAAATATTTTAAATATTTTTGAAAATTTTAAAAATACTATTTTTCAAAAGTTTATAAAAAAAGTTTACTTATTCTCCTATATACAAGATACATAAGTAAACTTTAAAAAGTATATCTATACTCAATTTAATATTTTAGTAGCAATCATAAAAACACCAATAATAATAGAAGTTAAACCTAAAAATATAGGTAAATTAAATTTCATTCTTTCTCAGGACGGAATAAAGAGTCCACTTGATTCATAATTATAATTCTTCTTTTTTGGATTATTTTCATGAAAAACTTTTAGTTGTTCTTCTTTATATTTTCTAATTTTTTGTTTTTGTTTTGGATATAACATAAAAATAAATATTCCTAACAATACAAAACAAATCCCAAAAGCTAAAATTAAATATGAAGTAACACTAGAGTTATTTTTTGTAATTTCTTTAGTAGCTTCTAAAAATATTGTCACTTTTTGTTCTAAATTCATGCTAATATTTTACTATAATTTCATTTTTTAATTCTTTAAAGAGTATCGTTAAAATTTTTTAGCACTTTATTGAATTAATTGCTAAAAACAAAAAATTTACTATATAATAACAATATGCAAAAAATCAAAGAAAGTCTAGAAAAAATTTTAAAATTAACAACCGAAATTTATATTGAAGAAATGGAACCAGTTTCATCAAGTCATTTGCTGAACAAACATAACTTAGATTGTTCAAGTGCAAAAATTAGATACTTGATGAACGAACTTGAGACAAAAGGTTTTTTAGAAAAAGCACATATTTCATCAGGACGTATTCCATCTGTTAAAGGTCTACAATATTATTCTGAATATTTAGCTTTAAGTCAGCAAGAAATTTTTACTAAAAAATTAAAAAAAGTTTTTGCTAAAAGAAAATTAGATATAACTGATACTCTTGAGCAAGCTGCTGAATTAATTTCAGATGTAACTGGATTGACTTTAATCACTAGTCGTGACGATTCAAATGAACTTTTAAAATCAATTCAATTAGTTCCAATTTCAAATTATAGTGCTTCAATTATTTTAATATTAAGCAACGGAAGCGTTTTTTCAAAAATCTTAAATATTAAAAATTACCACTATAAATTAGAAGACATCAGAATAGCAATTAGATTGTTTAAAGAAAAATTAGTTAATACAAAGATAACAGAATTATCTCAAAGAGCTGAATTATTAAAACCTCTTTTAGCTAAAAGCGTTTCAAATTATGAAGAGCTATTAGAAAACTTTTCAAGTCAAGTTTTTAATTTTGCATTTAAAAAACAAAACAAAGTTTATGGAAAAAACAACATTATTTTAAGTGAAGGTATTAACCGACAAGATTTAAATAGGATGTTGGACTTAATTGAGAATCATTCAATTTGAGAAATTATTGAAGGAAAAACTCCTGAAGATCAAAATTTAAAAATATCTATTGACAAAAGTGGTTCAATTATGTCAAAAAGATTACCATTTGATGGATCAATTCAAGAAATTAGTGTTGTTACTTCAACAGTTAGTGATTTTGCAAAAATGAGAAGTGCGATTTTATTTTTAGAAGATTTAGTAACAAAGAAGAATGGTAATGTAAATCACGAAATTTCAGATGAAGACTTTCAAGGATTTTTTAGCGTTAATATAAATGATGAAGATGATGAATATTAAATATAAGGAGTTAAAATGGCAAATAAAATTAATGAGCACATTGAAAATCTTAAGCAAAGTAAATTAAAAATAAAATTACATTTAGGTGATACAATTCATGCAAAAATAAAAATTAATATTAATAATCAAGAGTTAGACAAATTTAAAAAACGTTTAATTTTTACAATAGGGCAAGAAGAATTATTTGATGGTTTTGACGAATTAATAATAAATAAAAAAATTCATGGACCTTTAGTTCTTCCTTATAAATTTAGTCCTGAATATCCAGATCAAGATTTAGCAGGAAAAGATGTTACTATTACATTATTAGTAGATAAAATAGAAAAAGAAAATAAAGAATATATTTTTATTAGACCAAAAGTTGTTGAATCTGAAAATATTGAAAAAGAACAAGCGCCAGTTAAAAATGAATATAAAGATAAATATGAAGAATCTTTAAAAGATATTCAAAGATTAAAAGGACAGTTAGAACTTAAAGAAATTGAATTAAAAATAAACATAAATTCACTTCAAGAAAAAGCAAAAACTTTACAAGCAAAAGCAAGTGAAGAACTAAAAAAAGCACTTAGCGAAAATGCAGTAAAAATAGAAAAAGAAAAAGCTGAAATTAAGCAATTTGCTCTACAAAATTTTTTAGAAGATTTTATTATTCCATTTAATAATTTTGAATTGGCAATCAATAGCGCAGCTAATACTGAAAATCAAGCTGTTAAAAATTATGTTGTTGGTTTTAATATGATTAAAAAACAATTTGAATCAATGCTTGAAGATAACAAAATTGAAATTATTAAACCAAATATTAGTGATGAATTTTTACCTGAAGAGCATAATGTAATTGATACTATAAATAATGAAGAATTTATGGATAATGCTATAACTAAGGTTAATATGAATGGATTTAAACTAAATGGAAGAGTTGTAAAACCTGCTCAAGTAACGATAAATAAAAAATAAAAAAATTTAGCACTTTATTAGGTTGATTGCTAAAAATGTGCTAAAATACTATTGTAAATCAAACACAAATCAAGGAGGCTATTATGGCTAAAGAAATTATTTTAGGAATAGATTTAGGTACAACAAACTCAGTTGTAACCGTAATGGAAGAAAAAAACGCTATCGTTTTAGAAAACCCAAATGGGAAAAGAACTACACCATCTGTTGTAAGTTTTAAAAACAATGAAATTATAGTTGGAGAAGTTGCTAAAAGACAAATAGAAACTAACCCAAATACAATTGCATCTATTAAGAGATTAATGGGTACAAGTCAAACTATAAAAGTAAATAAAAAAGAATATAAACCTGAAGAAATAAGTGCAATGATCCTTTCATACATGAAAGATTATGCAGAAAAAAAACTAGGAACTCAAGTTAAAAAAGCAGTTATAACAGTTCCTGCATACTTTGACAATGCTCAACGTGAAGCTACAAAAATAGCTGGAAAAATTGCTGGATTAGAAGTTTTACGTATTATTAACGAACCAACTGCTGCAGCATTAGCATTTGGTTTAGATAAAACTGAAAAAGCAATGAAAGTTTTAGTATATGACCTAGGAGGAGGAACTTTTGACGTTTCAGTTCTAGAATTAGAAAATGGAACTTTTGAAGTACTTTCAACTTCTGGAGACAACCACTTAGGGGGAGATGACTGAGATAATGAAATTGTAAATTGATTAGTATCAGTAATAAAAAGAGATTATAAATTTGATGCTTCAACTGACAAAATGGCAATGGCTCGTTTAAAAGAAACAGCAGAAAAAGCAAAAATTGATTTATCAAGCCAAGCAGTTGCAACAATTAATTTACCATTCTTAGCAGTTACACCTGAAGGCCCAATTAACGTTGAAACTGAATTAAAGCGTAGTGAATTTGAAGCTATGACAAGCGCATTATTAGATAGAACAAGAAAACCTATTGAAGATGCTTTAAAAGAAGCAAAAATTACCGCAAACGACTTGCATGAAGTTCTTTTAGTTGGTGGATCAACAAGAATGCCAGCGGTTCAAGATATGGTTAAACGTACATTAGGTAAAGAACCAAATAGATCAATTAACCCTGATGAAGTTGTTTCAATAGGTGCAGCAATTCAAGGTTCAGTTCTAGCTGGAGATATTGATGATATTTTATTATTAGATGTTACACCATTAACTTTAGGAATAGAAACAATGGGAGGAATTGCTACACCATTAATTGAAAGAAATACAACAATACCTGTTACAAAAAGTCAATTATTCTCAACAGCTGCTGATAATCAAGCAGAAGTTACAATTAGAGTTGTACAAGGTGAAAGAAAAATGGCTAATGATAATAAATTATTAGGACAATTTAACTTAAGTGGTATTGAAGCAGCACCTAGAGGTGTTCCTCAAATTGAAGTTAGTTTTTCAATCGATGTTAATGGTATTACAAAAGTTACAGCTAAAGATAAAAAGACAAATAAAGAACAAACTATTACAATTCAAAATTCAACAAAATTAAGCGAAGATGAAATCAATAGAATGGTTAAAGAAGCTGAAGAAAACAAAGAAGCCGATGCTAAACGTAAAGAAGAAGCAGAAGTTATTGTCAGAGCAGAATCATTAATAGATCAAATCAAAAAAACAATGTTAGAACAAGGTGAAAAATTAGACGAAAAATCAAAACAAGAAAGTCAAAAAATGATTGACGAGTTAAATGAACTAATTGCTAAAAAAGACATTGAAGCTTTAAAAGTAAAATTAGAACAATATGAAAACTTAATGCGTGATTTTGCTAACTATACAGCACAACAAAATGCATCTACAGAACAACCACAAGCTCAAGAAAGTACACAAGAAGAACATAAAGAACAAGCAATGGAAGCTGAAGTTGTAGAAGAAGATAGTAAAAAATAATACAAAAATAAAGCCAATTGGCTTTTTTTGTTTACTTTTACGTTTTATTACTCAATATTTATATGAAAAATAAAACATAGTATATAATGTTAACATTATTATGAAAACAATAAATGAAAATATTAAAAAAATAAGAAAAGTTATTATTCCTTGTGCCGGTTGAGGAACAAGGTTTTTACCAATGACAAAAACCGTTCACAAAGAACTTGTACCAATTTTAAATAAACCAGCTATTGATTATTTAGTTGAAGAAGCGATTCAATCAGGCGCTGAAGAAATTATTTTAGTTATAAGTCAAAGAAAGCTAGAACTTGTAGATTATTTTAACGTTAATGACGCTCTAGAAAAAGAATTAAAATTAAAAAATAAGAAAAAATTACTAGAAGTTGTTAAAAAAACAAACAGAAATCAATATATAAAATTTGTCATTCAAGAAACCCAAAAAGGCTTGGGTGATGCAATATTAGTTTGTAAAGACATAATAGGCAATGAACCTTTTGGAATTATTTTAGGAGATGATTTAGTAAAAGTAAGTGATGGAACAAAACCTGCAATAAAACAACTTATGGAAGCTTATGAATCATTAAATGGAGCTAACATTGTCGGTGTTCAAAAAGTTTTATGAAACAAAGTTAACAAATACGGAATAGTAACTCCTAAGAATAGAGATGAACGAGCTAATAAAACTTTTGAAATAATAGGAGCGATTGAAAAACCTGAAAAAGAAGATGCACCATCAAGCAGAGCAATTTTAGGAAGATATGTATTTAATCCAGAAATTTTCAATATTCTTGAAAAAACTGCTCCAGGAGTAGGACAAGAAGTTCAACTTGTTGATAGTTTTGATGAACTAATGCAAACACAAAAAATCTTTGCTTTTGCCTTTACTGGTACAAGATATGACTTAGGTGGAGTTGAAGGTTTTATTAAAGCAAATATTGATTATGCACTTTGTGAAGATTCACTAAACGAAGAAATAAGTGCATTTATAAAAAGCAAATGTAAAAAAAATAAATAGAGATATTATGAACAATCCTGAATTTAAACTATGTAGCATTTTAATTCCTGCTTATAATTCACAAGAATATATTATCAAGGCATTAGAGTCTGTTACAAAAATAAAAAATTATGATCAATTTATAAATATTCATGTTGTTAATGATGCTTCAAATGACACAACTGAGCAATTGGTTAATGATTATGCAAAAATCCATAAAAATATTTATTTGTATAATAAAAAATTAAACGGAAATTGAGGTTCTGTAATTAACTATGCTAAAAATAATCAAATTTTTAATTCAAAATACATGATGATTTTAGATAGCGATGATTTAATACATAATAACTTTTTAAACGTTTTAATTAAAAAAATAGATAAGGATAACCTTGATTTTGTTTTAACAAAAACAACAGTTATTTTTAATAAAATCAAAGTTATTATAAATCCTAAAATGTTTATTAAATACCATAATCAAAAAATTGCACCAGTTTTAATACCGTGTTCAATAGTTTTTAAAACTCATCTTTTTTACCAAGCTGATGATTTAATAGAAAATGTTTCATATCAAGATTATCCTTTATTTTTAGACTTACTAAGTAAAGCTAAAAAATTTAAAGTAATTAATAGAATCACTGCTACTTATTGGTTTACAAGACCTTTTAATACAATGTCATCAGGATGAACTAAAAAAAGATTAAAAAGTGAAGAATGTGCCTTTAGTGCACTTAAAAAAATAAATAGTTCTGAATTTTTTATTTTTAAATTTTTACTTCCAAAATTTGTTAAAGGTTTATATCTTACGAACACAAAAGTTTATTTAAGCGAAACTAAAATAAACTATTTACTACAAAATGTCTCATCATTTGCAAAATTTCTTTTAAAAATAAATATTAATAAAGCAATAAAGAATAAAAATTTATTTTTAATTAAAGAAGAAAATAGTGATCGTTTTGAATTAATAGAAAATATTAAAGGAGAAAAATGGAATTAAAATTAGCATTTTATATCTTTTTTTGAGCAACAATTGGTATAGGATTATTTTTCTTTTTACTATATTCTTTGGAATGAAAATACTTTTTTAATAGCAGAAAAAAGAAAAATATTTTAGCTGATTATCAACCTAAAAAGTTACGTCGCTTTGCTATTGTTATCCCTGCAAGAAATGAAAGCATAACCCTTAAAAAATTAATTGAATCTATACAAAAACAAAACTATTTAGGAACAATCGATATTTATTTAGTAGCAGATAATTGTACAGATAATAGACAAACATATAATATTGGTAAAGAAGCTGGAATAAATGTTTTAGAAAGATTTAATAATGTTCAAAAAGGTGGTAATTTTGCTATTCAACATGCTTTAAGGTATATAAGGGATAATAATTGATTAGAAAATTATGATTGTTTTTGTTCGTTTGATGCTGATAATTTATTAGATAAAAATTGAGTTAGTGAAATTAATAAAGCATATGATTATTATGGAAGTGATGTTGTTACTTCATATCGAAACTCTAAAAACTATGCTGATAATTGAATATCTAGCGCTTATTCAATACAATTTTTAAAAGAATCAACAGTTCATAATAAAGGTCGTTCATCTAAACAACATAGTGCATATATAAATGGAACAGGATTTTCTTTTACTAAAGAAGTTTTAGAACAAACTAAATGATGAGATTTTAATTCATTAAGTCATGACATAGAATTTACCCAGTGAATTTTATTAAACAAAAAAAAATGTAATTATTCAGAAGATGCTATTTTTTACGATGAACAACCAATAAAGTTTAAGGATTCTTGAAAGCAACGAATGCGTTGATCAGTAGGGTTTAAACAAGTTTGAAATCTTTATAAAAAATCACTTGTAAAGATGATGTTTAAGCCTAAGCTCAAGCACTTTCCGGTAATGATGAATATATTAACTTTATTTCCCGGTATTTATACTTTTATTATAAACATATTGTTTTACGTAATAACGTCAGTTTTAATGTTTCTAAATTATTATTATAATTATTTAACAGATACTAGTGCGTTTGCTGCTTTTAATTTAACACAAGTAATAATTTATATTACAACTACTCCGTTTTTTATTCTCTTAACAATTTATTTAAATTTATTTATTCAAGGTATTATTATTTTAAAAAGAAATTCAAAAAGAATAAACGCTACTAAATGACAAAAATGTAAATCGTTATTTACATATCCATTGTTTATGATTACTTATATTCCAATAACTTTTATAGCTTTATTTAAAAAATCATATTCAACTGCGCCTATAGCTAGAAAACAATAAAAAAGCTTCCAAACGAAGCTTTTTTTATACTGCTTTAAATTTTCTTGTTAGAGAATTAAATAATTCTATTGCTTCTTCAATTGTTTTATCCATATCAAAATATTTATATTGTGCTAACCTTCCCAAAAGAAACATGTTTTTATATTCGACAATTTCTTCTTTGTATAAATTATATAATTTAATATTATTATCCTGGTTTATAGGGTAATATGGAACATTTCATTTTGGATCTAGATGATTATATTGACCTGGATACTCATGAGAAATTAATGTTTTGGTATGTTTTTGCAAAGTCATTTTTTTATACTCAACAGTTCTTGTTATTGACTTATGAAGAGGTTTATTGATAATTGTATAGTTTTGATAATTGGATTTATCAAATTCAAGAAATTTAAAATTAAGTGATCTGTAAGGTAAATAACCATGTTTAAACTTAAGTAAGTTTTCTATTTGACCAGTATAAATTATTTTGTTATTGCAAGGAACTTTATCTCAATAAATGGTATTATTTTTTAACTCTAGATTTTGCATTGCATCAAAATTTAAATGTAATTTAATATTTGGATGATCTAGCATTTTTTCAAGCATTTTAGTATAACCTTGTTCAGGCAGTCCTTGTAAGATTGCTCCTGGAAAATAATTGTGTTGTTCATTTAATAAAATTTTTACTCTATTTAAAACATCTTTATCAATTTTATCAATTTTAATGTTTCACATTTTTGAAGTGTATGAAGCATAAACATTTTGATAAATTCAATCTACTATTTTTTTTGTTTCTTTATCTTTTATTCTTGATTTTAAATCATATATTGAAACCTCTTGGCTGTTAGGAAATTCTTTTAAAATTTGGTTAATTATTCTTTCATATTTATTAGGTACTATTTGTTTAATACTTGTAAATGAAATTGGTAAATTAATAAATTTATTTCTTATTTTTGCTACTGGTTTATTAACATAAGAATTAAATTTTGCAAATTTTTGAACGAATTTTGCCACTTCTAAATTTTTAGTATGAAATATATGAGGACCATATAAATGATACAAAATACCTGATTTACTCTCTAAATCATAGCAATTACCACCTATGTGATTTTTCTTTTCATATATATCAACTTCATAACCTTCATTAGCAAATAAATTAGCTATACTACATCCTGCAATTCCAGTTCCTATTATTTTAATTTTCATATTACCTCTTTAAATATTTTAGATTTATTATACTAATTTTTTTTGAATATTTATTGCTTTTTTTACTATGTTAAAGACTAATAAAGAAAAAATCGCAATAGTAAATTGCGATTTTTAAAGAATTATTTTTTAAGTTTAAATGTTATATAACTAGTTTTTTGACCATCTTCTGATTGGAAAATTATTGTTCTTTTTCCATTGAATTCTGGTAGGGTGGTTATTGAGACATTATTTGAATTGTCTTGTACATATAATTCAAATTTATTTGAATCTAATTCAATTTCTTTTTCTAAATCTGAATAATTTAAATCTTCACCATTAAGTAAAATTCTTTCAGGTAAAACTGTGTTGTTTAATTTTAGTGATGTTTCAGATCTTAAAATTTCAACTTCAGTTAAAGCAGTAGCATGGAAATGACTTTGATTTGCTACATTACCTTTTTTACCTTTTATTACTAATTTCATGTGTAAAATGTTAATTGGATCAAAATCTAAAATAACTGGAATTAAACGAGGTTTGTTTTGACTTGTTGGACTTTCTATTGTTTTTTTAACATTAACTTTTACTCATTTGGCATTTTCGACCGTTCCATTTGTTACATAATATAATTCCAAGTCATCAGGCATAATTGCTGATCAAGAGTCTTCATATACATATATTTTAACTCTTCTAACAGAAGCATTTGTTGCAAAGGCAAATGTTAATTCTGCATCTTGCTTTTTGTCTTGTGCATTTTTATAATTACTTCACATTGTTGCATTATCTCCACCAGAAACGACTTGATAATTTTCTGTACCATCTATAATAGCAGCTAAATTATCAGAATGTTTGTTAGAATCGATATTTTGAGTTAATCTTGCTCCACGAGCTATGTTTTCGCCAATGCCTTCAACCTTTTGGAAAATTCTAACTAAGGCTTGTACTGGGTATTCTTTATTAAATGCTTTAACAATTCCATTAACTTGATATGTTGCTGGTTTAGAAGTGTTTATTTTGTCTAGTTCTACTCATTGAACAGGAAATTCAATGTTAATGATTTGTCCATCAGGACCAATAACTGGTCTGGTTTTTGGTAAATTAATCTTATCATTTACTAAAACCGCTGTGCTATAGTTCATTGCGGCCACTGGTGTAGAAATAACGTTTATATTCGTGCTAACGGTTGCTTTAGTTTGTTTTGTTGTTCCTTTGATTGAAAATGTAGAATTTTCTTTTTCTAAAAGTTTAATGTCGTATTTGTCTCATACAACTTCATCTTCGATGGATTTACCATCATTTGTTTTTACTAAAACACTTTTTTCTAGTTCTAGTTTATTACCTTTTGAATAGTAATAATTCTTTTTCATTGTTACTGATTTAATATTTTGTTTTTGATTTGAAATTGTTTCTAAATCAATTTTTACTGTTTCTAAACCTTCTCCAGAAATAGTCACTACACTTTTTCCAGGCTCATTTGTTGCTCTTAAAATTGCTAATAATTTTCCGCTAAAGGCGTTTCTTTTGCCTGAGTTATATGGTTCATGGTCAAATTGTAAACCATTATCCATAGCAGCTAATTCTGCTCCTTTTCCTTCCACCTTTACAGATATATTATTAGCAGCATTTGCAACTTCTCGACCTTGTTCATCAACAATTGTCATTTCGATATAACTTAAATCCTGGTTGTTTGCATTTAATTTATTTTTTGTTACTTTCGTGATAATTTTTTTAGCCACTCCAAAGTCTTCGATAACTTTTCTTCCATCTGTTTCGGTGATTTCTTTATTGTTTTTATCGTAAGCTTTTGCTATGATTTTTCCTTTAAAGAATGGCACTTTAAAAGTGAAAAATAAATTTTCATAACTTTTTGAACTTTTATCATTTCCTGTGTAGTATCTCAACTTATATCCAAGTGGTGTTGTTGTTTCTGTAAATTCTTTAGAACCTAATTCAGTTTCAGTTCCATTTTCTACCTTAAATAATTTAACTTTATGAGCATTTGTGTAAACCACTACATCAACTTCATTATTATTTCCTTTAGTTATCATTTCTTCTTTTCATGCTGGTAATAAATGCAATGTTGTTTTATCATCTATTCATTGTGAACGGTAGAAATAGTAACGATCTTTAGGAAATCCAGCAGTATCAATAATTCCAAAATATGAACTTTTTGGAGGAGTTTTATCAGAAATATTTGCACGACCTAGTTCGTTTCAAGGAGTAGGTTCACCTAAATAGTCAAATCCGGTTCAGATCATTTCTCCAGCTGCATAATCGGTTTTTAAAACATATTCTCATGATTGTGCTGAAGTATCTCCTCAGCTAACTCTTGATTTATCATAAGATGTTAAATATTTTGAAGATGTTCTTGCATCTGAGTAGTTACCTTGATACTTTTCGTTATAAATTCCACGACTATTAACTGCACTAGCTGATTCTGAAGCATAAATTTTTCAATCTGGATATTTTGCTCTATCTCTTACAAAAAAGCCATCAGTTGGATAGTTATATCCTACAACTCCACCTAGTTTATGTAATTCATTAACTAATTCATATGAAAGAGCTCATGGACTGTGTCTTAAATGGTTTTCACCAATTGTTGCTGGTCTAGTTGGGTCAGTTTTTGTCATTCAACCAACCATTTCTTTTAGAATTGATGGATATTTTGTATTGTCCCCACCAGTTCCTTCCATTAGTTCATTACCAACTGATCACATAATAGCAGCAGGTGAATTAATACCTCTTTTAATCATTGTAGTCATGTCCATTTCAGCTCATGTCATTTTGTCAGATGTTTTTCCAATGATTTTGTTTTCTGATCCGATTTCTTTTCTAAATGCCGTTGAATAGTCAAATTTATTTCCATTTTTAGGCAGAATTCATGTATCAAAAGCTTCATCAATAATTAAAATTCCTTTTTTATTAGCTAAATCAATTAATATATCGCTAGCAGGATTATGAGTAACTCTAATAGTGTTTGTTCCCATAGCTTTTAATTTATCAATTTGTCTTGCAGTAGCATCAATATAAGCTCTAGCACCTAATGAACCTTGATCGTGGTGCATTGAAACTCCTTTAAGTTTCATGTTTTTACCATTTAAACTAAACCCTTGATCTTTGTCAAATTTAAAATATCTAAATCCGTAATCTGTAAATTTTGTATCTACTACTTTATTGTTGATTAAAACTTCTGTTTTTATTTTGTATAAATATGGGTTATCGACACTTCACAATTTTGGTTTATTTATGCTTAATTTTGAAGTAATAGTATTAGAATTTGTTGCATCTATACTTACAGCTTCACTTGAAATGTTTGCAACTTCTTTTCCGGTGTCATCTAGCAATGTTTGTTTTACAATTGCTTTTTTTGTTTCATTAGAAGAATTGTTTAAGGTTGTAAAAACACTTAATTCCACATTTCCATCTTTTTGCTCTTCCAGTTTTGTGCTACGAGCAATTATTCCATATTTACCTATATGCAAGTCATTTAAAATAGATAAAGTTACATGTCTATAAATTCCAGAACCAGAATATCAACGTGAAGAAGGAAATTCATGATTAACTTTAATAGCTATGACGTTTTGTGCACCATAATTTAAGTAGTCACTCAAATCAAAAGCAAATGGTGTATATCCATAAGGGTGTTCACCTATTTTTTTATCATTGATGTATATTTCAGCATTGTTATAAACTCCACCAAAATTTATTACAACTCTTTTATTTTTAAGTTCAGCAGGTATAGTAAAGTCTTTCCTATATCAACCTACTCCTCCTAGTTTAAAACCACTTTCAGCTTCACCTTTGCTTGTTTCATATGGTAAATTTAAACTAAAATCATGAGGTAAGTTTACGTTTTCTCAATCAGAGTCATCAAAATTTTTCTTTTGAGCGTTAGTTTTTTCTCCATAATTAAATTTTCAGTTATCTACAAACTCTACTTCTCTTTTAGTAAAGTCTAAATTTTCGTAGAGAATTTCTTCTCTTTTACTTAAAGCATTAGTGCTTGTATCGTTTTTATTAACTGTTGTATCATTATTATTTTGAACTTCAGTTTTTTTATTGCAAGCTATTGCTAAAGCACTTAAAGAAAGTCCAAAAATACTAAATATTGACAAAATAATTTTCTTTTTCATATTCCACCTTTTAATGAACGAAAAGTTCATAACATAATTTTATTTTTAATTATTTGTAATTTTGAACCATATTATTTAGAGTATTAAAAATATATTAGTGTTTTTTTACTTATTTAACTAGCACATAGCAAAATAGGTAAAATTTTTAGAATTACTATTATAAGTATTTTGAATTATCTATTCATTAAAATGAAAAACTTTTTCATATTAAAAGTTAATATAAAAAACAAAGTCAATTTATTGACTCTGCTTTTGATTATTATTTTCTTGTTAAATCAGCTCATTTTCATTCTTTAACTTCAGGAATATCAGTTCCATATTCACGAATATATTTTGTATGGAAATCGATTGTTTGTATCATTTTATCTTCAAATTCTTGAGCTTTATTTCCATAAACTGCTTTTGCAGCGCTAGCGCTTATGTGGAATCTGTCCATATGACTTAATTGACGAATATCAAATGATGTTGTAATGTCACCATTTTCTCTATAACCATGTGTAATTAAATTGTGATTATTACGTTTAAAGAACATGTCTCTTAAAATTCCTTCATAACCATGGAATGCAAACACTATAGGTTTATTAGAAGTGAAAATTGCATCAAATTCTTTATCGCTTAAACCTCTAGGGTCAAGTGAAGGATGTCTTAATTTCATTAAATCTACAACATTAACAAATCTAATTTTTAGGCTTGGATATTCTTTATTAAGAATTGTTACAGCAGCTAAAGCTTCTAAGTTTGGTTCTGTTCCGGCAGCAACAACAACTAATTCTGGTTCTTCGTTTCCTTTTGTAGTTGAAGCTCAGTCAATAACTTTTAGTCCTTTTTCAACTAATTCGGCTGCTTCTTGTTCTGAATAGAATTGTTCTCTAGGTTGTTTTGAAGCTATAATATGGTTAATTACATTTCTTTCTTTTAATGATTTGTCCATTACAGCTAATAAAGTATTTGTATCCGCTGGTAAATATTGACGAATAATTTCAGGAGTTTTATCAGCTAAATGACCAATTAAACCTGGATCTTGGTGTGTATAACCATTGTGATCTTGTTGGAAAGCGGTTGAAGTTGCAATAACGTTTAAAGATGGATAGTCATTTCTTCAATGAACATCTTTTGCTTTTTTAAGTCATTTTAAGTGTTGAGTTAACATTGAATCTACTACTCTTAAAAATGATTCATAACTTGCAAAAACCCCATGTCTTCCAGTTAATACATATCCTTCTAAAAATCCTTCAGCTTGATGTTCAGAAAGTTGTGAATCAATTACACGACCTTCTGGACTTAAGGCTTCATCTAAAATAGGACTAATAGGTTCTAATCATTGACGCTTAGTAACTTTAAATACATTGTATAAACGATTTGATTTAGTTTCATCAGGTCCAAATAGTCTGAAATTATCTTTATTTAATTCCATCATTTTTGCAAAGTATGTTCCTAATTCGACCATGTCTTGATTCACTAATTCACCTGGTTTAGAGAACTTTAAGGCAAAATCTTGTCATCTAGGCATTACTAATTTTTTAGGGTTTAATCCTCCATTAGTAATTGGATTCATACCCATTCTTTGATCACCTTTAGGCGCAATTTGTGCAATTTCGTCTACAAGTTTTCCATTTTTATCGAACAAATTATCAACTTTATATGATTTTAATCAGTCTAATAAAGCGTCAATATGTTCCATATTTGCTGAGTTTACAGGAATAGGAACTTGGTGAGCTCTAAAGCTTCCTACAATTTTGTCTTTATTTCATGAATCAGGTCCAGTTCAACCTTTTGGTGTTCTTAAAACCATCATAGGTCAAATAGGTCTTGTTGCTTGATTAGCAGGTTTTTTTCTTGCTTCGTTCTGAATTGATTGAATTTTTTCTATTACGTAGTCAAGTTTTTGAGCCATAACTTTGTGCATTTCTTTTTCGTCTGATCCCTCAACAAATACAGCTTCTCAACCCATACCTGCAAAATAATCAGTTAATTCTTTATTACTTTTTCTGCATAATATAGTAGGGTTAGAAATTTTTCCTCCGTTTAAATGTAGAATTGGTAAAACTGCACCATCGTTTACAGGGTTGATAAATGAGTTTGAAAATCAACTTGCTGCTAAAGGTCCGGTTTCTGCTTCACCATCTCCAACTATTGTTGCAGCAATTACATTCGGATTATCTAAAATAGCTCCAGTAGCATGTGAAAGAGAATATCCTAATTCACCTCCCTCATGAATTGACCCAGGTGTTTCTGGTGCAGCATGTGAAGCTGTTCCACCAGGGAATGAGAAATATTTAAATAAATGTTTCATTCCAGCTACATCTTGTGTAACATGAGGGAAAAGTTCTGTATATGACCCATCTAAGTAAGAATTTGATGTCATAACTTGACCACCATGCCCTGGTCCTTCGATGTAAAACATGTTTAAGTTATATTTATTAATAACTCTATTTAAGTGTGCATAAGCAAAATTTTGTCCAGGAATTGTTCCTCAATGACCTATAGGATAGACTTTTACGTCATCGCTTGTGATTTTGCTTCTTAGTAAAGGATTATTTCTTAAATACATTTGACCAACAGATAAATAATTAGCTGCTCTAAATCAAGCATCAACTTTATCTAAATAATCTTGTGTATCGAAAGTATTTTTTTTCATTTTTTTTAACTCCAATATTATTATTGTCGCATTTTAAATAGCCAAAATTGGCTAGTTATAATATGCTTTAATATTATATATTTTTTCTAATTTTTTGGAAACAATTGCATAAAAAGAGTAAAAAAATATATAACGGTTATTTAATTACAAGGCAAAGGATTAAATAACGTTATATTTTTTTATTAATTTAAATAATAATGTTTAATTTACTAAACGACCTATATAAGGAAAAGAATTAGTTTATTTATATTTATGATTTATTTTCTACAGTTTAACCAGCTATTTTATGTTTTTATTATGATTTAATATTAAAAGAGTGATGAGATTCGATGGCAAAATATTTTACAAGCGTAGTCAATATTTTTTATACACAACAATGATTAAACTATAGTGTTAGGTATGTAATATATTTAACCGTAAATGGCAAAGATGTTAAATATAATTATTTTTACATTTGTTCCCTAACATATAAATTATATATTATGAAAAAGTAATATCTAAATTTTGAATTTTTAATTAAAAAATCCTAAAAAACGGGCATTTTACCCAAAAAAATAAAAAATATTTTGCTATTATTACTATTATGAAAAAAGCAGAGCAAAAAGATATTGAGCGAATTTTACAAAAAGCTAACGAAAAACCACTTAACAATTTTTTTATTATTGGTGATATAGAATTGTATTGAAAAAAAGGTCATAAGGATACATTTGTTTACTTTTCTGAGCAAGATAATAAGATAAATTCTATATATTTGGTTTATTTTAAAACATTATTGATATACACAACTTCTGAATTAAATTACCAAGACTTATTTAAGCTAAACAGTTTACATGAAATAGTTAATGTTTTATGCTTAGATGACTATACACAAGGACAATTCAAAAATTATTTAGATTTTTCTAAAACAAAATATTACTTAAAAACTGAAGAAGCTTTAGCTTTTAATTATAAAAATTTTACTAGAGAGAATTTTCAATCAAAACCTCTTTTAGTAGAAGATGTAGCAGCTTTTTTAGAATCAAAAAAACAGATTAATGAGTTTAAGATGCTTGGAAATTCATCGGATGATGATTTGAAAAACTATACAGAAAAGTTAAAAAATAATACTTTTATTTCTTATGTGATAAAAAAAGACAACAAAATTATAGCTTCAGCAAGTTCTGATTCATGAAGCGATAAAGTTGCATGTATAACGGGTGTATTTTGCTTAGAAGAATATCGTAAAAATAAGTATGCTAGTGATTGTTTAAAAAATTTAGTTTATCACATAGTTAATAACAAAAAATTAACACCACTTTTATTTACTGATAGTCCTATTGCAAAACAAATGTATTTAAATTTAGGTTTTGAACTTTTAGATAAGTTATACTTATATGTAATGAATCCAAAAAGTAAATAAAGCCTTATTTTTTTTAGTAAAACATGTATTTTTCAAAAAATAGTAAGTTTTTTATGTTATTATTTGTATATCTTAAATTATAAATAAAGGAGAATTTATGAAAAAATTATTATTTGGAGAAAGAGAAGTAACAAGTAACGGTGAAGACATCAAAATTGGTACTAAATTAGACCTAACAGGTGTTTTAGCAGGAAGTTTTACTGAATCTACACCAGAATTTAAAAACGAATACACAGTTTTTACAACATTGCCATCAATTGATACTAGAGTTTGCGACCTACAAATTTTAAGATTAGCTGAAATTTCAAAGGAATATCCTGAATTTAACTATATTTCATATTCATTAGATTTACCAACTGCTCTTGCATCATACATGACTGAACACCCAGTAGGTGAAATTAAAATGTATTCAGATTACTTAACAAAAAGAGTTGCTAATGAAACTCACTTATTAATTAATGAATTACAATTATTTAATAGAAGTGTATTTATTTTAGATAAAGAAAACAAAGTTGTTTATAAACAAATTAATACACAAATCAGAGAAAACATTGATTTTGAAAAATTAACAATAGCAATGGAAAAAATAAGTAATAGTAAAGCAAAATAATATAAGAGCCAATTTAAACAATTGGCTTTTTATTTTCAAAACAGTAAAATTGCTATTTTTTGGTTAAATTTGTGGTAATTACTAAGTTTTTTTATAATAATTTGCTAATTATATATAATATAAATTAAGGAGAATCTATGGAAAACAAATTATTAAGTGTAAGCAATGAAAAATTGCATACACAAAAAAAATATACTTATTCAGCTATTATACTTTCGTTAATGTCAATATTTTTTTCACTAATGCTAATTGTTGCTTATATAGTCATTTTATCTATAACTTTAACTAAAAATCAATTTGATGGTGAAGAATTTTTTAAAAACTTACCATTTTATGCTTTTACTAATATTTTAGTAGTGATATTTGGGCTTTTAGGACTGGTTGCAATTATATTGACTATTTTACTGATTGCTTTTATTTCAAATAAAGAATGTGAATCAATTTTTATTCTTTTAATAGTAGGCTTATTTATTCCGATTGTAGGATTAGTAGGATTAATAAAATTATATAAATTATTAAACTTAACATTAAAACAAAAAGAACAAATGGTTAGTGAACCGATTAATATAGATGATAAAGTAGTTCAAGAATAATACTTTTAAATTATTTATTTTTCTATAAACAAATAAAAAAAGAAAAAGCCAAATGGCTTTTTTTAAATTATTATTTGTTTTTCTTTTCAAGTCTTTTGTTAAATCTATCAACTCTTCCTGTTGCTTTAACTTGAGCTTTGTTACCTGTGTAAATTGGGTGACATCCTGAACAAACGTCTACACTAAATTGTTTTTTTGTTGATCCAAATTTGAATTGTTTTTGACATGTTGAGCAAGTTGCTTCAACTACGAAATATTGTGGGTGTACATTTTTTTTCATATTTATTCCTTTAATACTATTTAGCGTAGTACTCAACGATTAATGCATCTTTAATTTCTACATGCATTTCGTTTCTTTCTGGTAATCTGTCAAATTTAACTGTAAAGTCTTTTCTTGTTAATCATGCTGCAGCTGGTTTATTTGCTAATGCATCTGTAACTTGAACGTTCTTTTGTGTTTTTTCTTTTAGTGTAACGACTGAACCTAATTTAATTGACATTGAAGGAATGTCAGCTTTTTTACCATCAACTAAAAAGTGGTTGTGGTTAACAAGTTGACGTGCTTGTCTTCTTGTTTGAGCAAATCCTGCTCTATAAACTAAGTTGTCTAAACGGCTTTCTAGTACTTGTAATAAGTTTGTACCTGTAATACCTTTTAATTTTGTTGCTTTTACATAAGCTTTTCTTAATTGTTTTTCACTTACTCCAAAAACATATTTAACTTTTTGTTTTTCGTATAAGTGTAAACCATAATCTGATAACTTAACTCTTTTGTTTCCGTGTTGACCTGGTGCGTAAGTTCTTTTCTTTCCTTTTGCAAATTCTTTACCTGTTTCAAGGATTGAGTAACCTAAACGACGAGATTTTTTGAACACTGGGCCTGTATATCTTGCCATAATTTCCTCTTTCTGCATTAAAGGGCTTTTTTCTAAGTAATTAATTTTATTTCAATGCACTCACTTTTACAGCAAAGTTACTTGCAAATCTAAACAAAATAAAATTATTAATAGCTTATAAAAAGCTGCTGCTTATATGCTTTATTATTTTATCAATTATTTTTAAAAAACCTAATCATATCAATGACTTTTTTATTGACTTATTTAACTATACTATAGGCTAATAAATTTTATGGTAAATTTTTCAATTATTTTTTTTATTTTAACGTATTTATAATATTTATGTCGAAATTGATATAATCATATCGAAATTGGAGGAAAAATGAATAATGCTATACTAAATTTAACTAATGAAGAACTAGATAAAGGTTCAAAAAAAGCAACACAAGCATTATTTTTTTCAACAATATTTTTGTTTTCCACAGTTATTTTAGGAGTAGCTTTAGTTGTTTTTATAGTCTTTAATGAAGAATCATCAGAGGCTTTAAAAATTTTAACAATAATAATAAAAAATTTAGTTGTTACAATTTCTCTTTTTTGTATTTTGTTTTATTTAATAATGTCAATTTTTGTAATAAATTTATTAGTTTTTACTAAAAAAGTTGATTTAAGAAAAGACTTTATTTTGTTATTAATTGGATTATTTTTTGTTTTTGTCTTGATAGTAGAATTGATTTTGTTAAAAAGAAATTTTAATAACTTTAAAGATGAAAAATTAGCCAAACCAATATTTACACAAGTAGTTGAAGTTGAAGAAGAAGTTTCTTAAGAATTTAAGGAATTTTTTATTTAATTTTTAGCTTATATATTAAAATAATAAACATATTTAGGGGGTAAAAATGTTTTTAAAACACAACGATGGAACAATAGAAGTCATAACCGGACCAATGTTTTCAGGAAAAAGTGAGGAGTTGCTTAAAAGAATAAACATTTTAAGTATTGCTAAAATTAAAACTTTAATTATAAAACCTGCTTTTGATACAAGATTTAAAGCAACTTCAATAGTGAGTAGAAACGGTTCTGAAATTGAAGCAATTGCAGTAAAAGATTCAAGTGAAATTTTAAAAGCTATTGATAATACATATAAAGCTGTAGCAATTGATGAATTAAACTTTTTTGATGAAGGAATTATACAAGTTGTTCAAGAGTTAAGAACAAGAGGAATCAGAATAATAGTTAGTGGTTTAGATATGGATTTTATGGCACTTCCCTTTGGAGTAGTTCCAGCAATTATGGCTTTAAGTGATGAAGTTTTAAAATTAAAAGCAGTTTGTTTTAAATGTCATTCATCTGCTGCATTTACCTACAGGAAAGTTAAATCCAACGAACAAAATCTTTTAGGCGATAGTGAATATGAAGCAAGATGTTGACATTGTCACCAAAAAGGAATGGCAAGAAGATAAAAAAAATACGGTTTGAATCCGTATTTTTTTTGATCAATTATTTTAATTTAGCAAAGTAATCAACTGTTCTAACTAATTGTGAAACGTATGACATTTCATTGTCATATCATGAAAACATTTTGTAAAGGCTTCCGTCTTTTGTTTTTAGAACTGATGTTAATTCTGGGTCAAATATTGATCCATATGATGAACCAACAATGTCTGATGAAACGATTGGTGCTGTTTCATATTTCATTGATTCATTTGCAGCTTTAGCAAAAGCAGCATTTAATTCTTCAACTGTAGGTTGTTTTTTAAGTTTAACTGTTAAGTCAACTAATGATCCTGTCAATGTTGGCACACGAATTGCTGAACCATCTAATACTCCAGCAGCTTCAGGAATAACTAAACCAATAGCTTTAGCAGCTCCTGTTGATGTAGGAACCATGTTAACTGCAGCAGCTCTAGCTCTACGTAAGTCACGGTGAGGTGCATCTTGTAGTCTTTGGTCTCCTGTGTATGAGTGAATTGTTGTCATGAACCCTGATTCTAAACCAAAGTTATCAACTAAAACTTTAACAACAGGTGCTAAACAGTTTGTTGTACATGAAGCAGCTGAAATAATTTCATCACTTGCTTCTAATGTTTTATGGTTAACGTTATAAACGATTGTTTTAACGTCACTTCCAGCAGGTGCTGAAACAACAACTTTTTTAGCTCCAGCTTTTAAGTGTTTACCAGCTCCTTCTCTTTTACAAAGATCCTGTACATTCTAACACTAATCGAGTCTTAATGCTTTCATGGTAATGCTCAGGTCTTTTTCAGCAATATACTTAATTTCTTTTACGTTTTACATCGATAGAGTTTTCTTTAAGATCTACTTCTACTCCTAATGTTCCAAAAGCTGTATCATATTTTAATAAGTGAGCTAATGTAACTGGGTCTGTTAAATCGTTAACAGCAACAACTTCTAGTTCTTTGTTTTTGTTTCTAATAAACGACGTAGAACTAATCTTCCGATTCTTCCGAATCCATTAATTGCGATTTTTTTCATATAAACCTTTCGATTTTTGTTTATTAATAAATATATTTATTGTGTATAAAATTATACTTTTTAATTATATATGTATATAAAAGTAACGTTCATAAATTTATTTTTTTGAAAAAATATTTTATGGTAACAATTACAATTTAAGACAATTTTATTCGTTTTTTTGACTCATATTGATAGTCTAAAGCGAATAATTGTCCATCAGAACATTCTATTATTGGGACATTTTTAGTTTTTTGATCTGTTGCATAATAGATTTTTATTCTTTTATTATTATTTAAAATGTATGCACCTGGATTTGAACTAAATGCTCTAATTTTGTTGAAATTTGTTTTCATAGAATCTGTATTTAAAAGTAGTGAATCTTCTTTTTCTAATTTTGGTGATAATGTTACTAATTCTTCATTTTGTTCAGTTTCAGTAAAGTTTTTATAATATAGATCCTTAAGTCATTGTGTAATATTTTTTGTTGCAAGTTCTGATATTTTTATAAACATAGAATCAGATGTATCTGTCTTGTTTATAGGGATTTTAGCAACTTTTAGTATTTTTCCTGCGTCCATTTTTTTAGTCATGTAAATTAATGAAATACCAGTTTCGTTGTCACCGTTTAACAAACTATATTGAATAGGTGCAGCGCCTCTGTATTTAGGTAAAAGTGAACCGTGAATGTTAATTGAAGCTATCTTAGGCAATTCTAAAATATTACTTGGTATATACTGGCCAAAAGCTGCAGTTAGCAAAAAATCAAAATCCATTTGGTTTAATTCTTCGTATATTTGGGAAATTTTTTCAGGTTGAAAAAGTGTTATATTATGTTTTTTTGCCAAAATTTTAGTTGGTGTTTCACTAAGAGTGTAACCACGATTATGTGGTTTATCTGGTTGTGAAATAATTCCTACCACTTCAAAATTATTTATCACTTCTTCAAAAATAGGTACTGAAAAAACAGGTGTTCCAGCAAGTAAAATTTTAATTTTTTCTCTCATTATTTACTTTCTCCTATACTCACATCTCTATATATTAAAATTTCTATTGCCTTAAAAAAACGATTAATTTTATTAGGTTCGTTGATATACATTTTTCTATATTTTTTTTCTAATTGTTTAAGAGGGTACTCGCTAGCAAAGAATGTCAATTTTTTATTTTTTAATCGATAATCTAAAATTGAAATTAAAAAGTTGGTAATAAATCATTCTGATCTGGATTCATCTCCTAATCTGTCTAAAAATAAAATGTCAACATTTTTAAGTTTTTCTTCAACTATTTGTGAATAATTATTATTTTCTTTAAAAGTTTTAATCATTGTATTAAAAAGATGTGGCGTTTCTAAAAGCACTACACTAAACCCGTTTATGGCAGCTTTTTTAGCTAAAGAATTTAAAATATATGATTTTCCGGAATAAGCACTACCACTTATATAGATACTCTTTATAGTTGGAATATTTTTATAATTTTGTAAATATGACAAAAAAACATCATTAATATAATTAAAAATAGTCTTTTTTTGAGCAGTATTGTGAATAAAATCAATATCTGCCTTCATGTCTAATTTTCAAAGATCTTTTAACCATAATTGACTTTTTATTTTTTCTTGTAAGCCGATTTCGTTGTCATTATAAATAAAATTAAATTCGATTTTCTTTGTTTGTTCATTACGAGCAAAAACCAAGATTTGCGCTTGGTTTCGAAATAAATGAATGCTTTTATATGATTCAAAAAATTTGAAAAAATTATCTGCTATTTCTTGGTCAGTAATATTGCTTTTATTTAATAAATAAGAAAATTTTTGCACTGATCTCATTTTTAATATTGTTTCTTTTACGTGATCTTCAAAGGGTAATTCTTCATTAAATGTTATAAATTTATTTAAATTTTTATTGATCATTTCTTAATCCTTCAAGATAAGAAATTTTTAGTAAATATTTCTTTTTAAAAGCAGAAGCTGAATATCCGTTTTCAAATTTATTGTCTAAATAAGCTTCACAATCTTCTAAATTATCAATTTTTCTGTTTGCTATTTCATTAACTAATGAATCAGTATGTCTTAAAGAAAGACGGTCATTGATATAAAAACTTAATAAAAGAACAATATTAACCATTTGTTGATTTAATAATTTACACTCTCATAGTTCAATTTTTTCTTTTTCTTCATCAGTTGCATCTCTTTTAAGTAATTGCACAAAAAAACTAGGTGAACTTAATTTTAAAGCAGCTTCGTATAAATTAGTGTATTCATTATTTTCTAAGTTTAAAGTGTTTTGAAATTTTACACTTTTCATCATTGCGTTTTCTTCTTCTTTTGATTTAAGCTGTTTTCCAGCTTCGATAAATAATTTAGTTAAGGCATTTTCTGCATTTTTATCTTCTTGAATATCAAAAACATCAAAGTAATTAGCAGAAATCTCTTCATAGTATTTTCTATTTTTTTGAACAATAAGATTGCCTACTAAACGATTATAGTTTTGTGTACCTATTTTATTTTTTAAATGAACACTTAATAACGGATTTTTCTTAAATGTTTCATTATTTAAAGGTTTTTGCAGCACAAAAACGGTTTTAGCTTCTTCATCATTTTGATATGTATTTAATAACGATACAGATTCCAATAAGATTCTTGCTTTTTCTACTTCTTGGCTTGACATCCCTAAATATAAAGATAAAGAAGTTAAGTCATAAGGCGAAATATATCTAGTTACATTACTTGATAAATCTTTTAAATATTCATATAAAACAATTGTATTTGAACCTAAAAAAGGAAGATAAAACTTACGTAAGTTACTCAAATCTTCGTTATTGATTAAATTATCTTTTTCAATTATAAAAAATGGGTATCTTACTATCTTGTTCATCAGTTATTCTCCTTGTTTGTTGCGTTTAATAATATTTTATAAATAATGTTTAATATGCCTAAAAAAAAGATCATTTTCTTGTATAGTTTTTACATTTTCATAGGAGATATTAACAATAGGTATAGCGTTAAAAAGCTCATTTTTGTTTAAAAAAGTATGGTTTTTTTGATTTAATTCATCATAGAGTGAGTTATTAACATTTCGAAATTTTAAATTTTGCTCTCTTTTTTCTTCTGAAATTACCACTTTTATAATTGCTTTAAAAAATGTGCTAAAATCTCAATTTAAACTTTGCAAAACAGGTATTTCTACAAAGTCATATGAATTGTTTTGTAAATGCCTATAAACATGTGGAAAAACGATATTTTCTAGTTTATAAATATTGTTTTTATCTGTCTTTAATCATGCAATAATTTCTTCTTTTAAGTGTTTTGTTTTTTTATTTATTAAATTATTTATTTGTTCAATAAAAAATTCTTTTTCATAAAGCTCATGTACAAAGACATCACATGAAAAAGTTTTGTATCCTAATTTATTTAAATTATGTAAAAGTAGACTTTTTCCAGCAGCTACTTGTCCAATAATTGCTATCATTTTATACTTTCTAATCTTGCTAGAACATTTTCTAAACCTAGTTCTAAAAATAAATCTTTTGCTTGTTGATAATTAATGTTTAAAAAATAATTTTCTAAATTTAAGTCTAGTTCTTCAACATCATAGTTTAATTTTGCTAAGTCATAGCAAAGTTTTGACATTTCTTGTGATTCAACCAGTTTTTTTTGTACAGTTGTGGAATGTTTGTCTAAATTATTGTAAATATTTTGTCAAGTTCCAAATTCTTTTAATAGTTTTATAGCACCAATTTTACCAATTCCCTTAACACCTGGCAAATTATCGCTATTATCGCCATTAATGGCTTTATAGTCAGGAATTTGATTTGGTTTAATTAGATATTTTTCTTCAAAATTATCTTTAGTAATTTTAGAATATTGGTTAGAAAAAGTGTCTCTATATAATATAGATATATCATCATTTACAAGTTGTAATAAATCTTGATCTTTTGAAAAAATTATTTTTTCTACATCTTGTATTTTACTCAAAGTAGCAATTAAGTCATCTGCTTCTGCGCCATTAATTTCACTTGAAGGGATATTAAGTTTTGATAATAATTCTTTAGTATAGTGAAATTGTTCAAAAATAATTTCAGGTGCTTTTCTTCTTCCTGCTTTATATTCTGGATAGATTAAATGTCTATTAGTTTTTTCTTTAGCATCAAAAGCTATAAAAATATATTTGGGCTTAACACTATTTAATAAATTGTAAAGTGTTCTAAAAAATTGGTAAATTCCATTTGTTGTAATGCCACTTTGTGACTGCATTACATACGAATTGTTAGGGTTATATGTCGCATAAAAAGATTGAAAAAGCATCAAGTTTCCATCGATTAGTAAAAATTTATCTTTCATTAAATTGCCTCTCATTCTTTTATGTAAAATTTGTTTTTTAAACTTCTATATAATTTTACTTTTATTGGTCTATTTTTTGGTGCATCAATATAGTTACCTTGTTCTGATTTACTTATGAATAAGCTAACTTGATCACTTGAGTCACTTAAATATAAAGTGCAATAATTGTTCTGTGGCATACAGATAAATTTATCAATTACTACAGCAATTTTGCGCTCTATTTCAGCTGGAAAATTAAATAACTTGATTTCGTTTTCGTATTCGCTAGTTAAAAAAGCATTGTATTTATTTCCTAGTAATTCTAGTTCATAATCGGCTTCTAAATCGATTTCACGATCACTTAAAATTAGTTTTTGATCACTTAGATCATTACTCTTTATAAATTCTAATAGTTCTTGATCATAGTTGGTTTCATCAATTTTTTGCCTTGTCATTTTTAATTTAAATGTTTCAAAATAATTTTTAGCAAGCGATAGAGAATTTAATAAAGCAGCGCAGTTTCCAAATATTCTTAAGGTGTTAGATTTAATTAATAATAATAAAATAGCTTCTCCCACTCCTGCAAGTCTAAGTCTTAAATATGTTTCAAAAAATGAATTAAAAACTCCATTTTTATCTCTTTGTTCAAGAATTTTACTTAAAGCTGCTCCACCTACTCCTTTTATCATATTGATAGGTAAAAATAATATTCCACCTGATACTACAACATAATTTTTAGAACGGTTTATATCTGGACTAGCAACTGGTAAATTTATCTTTTTTGTTTCTTTAACATACTTGTTTATAGTTAAATGCGTACCATTTGCACTAGTGATTAAAGCACGATAAAAAACATTTTTATAGTTTGTTTTATAATATGCCATTTTATAGGTTAAATATGCATAAGCAACTGCATGTGATTTATTAAAACCATAATCAGCAAACATTTCAATACGTTTATATATTTTTTCTAAAACATTTAATTCAATATTGTTTTTTAAACCATTTTGAATAAATTCTTTTTTACCAGAATGAATTAAATTTTCGTCTTTTTTAGAAATAGCTCTTCTTAATAAATCCGCTTGAGAAAAAGACATATTTGAAACTTTTTGTACAATTTGCATTATTTGTTCTTGATAAACTATAACTCCAAATGTTTCTTTTACAATTTCATCGTAAAGGGGATGAATTTTTTCGATTAATTTAGAATCTTTTTTACCTTTGGCATAGTCATTTATGAATTGCATTGGTCCAGGTCTAAATAAAGAAATTATTGCAACTAAATCATTAAATGAATCAATTTCAACTTTTTTAATAGCGCTTTTCATACCTGGACTTTCTAGTTGAAAAATTCCTTCGGTTAATCCTTCGTTTAATATTCTAAATGTATCATTGTTGTTCAAAATTGAGGGATTATTTTTAAGTAAAAAGTCAAATTTATATTCTTCTGGAATAACACTTTCTATATCACGAATGATACTTAATGTTTTTAATCCTAAAAAATCTATTTTCAATAAACCATATTTTTCTAAGTTATTTAAAGTTAATTGTACTTGTGCCATGTTAGCTGTATTTGCGTGTGTAGGAGCAATATTGGTAATTTCTCGATCACAAATAATAATTCCTGCTGGATGCATTCCTTGTTGTCTTGGTAGGCCTTCAATTTGTAAAGCTAGCTCTAAAAGTTCTGGCAATTCTTCAATTTCGGCTTTAAAACTTCGATTAGATTTAGAAGCTGTTTTTAAATCTTCATTCAAGTCAATGGATTTAGAAATACTATCAACTTTTTTTAGTGGTATATTTAAATAACGACCTATATCTCTTATAGCCATTTTTGCGCCAATTGATTGAAAAGTTGAAATAAACGCAGTGTTTTGATACCCATATTTTTCTACTATATATTGAGCGATTTCATCACGTCTATCATCTTGAATATCAATATCAATATCTGGTAAACTAACTCTTTGAATATTTAAAAATCTTTCAAAAAGTAAATTGTATTTTAAAGGATTTATTTGAGTAATTTCAAGTAAAAATGAAATTAAAGAACCAGCAGCTGAGCCTCTTCCAGGCCCTACATAAATTCCGTTTTTTCTTGCATAACTTAAAACATCATTAATAATTAAAAAATAATTGACAAAACCTAATTTTTTAATTGTTTCAAATTCAAAATTTAAACGTTCTAAAACAAAAGTTTTATCAAAAGAAGCAAATTCATTTTCTAATTTTTTTAGTGAATTTAAACATAACATATATAAATATTGATCATTTTCAATATCTGTTTTAAATTGAGCTAATTTTAAAGAATTATCTGGTATTTTTATATCAATAGATTCAACAAGTTTCTTTATGTTTTGTAATACTAAAATATTTACATCTTTAAAGTCATTGTCATTAAAATAATCTTCATATTCAAAATCATAAACTTTATTATTTCCAGTGCTTTGTAATGCTTTAAGAGCTTGATTTTGGTTTTTTAATAGAACTTTTTTGACTGGAGCATAGATTGTTTGGTCATTTAATAATTTTTTTGAATTAAATCAAAAATTATTTTTAAAAGGAATTTCTATTCCTTTTGCCACAAATCCGTTTGTTAAATGATCAATAATAATTAAGTTATTTGAATTAAATAAATCGATATTTAATTCAATATTTTTTGATACTTCAAAAGCTATTTTATTTAACAAAACATACCCATCATAATTTTTAGCAAAGACCATAAAACTTACATTTTTTTGTTCAATTTCAATTCCTATTAATGGTTTAATTTGATATTGTTTTGATAAATTTAGAAACTCTCCTAACGCAAACATATTATTGATATCTGTCATTGATAAAGCTGAAATATTTTTCTGTTTTGCCAATTCAAAAAGTTCAGTTAATTTAATTGTTGAATTTAAAAAAGAGTATTCTGTATTAGTATGTAAATAGTATGTTTTCATGATTGCTCCTAAATATATTTATAATTATAAAGGACAATATTTTTTTTGGTTTAAAAGACTTGTTTATTTACTAAAAGTGAAAATTTAATTACCAATTTTTTGTTGGTTTTTAGTTTTTTCTATTAAAATATATTTAATATTGCTAATAAATAATATAAGGAGTTATATGAAAAAAATTAAAGCATTAAAAATTGCTACTTTAGCACTTTTGGCTACACCTTTAATAGTGGCTTCATGTCAATCAAATAATCAAGTAACAATTAAAAATGAAAGCGACAGACTTTCACACGAAAAAATTTTAGAAATAAACAATACTATTAAAAATATAAAAAATGACTTGTTTGATATTCATTTATGAAATGAAGGAAAAAATAGTTTTCTAAAAGATATTTTTGCTAAAGTGACTGGTTCTGATTTAAACAAAAAACAAATTGTACCAAATTCATTATTAAGAACTTATCAACTTTTAAAAAGTTCAGTTGATCAACAAGAATGGAATGATTCATTAGGTGAACTTGAACAAAATTTTGAAGAAAAATTAGTATTTCAATTAAATCATGCTCTTGGAGTAATTAAAGAAGCTATTGATGAAAGTTCTGAATGATCAGAAAATTTAAAAGGTTTAAATGAATTGAATTCAAACCTTGAAAAGGGAATTCTAAATGAAAATAAAAAATGACAAGATGAAATAAAAAAAGTTAAAAACTTTACTATTGGACATATTTTTAATAAAGTATATTTTGAAGGTACACAAAAAAATCGTTTAAATGCAAGTAACGAAATACCTGATGTAGGTCATGGAAAAGATGAGCATGCTCATGTACTTGGAAATATTATTATTGATATCAATATTTTAATAAAAAATATTTTATTTACCTTGGATATAGCAAAATATGAAAAAATCATTGAAACTAAAAACTTTAAAAACAAAGAAGAAGTAAAGAAAAATTTAATTCAATTTAAAAACGAAATCGCTGAATTTAAAAAATGATTTGATGCTACTTCTAAAGAATTTTTTAACAGTGTAGCTCAAGAATTTAGCAAACGTTATGAACTTGTTATAAAACAAATTCAAGATTTAGCAAGTATTAGAAAAGTAAGTTTAGATTAAAATGCAGGGATTCCTGCATTTTTTATAAACCTTGTCCATGCGTATGAAACGATAAAACAAATATACTAAATATAATTCCTATTAAAAGTCAAACAATTGTAATGTATCATTTTTTCTTATCCATGTTATTGTGATAAAACTCTGGGAAAAATTCAACCAATGAAGTAAAGATAAATATTCCTCCAATGCTTGATTGCATTAATGCTCTTATTCATCAGTGTTCATTTATTGAAGAACCAAAATAAATACCAAACATCATAAATGGGAAAAATAGCAATAAAAATAAAATTGATAAAGCTAAAGATTTTCATTTGCTAAATCCTGAATCTCTTAAACGGTAGTAAAAAATCATTTCTTCAGGTATTAAGTGCAAAATAAGCGAAATAATAAAAGCAATTGTTAGTCCACTTGATTTATCTTCAAAAATTAAATTAAGGTTATAACCAAGAATAAATCCTTCAGGAATTCTATGGGTTAAAATTAATAATAAGGCAATTATTTTTAATTTACTTTCAGTTTTTTTTGTTAAAGCATTTTCTGCTGATTCTATAGAGTCATCTCTGTTAAAAATATGATCAGCATGTTCATGGGTGTGATGAGAATCAGTTCCTAGATCATGTTCATGCACAAAAATTGAAGTTTTTTTATTCATTAAAAGTTTTTTATGTATTTTATAAGAAATAAAAAACTTGACACAATAAGCAAAAATTAATCCCATTAATGCACCACCAGCAACTACTCCGATGTTAACTAAATAAATTTTATTAGTATTGTTTGCTCCAAAAGTTTTAGCAGAAAATATAGATGATATTTCAAGAGCTTCACGCATAAAACCAAAAAGCGCTAAAACTGTGAAAAAACCTGTGCTAAAGGCATATAAGTAAATTTTGTTTTTAGCAGATAGTTTACTTTTTAGTAATGGAAATGCAATAGCAATGGCAACTGGAATAGTAATTATTATTAAAAGAAAAACTAAAACTAGCAAAAATTTTGCTAGATTATCGTTATTTAAAATGTATTTTATTTCTTGAATAGACATATTACTCTATTATATCAATATTATGGAAAACTTCTTGCACATCGTCATCGTCTTCTAACTTATTGATAAAATCAAGTAATTTTGCTTGTTTTTCTGGGGTAACTTCTGTATAAGTATTTGGAATATAAGTTACTTCGCATTGAATAAAAGTTGTAACTCCTAAAGTCTCTTCAATAGCATTTTTTACATCGCTAAATGCATCAGGTTGACATAAAACAACAAAACTGTTTTCTTCAACTTCAATATCATCAGCACCGTTTTCTATAGCCACTAACATTAATGATTCTTCGTCAATTAATTCTTTAGAGATTTCAATAATTCCTTTTTTATCAAAACAAAATGGAGTTTGACCTGTTTTTCCTAATGCAGCGTTTTGCTTATTAAAATAAGCTGTAATATTTGAAGTTACTCTGTTGAAATTATCACTTAAAGTTACAACCATAAACGTAACTCCGCCTGGTACTGTTGCGTTAAATACTATTTCAGTAAAAGCAGATGAGTTTTTATCACCTTTTGCTTTATTTAAAGCTCTTTCGATATTGTCTTTAGGCATATTTTTTGCTTTTGCTTTTGCTATTGCCAATTTTAAAGCAGGGTTTGTTTCTATATCAGCTCCACCTTGTCCAGTAGCAGCAACGTATATTTCTTTACTTAATTTTTGAAATATTTTTCCTCTTGCAGCATCTTGTGCGTTTTTTCTATGTGCAATATTTGCCGAGTGTGAATGTCCAGCCATTTTTTCTCCTAATCTATTTTATCAACATCAAGCGGTTGATAAGCACCATCTCTTTTGTGTTGAGAAATTTTGTGCATTTTTTCTATTTTACTAATAGTTGTAGATGATAATGTTTTTTTTATTAATTTTTGATCTTCAATGTGATCTAAGTAAAAATCTAAATCTTTGTAACTAAATCCTAATTCAGCTTCATCGCTTTGATTTTCTCATAAACCGGCACTAGGTTTTTTTTCCAAAATTTCGTTTGGTACATTTAAAAGTGAAGCTAAAAATCTTACTTCTTGTTTGGTTAAGTGACAAATAGGTAAAATATCAACTCCTCCATCGCCATATTTAGTAAAGTAACCGATAAAAAATTCATCTTTATTATCAGTTCCTAAAACTAGTGAATTATTTTCTTGTGCAATTGCATATAAAGTTGTCATTCTTAATCTTGGCATAATATTAGCAATAGCAAGTGAATTTTTTACATTAATTGCCTTATTTATAGCCAAATTAGTTTCTTGCAAGTTAACACTAATAAAATTCATTTCTAGGTTCTTTTCTAATTTTTTGATATGCTCTAAGTCATGTGACATGTCATTAATAGGCATAATAACACCTATAAAATTTTGACCTAAAGCTTTTTTAGCAAGAGCCGCTACTAGTGTAGAATCAATTCCGCCACTGATACCAACTACAGCCCCATTTAAATTTGCACTTTTAACTTTATCTTTTATGAAATTTACTAAATAATTTATATATTTATTAGCAACATTTTCATCAAAAAAAGCTTTACCATTAACGTATTTTGTTATTTTTTCCACATTATCTCCTAATGTTTTTAATTATAATTTAAATTAAATATTTACATACATTATTTTTAAAATTTTATAAAATAAAGCATATGAAAAATACAACTAATTTTGAAGCAATAATTGTAGGTGGAGGGCATGCTGGAATTGAAGCTGCTTTTGCACTTGCACATAAAGGACACAAGAGCGCTTTGTTCAGTTTTGATCTAAAAAATTTAGGAATGATGCCTTGTAATCCTTCAATAGGAGGTCCAGCAAAAGGAATAATTACTCGTGAAATCGATGCTCTTGGAGGAATGCAAGGTTATTTTGCTGATTTAGCAATGATACAAATCAAAATGTTAAATGAATCAAAAGGACCAGCAGTAAGGGCGATTAGAGCACAAATTGATAAAGAAAAATACTCACAAATAATTTTAAAAAAAGCTAAGGAAACTGAAAATTTAACTTTAGTAGAAAAATCTGTTGTTGAAATTTTAACAGATCAAAATAATCAAGTAATCGGAATAAAAACAGAAGATGGGGAAGAATATTTTGCAAAAGTCGTTGTTATAACAACAGGTACATATATGTCATCAAGGATAATAAGAGGTTCTGAAATAACTTATTCAGGACCTGATGGACAAAAAACTACAAATTTATTAAGCGAATCTCTTAAAAAAATCGGTTTTGATTTACAAAGACTAAAAACAGGAACTCCACCAAGAGTTTTTGCTGACAGTATTGACTTTAGTAAAGTTGAAAAAGAAAAATTAGATGATAGTGCACTGTGTTTTTCTAGTCGTTCAGGTGTCAAATTACCAAACCAAATTTCTTGTTATTTGACTTATACAAATGAAAAAACACATAAAATTATTGAAAAAAATATTTCTCTATCTGGAATGTATTCAGGTTTAATTGAAGGTGTTGGTCCTAGATATTGTCCAAGTATTGAAGATAAAATAATGCGTTTTAGAGATAAAACTCGTCACCAAATATTTTTTGAACCAGAAACAAATGATGGAAAAATAATTTACGTTAATGGTTTTTCAAGTTCTATGCCTATTGAAGTTCAAAAAGAAATGATAAAAACTATCCCTGGTTTAGAAAATGCTAAAGTTCAAAAATGGGCATATGCAATTGAATATGATGCACTTAATCCTTTAGATTTATTGCCAACATTAGAAACTAAAAAAGTTAAGAATTTATTTAGCGCTGGACAAATAAATGGAACCAGTGGTTATGAAGAAGCTGCTGCACAAGGTCTTATTGCGGGAATAAATGCCGCTTTATATTTAGAAAATAAAGAACAGATTATTTTAAAAAGACATGAAGCATATATTGGTGTTTTAATAGATGACTTAGTTACAAAAGGGACTAAAGAACCTTATAGAATGTTAACATCAAGAGCTGAATATAGATTACTTTTAAGAAACGATAATAGTGATTTGAGATTATCTAAATATGGCTATGACATAGGGTTAATCAAAAAAAGTGATTATGATTTTATAGTTGATAAATACAATAAAATTGAACAAAAAATTGAAGAATTAAACAATACTTTTATTTCTTCAAAAGACCCTTTAGCTATTAAGTATGGTATTACAAATGGAGTATCTTTAATCAAAGTCATTTCTCGACCAGAAGTGGATGCAAGTGATTTTTTAGGCGATTTTGAATTTAAAAATGATTTAGTTGTTGCTGTTAGATTAGATGGATATATTAAAAAACAAAAAATGGATGCAGCTAAAATGTTGAGATTAGAAAACTTAAAAATACCAAAAGATGTTGATTTTAATTTAATTCCTAACATAGCTACTGAAGCAAAACAAAAACTAATAAAAATAAATCCTTTAACAATAGGACAAGCTTCAAGAATTAGCGGAATAAATCCAGCAGACATTCAAATGATTTTATTTTATCTAAACACAAGGAAAAAAAGTGAAAATTAATTTAATAAGTGTTGGAAGTTTAGAAAAAAAGTTTCTAGATTTATATAATTCTTATATTTCAAAATTACCTTCTAATGTAAATTTAAACGTAATAGAAATTAAAGAAAGAAAAGATAATAATACACAATTAAAAAAAGAAAAAGAAACAGAATTGATTCTTGAAAGAATTCCCAAAAACTCTACAGTATACTTATTTTCATTAAAAGGTAAGTTTTATGATAGTGTAAAATTTTCTTCATTTTTAAATGAAGATAATATTACATTTATTATTGGTGGAAGTGATGGTGTTATAGAAGAAAAATTCAATTTTGCTACAAAAATAAAAGTCAGTGACTTTACATTCCCACATCAACTTTTTAAAGTTTTAGTTGCAGAACAAATTTATCGTGGTTTTAGTATAATAAATAACAAAAAGTACCATAAATAAGTAAAATAAGTAAAAAAATAATAATTTTTTAATAGTAAGTAAACAAGATATTTGTTTATTTTTTTTATAAATATATATATACTTTAAATTATGAAAAGAAAACCTCCTGCGTTACCTAGTACAAAAACATGAAGCATTTTTTCTAGATGAACAATTAGAAAAATAGTTTTTGTTGCAATTTTAGTTGCTATTGCTGTTGTTTTTACAATAATTGGAAATCAACTTTTACCTATAGTTTCAATACCAACTATTAAAATAAGTTTTATTGGTTTACCTGTAAAAATAACTGGATTTATTTTTGGACCTATTATAGGATTTTTTGTTGGGTTATTAAGTGATTTATTATCAATGCTCTT
>NZ_ADNC01000023.1 GCF_000178375.1 Mycoplasmopsis alligatoris A21JP2 | reverse complement strand
ACATCAAAATCAGAATCTAAAAATTTATAATTCTTTTGTAAATATAAGAATTTGTCTTGATAATTAACATCTTTATTAAATTCTGAAGCATCTAATGTAATCAGTGTAACAAATTTATTAGTTTTATCTTGTTTTTCTAAAAATTGATTTTCAACATTTATTTCTTTTTCTTTATAATTTAACTTATATGCTTTTAAATTATTTGTTTGTGTTTCGCCAGTAAATTTTTTATCACCAGACAAAATATCATTTAGATTATTTTTTCTTTTTTCTAATTCAGCTAAAGTAAGATCTTTTGTACCTGCTCAATCCTTTTGAGCCATTAATTTATTTTGTTTTTCACCTTCTCAAAAAAGTTTTAACTGAACTATTGTAGCAATTTCTTTAGAATCTTTTTTATCAATTTTAGCCATATATAGTCTTCAAGTTTTGTGAGTAGGATTTTGTACTAATCCAACTACATTTCAACCTGCATGTTCAAATAAATAATTTTGATTTAAATAATGATACTTAGATTGTTCGGTACTTAACATCTCTAGTTCTTTATCAGATAAAGTTATAAGTAATTTTTTTTCGCTTTTATCAGATGCTACTGCATCAAATGACGCGTTAATCAGAACTTCCTCTTTATTTGCATAAGTAACATTAAAATTACTTTCTATTTATAATTGTATTTATCTTTCTTTAATTGGATATTTATAAAATTATTACACATAATAAAGTTATTTAAAGAAAAGAAAATTACTTTATCTATATACTTTTTATATAGTTTTTCTAGAGCTTCTATATTTTGTTTTTTCTTTCTTCAACTGTTGAATTTTATTGTCCTTTTCTAATGGTGCGATAAGAAGAATGTATAAGGATTTATATATCTAGATGCTTTATTTAAAGAAATATTTAAACAAGAACTTAAAAAATGTAATAGTAAAACTATAACAGTAGTTGAAAGTTGAGTGACAATAAATGTAGTTATACGTGTTCATTTTCAAATAATAAAATAATTTTTATCAAATAAAATACTTACTCTATTGTTTTTAAATTTGTTTGAATCAAATAAAACAATGTTTGTTCAAATCCTAATTTTTCATTTCGAACCAACACGAGAAAATAATAAGGAACGAGTTCAAATTACATTCTTTTTTATGATCAAACTTATCATAATTGTACATAAATTAGTCAGTTGTATTATCTGTTTTAATGCCTATTAAACTTTTTTCTTTTTTAACTAATCCACAATTTAATTTAAATTCATTATCCATTTTATAAAAATCCAAATCAATTATATTCGCTGGTAATTTGGTATTTTTTGCTAGAGGTGGAATAATTAAACTATAAAATCTTATATTGTTTCTTCATGTCAAGACATTTATTTTCATCCTTTTCGGTGCTTTCTATATCATCATATCATTTGTCACAATTATTATTTGGTACACTAGCAAAATTACTTCAACCTAAAGCATTGCCAACATAAATAAAAACAATTTTAATAACATGTTTTTTAAAATATTCCTTGTTTTATTTTTTCTATATTAGAAATGATATTTTTAGTTTTAATAAGTAATTCATTTATCTTTGCTTGAATTACATCTCTTTTATTCAATAAGTATAAAGGTTCATATTCAACATTTGATAAAACAGTTTTTTTAAACTATTATTTTTTGCTGTTGATATCATTACAACACAAGTTGAAGAAAAATAAAATTTATAATTGTTGGTATTACAATAAAGTTTAAAATTTTATATATTGTTTTATTAGTTATCACCTTACACATTAATTAATAAATAACATAACGCAAATAAAAGAAATAATAATTTATAAATTTGCTTCTCAAAAATTAAAATATATGGAATTCTTTTTCCAAAATTATTTAATTTTCTAACTATAAGATAAAATAAAACAAAAAAGAGGTAAAATGAGCAAAAAAATAAAATTATTATATGGAATTTTCAGTATTATTCCAGTTATTACAATACTTTCGTCTTGTCAGGCAAAGCAAGATATAAATAGGTGAGATTATTTAGAAATTAAACTTTTAAATAAACAAAGAAATGAAATTAAACTTACTGAATTAAGTAATGATTCATTTTCGATTAAATCAAATAATGAGCAATTAAAATATACATTAATTGATTTTAAAATAAATGTTCTTAACAATAAAGTGGATCTAAACATACAAGTATTAGATACAAAGACAAATCAAAAAGAAAATAAAGTATTTAGTTTAGATGGATTTAAAAAAGAAGAAAAACAAGCAGAATCTTTAAATTCAACAACTAACAGCGAAATTCTAGATAAAGTTTCAATCAATATGTTAAGCAAAGATATAAAGTCATTTAAAACTGATTCAATAGAATCTATTAAAGAAACTAATTTAAGCTTTATTAATGTTGATAAAGACATATATGATGTTAATGTTAAAGAATTTAAATTTGATAAAGAAAAAAATCTATTAACATTTAATTTAAACATTCAAAACAAATTAACTAAAAAAGTTATTACAAAAACTTATTCATATAAAGATATCTTAGAAATCAAACAAATAAATGAACTAGATGAAATACTAAATAAAATTAATGTTTCTATAAAAAATATAAATATTGATAAATATAAAGAGACGAAAGCATCTAGTATTAAACAAGAATCAATACAATTTGAAAATATTGATTTAAATATTTACAAAGTAAAAATAAATAACTTTAAAACAAATGATATAACAGGACAAATCACTTTTGATTTGTCAATTGAAACTAATGCAGAACCTAAAAAATATTCTGAAATTAAAAAGTCAATTAAGTTAGAAGGATTTGCTTCTTCAGGATTAGCATCTTTAGCAGAATCAAAACAATTATTTAAAGTTGATAAAAGTGTTGCTACATATAAAGAAGAAATTGCTAAAATTAAAGAATTGTTGGGTACTGAAGGAAATAATAGAAGTTATTTTAGAATAGATTATCGTAAAGCAAAAGAATTAAAAGACATAAAGTTTATGTTTGGAGCAAGTTCTAAAAAAGCTACAAATATATTAAAAATGTTGTCTATTAATTCTTCTGTTAGCATAGAAGAAATAAAAAGCATTGTTCCACCTTTAAAATATAACGATGGAAAAAATGTAGAAAAAAATCGTGTTGCTTTATTTTTTAAACTAGATATAAATAAAAAAATAATCGTTGAGTATCGTTTGTCAAGAGATAACGATGCTAAAGTTTATATAATGGAGTTAGAATAATGAAAATAAGCAAATTTTTAAAAAATACATTTTACTTATTTTGCTTACCTATAGTAACTTTAGCAACTATTTCATGTTCAAAAAATTTAAATTCGGAAAGTAATTCAAAGTATGATGATTATGCTTCTAAAATTTCTTTTAAAAATAATCAAGAACTAACAGACAATAAAAATATTGATCAAAATTTTGTCAATAATTTAGAAATAATTAATAACAATAATTTAAATTACAATGTTCTTGTTGATAGTTTTATACATGAAAACGATAATTTAAAAATAAAATTTTATATTAATGATTTAGTAACAAACAATAAATCAAATCTTTATACATTTTTATTAAAACTAAATATTAAATCTACAAATTCTGCATCAACTTCTAGTAATAATTTGGTTTACGATAATTCAAATAATTATTACTCAGAACTGGAAGGCTTAAAAGGTCAAAAGTTATTTAATAAACTTTTAGAACTACAAGCAAAATACACAAAAAACATAAAACAATACAATGATTTATACACGATATATAAAGATGCTTTTATTGATAAATATTATGAAAAAGATAATTCATTATTAGATATTTACTCTGAAAATCCAAGTAATAAAGATCCGTACAATTACAATTTTTCTAATAATGGTTCAAGTGCTAATAAAGAAGGTTTAGGATTTAATAGAGAACATTTAATCCCACAATCGTGATTTAAAAAAATAAGTCCAACTAGAAATGATGCTCATTTTGTTTGACCAACCGATATTAAAGTAAATTCACTAAGAAGTAATTATCCACATTATTTAGTTGCTAGTCCTGTAACTACTACACTTAATGGAACTAAAATTTCGTTTAATTTAGCTGAACCTATTGATGTTTTTAAGGGAGATATAGCAAGAGCTTATTTTTACTTTCAAGTTACTCATAAAAATGCAGATACGCCTGCTGCTAGAGAAGTTTTTGATGAAAAGTTTCCTTTCTTTAAACAAAATTATTTAGATGAATACTTAAAATGATCTAAAAGCGATAAAATTGATCAATTTGATATTGATAGAAATAATGCTATAGCTAAACACTATCAAGGACTTAGAAATCCTTTTAGTGATTATCCAGAATTAGCTATTTTAATTTGAGATAAAGACAATAATTCAACTTTTAAAAATAAAGGTGTTTTAATTAAAATTCAATAATAAATACAAGTCATATTTGTGACTTGTATTTATATTTATTCTTATAAGTAAGGCAAATAAGAAACTTAATAAAGTTAAAATTTTAATTTTTATCTAAAATAATTCTTATTGTTTTACTGTATATTTTTTTGTTGTTATCGTATAATCAATTATTTAAATGTGAAATGTTTTTTTGTTCAAATAACAAATTTATTAAAACATTATTGTTTGTATCGTATGTAATTGTTGATGATGAATCATAAAAACTATAATTTTTATTTACTCCGTCTAATTGATAAAAATCAATAATGTTTTCAAAATCATAATTTTTTATTAGATAAATTTTTCCAAATCTTTGATCAGAATTAGCTGATTTTATGATACTTATATAATCAACACCATCAATTTTAAATTGATTAACATCTATATCAAAATCTTTATCAAAATTAAATAAATTTAAATATCTATACTCATGAAATGTTATACCTTGATCAGTACTAATAAAAATAATTATTTGATTATTTTTTGAATTAGTACTTATAAAAAATAAATTGTCATTATTGTTTATTAAAGCACCTGATTTAAAGACAACTTTAGAATTAATAATTGATTCATTTCAAGTTTCTTGACCATGTTTTTTGTACATTAAATTTGTTTTTAATAAAACTGAAGCATTATAGAAATTATTAATTTTTAATGAATAATTATTTGTATCTAATCCTTTAGTTGAAGTGGTTACTAAATTTATTTTTTTATTTTTATTGTTAAGTTTTTTATTTACTAAACCTATTAAATCTAATTTATTTGTTATTTTATTTAAATTAAATTCATATGTATATAGAGTTGGTTCTAATTGATACATTGGCGTTTTTAAATCATTAATTTGTCTATTTCTTGCATCAAAAATCGTATATTTTTCAGGTTTTATATTTTTAGTATCTTCAATACTATTAACGTTTTTATAAATATTTCCAAGTAAAGCATTTGTTGTTTTATCAAAAGAATTATCAATAATAATGTCTAGCTTTTCTATATTATTATCTGAATCATTTCAAGTATTATCCTTAACTTTTCAAACTCTATAGTAATTAGTTGAAGGATCAGAATCTATTTTTTTAAGTACATTTCTAGTTAAATTATTTTTTTGATCTTTTATTCAAAATTTTAAATTACCATTATCTGTAAAACCTAATTGAGGATCGCTAGTAAGAGCAGTTGTTTTTCAAAAATCATGATAAGTATCTATATTACTTGGAGCAACATCAACAAATAACTGAATATTACTTTCATCTTCCTTAGCCACGTTATAGCTAATAATACTTGCTGGATAATCAATATTATTTTGTATTTTTAACAAATCAATAGTTTCAAATTGTTTTGTAGCAATTTTTGACTTATTTAACTGTAGTATAGACTTATTTGTTCTGTCATCATACACATCTTTTTCTTTTATTGCAAAATTGTATAGTGTCTTTTTATCGGTTAAAATATAATTTGATGGTCTAAATATATTATCTTCTTTTAGTGAATTAAAAGCATTAATACTTTCATATTCTTCTATTGTTAAATTTTCATTTTTTTCTTTATGTAAAATATTTTGTTCAATTTTTAGAATGTCTTTTTTGGCTTCTTTTTTAATGGTAGTTTCATTTATTTCTTCATTTTTTTTGATATTGCAAGCAGCAATGCTAAGTAAAGATATAGGCAATAAAGTAATAAAAACTGTTTTAAGAATCTTAAATAATTTCATATTATTTGTCCTCAACTTTATTTACTTTTATTTTTATTAATTGGTAAGACATACGTCCAATATTGTCTTTTTTAGTAATATTGCTTTCGTATAAAACACCTAATGTAATTATGTCTTTATTTATGCTTATAACTTTTAGCGATGAGTATGCAAAATTATTATCACTTTTATCTATAGTGGGAAAGTCATAAATCTTTTTAAAATTTTTAAAATCATTATCCTGTGCAACAAATAATGCACCGTTAGTTCTGTTTGGCCCCTTAGGCAAACTAAAAAATGATAATCCAATGCCATTAAAATTTACATAATCTAGTCCATGCGCTACTGAAGTAACTAAATTAGATTTATAGTTTTTATTATTGCTTGGTGTAATTATAGTTAGTGGATGATCATCTTCAATTAAAGATGATCAAGTATTGCCACCATCTTTAGACTTAGAGACAAAAAGTTTGTTTCCTACATTTCTTAGTAAAGCATATAAAACTCCATCTTTATCCTCATATAATTGTGTTTCAGAAGCAGCATAGTAAAATCCGTTTGTTTCATTAGTGTATGTATCAGATGATTTTCAAGATTTTCCATTATCATCTGAATAAGCCATATATACGTTTTTGTCACCAGAATTTTTACCTATTTTATAGGTATAAAAAGGGAAAATAATTCGACCATTCATGTATTTTAGTTTCTGATTTTTTAATTGAATACCTACACCTGGCCCTAATAGTGCAAAATTGTAATCTGTATTTTTTCCTTTAAATGTTTGAGGATTCATTGATCCTTCAATATTTCAAGTTTTTCCACCATCTTTTGAACGAAATAAATACATATAAGATGTATTATCTATTTTATATTTTGGTGTTTTTCATTCGACAATGTCATTGTTTTTACCATCTCAAATAGAATATTTTCAATTATCTTTTTGTATGTCACTTAGTTTTTTTACGTTTTCATAAATTCTTCCGCGTAATTTTTTACTGATTGGATCAAATGAATTATCAACAATAATATCAATTGGCTCTATATTTTCTTTAGTCATTTGATCGAAATTTAATTTTGAATCTTTTGGTTTATAAGCTCTTAAAAATAAATTGTTTCCTTGATTAGTTTCAAGAGGAACTAAAACTAAATTTTCATATGTTTTATTCGCTGTTAAACGGTAAAACTTCATAAAACCATGTTTTGTATAGCCAATTCTAAAATCACTATTTTGTTCATTCAAATTTCCTAAAAATAGTCCACCGGTTCCTTGAAAAACATCCACAGCCATCAATAAATCATTTCCTGCATAAGATATAGCTGAATCAATAGCGCCTGCAAATAAACCTGATTTATTTTCTATTGAAAATATTTCTTGAGCTTCGCTTCAGGTTTTTCCTTGGTCATCACTAGTTCGAATAACTTGTGTAATTCTTGATTTAGGTGAGTCACTTCAATTATCAAGTCGTTTATCAACTATTGTTACTAATTTACCTTTTGGCGATTTTACAAGAGAAGGAATTCGATAGGAATGTGAATTTTGATACTGATGATCATAAATAAAATTCGGTTTTGATTTTTCAATAATAGTAAAATTTAACTCACTATTTAACTTTTTATTATTATTTTCAAGAACATTTTTATTAATTATAAAATTTGGAATTTGATTATTATGTATTTGCTTATTTTGCTTATAACTTATTGAAGTTGTACTTATAAGAAGAGTGCTAAGTGATAAACATATTGGAATATTTTTTAATTTTTTAAATAAATTTTTACATTTTTTATTCATACTATAATATTTTAGCAATTTAGAAATATTTATTTTAAATATTTTCATTTTGAATGGAAGATTCAAGATTAATAAATATACTAAACTAAATCTTATATATTGGATTGAATTTAAAAGTAATTTACTAATTTGTCTATGTACAAGTAAAAAACACAACTGTATAAGCTGTGTTTAATTTTAAATAACACCTGGTAAATATTTATTTTTATCAAAATCAGTGATTTTATATATCATTACATAACCATTGCTTTTTACAAATTCTTGTCAAGTATTTGTTTCATTTTGCATTAGTTCAGGTAAATTTGAATGGTATGCAAAGTTATGTCAAGTACGATTATAAGTTTTTAAATTAACATTTTTTTCGGTTGAAAATCTAAATAATTCATTTTTGATATCTACCTTAACAGTTTTAGAACCATCTGCTCTAAACTTAAATTCAAAGTCCATTGGCAAGAAATATTGATCATTAAATTTTAGAATATATTGTCCACCAGTTTCGCCATGAATATCTTCTAGTGCAATAATTTGAACAGGTTGATTTGATACTGGATAATAATGATTTGATTTTTTAAAAATTTCATGCATCTTAACTTTATTATCAAGATATTCTTGATTAAATTTTATATTTCATTTAGCTGCTTGTTTTTCAAAAAAGTCTTCTATTTGATTAAAATTGTATTCAAACTTTCTTAAGTTACTTAAATATCAATATCATTTTTCATTTATCATGTCTGCTATTTCTTTGTCTAGTTGATCTCTTTTTTTAGGATCGTTTATTCTATTTCAAAATAACTTTTCATATTCTTCAATTTTTACTCTAAAATTTCCCATTCATTCATCGCTTGGAACTTGTTCTTCTTTAAATTTATTTATTATAGCTTCACTAGATCCTTTAAAAAAGACTTTCACTAAATCATCTAAAAGCATTACGTGTTGCTTTTCTTCAACTTTTTTAATAGTTACTAATTTTTCTTCTTTAATAATATTGGGCATACAAGAAGTAATTGCTAGAGGAGCAATTAAGGAAGAACTTATTAAGATAAATTTATATTTTTTTGTCATAGAATTCCTTTATTTTTAAAAAGTAAAACTGATTTAAGTCACACTTAGAATCTTGTTTAAATTCACCAGTATAAATTAATGTTCCTTTATCTATTATTGTAACAAAATCTACAAATCTTGAAATTTCATGTAGTTCATGTGTTGAGATAAAAATTGTTTTTCCTTTGTCTTTCAGTGAATTTAATACACTAAATAATTCTTCACGAGCATTAGGATCTAAATTAGCAGCAGGTTCATCCATTACTAATAAATCTGGATTGTTTATTAGTGATTGAGCTAATAAGATTTTCTTTTTTTGACCACTTGAAAAATTATGTGGTTTTTTATAAAGTAGTTCTTCTATTTTTAAATTATCGCTTAATGTTTTTATGTTTTCTTGTGCTTGATCTTTCTTTTGACCACTTAAAAGCGCAAATGAATATAAATAATCATAACTAGTAAAATTGGAAGGAAAAATAGGATTTTCTGGCATGTATCCGAGTTTGTATTTGGCTTGTGCATAGTGATTTTCGATGTTATTAATTAATATTTTACCTTCTCATTTTTCATAGGCGTTTACAAGTGCTTTAATTGTAGTTGTTTTACCAGCACCATTTGAACCTATAAATGCATGAAATTTCCCAGCATAAATATCAAAATTTATATTTTTAACTGCATAATCATTTTTAGCATAGGATTTAGAAAAATCAATAATTTGAGCAATCTTTTTATTCATTATTTAAAATCCTTTCTGTTATAAACAAAGATAACACCACTAGCTAAAATCACTAAATATAAACTTCAAGCTAATGCTACAGCATAATCTGGAAATGCTTGTGATGCACGAGAAACTTTATAAATATTTGATACTTCTTTAAAAATAGATGCATCAATATCTTGTTGTAGTTTAATTCTTGAAACTTGTTTGGTTGATTTATCAACTTTTATAGTTTCTATAATAGGTAAAAATGAACTAAATCCACCAAGTTTATAGACTCTTACATCTCCACCTTTCATTTTTACATTTATTAAATATTGTGATTGTTTTACTTCTTGATTATTGTTCAATAATAAAGCTTTTTGTAATTCAGAATTGTTAAAGTTATAGTAAATAAAATAATAAGAAGTTAAATAAAAGTAAATTTGTTTTTGATAATCTTCAACAATATTATTATTTAAAAATAATTGATTTATTGCTTGATCTTTTAAAAACTCGTCAATAACTTCAAAAAGAACTTGATTTATTTTTTTAGTTGTTCAGTTCGAATCATTTTCATCTAAATTCAAGTGTTTTAAGTAAAATTCTTTAAAAGCATTTGAGTGTAATAATTGTCTTGTTGTTTTTCATTCTAATTTACCAGCAAAATCATCAATACTACTAAATCCAAAATTGTCTTCAACTAATTCATTTTTACTATCAGCTTTTTCTCAAGCATAAATTAGTGAATTTGTTGATCATTTTTCTTGTGCATTTTCAATGTCATCATTAATTAAAGGAGCAGTTGGAACAAAGAATTTTAAATCATTTTTAGCTATTTCATAGTTAAATCTAACATCATGATTATTTTTATAAAAATCTAGTCCTTGTAAATAAGTTGAATTACTTAATCTTTGATTATTAAAAAAGTCGCTTCCTTTATTTGATGAAATAATTCCCATTTGATAAGGTATATTTAATCAACCCATAATTTGTGCAATATTTGCATTATCTTTAGCTTCATTAAATAATGTTTTTACATTTTCATAATTATCTTTATTAGTTCTGTTAACTAAATAAATTTCATCATTGTTGTTTTCAAAATTAAATGCATATGTATCTAATTTATTGTAATTATTGTTAAGTCTTACACCAAGTCCATTCATTCTTGATTCAGAAAAATAAGTAGATAGATTCCCAACTAAAAATAAAGGTGTAAAAATACTTAAACTAAATGCTATAGCAACTCTACGGTTAAATTTAACTGCTAGAAGAGCTGTAATTAAGCTAAATAAGTAAAAAGCAAATAAATTAACTCCAAAACTTGCTACTAAATATCTAACAAAATTTTCTTGACCAATATAAGGTCTTAAAACAAATAAAAATGTTAAAAATGCTAACATAATTAATAATGAATTAATTAATCCAAATATTAATAAATATACTAATCTTGTAAATAAAATATTTTTTCTCGTTACAGGTCGTGAACAAATAATAAGTTCAAGTCCCTCTTTTTCCATACTTTTAAACACATTTATTGAGAAAATTGTTCCATAAATTACACTACCAGCAATAGCAATAAAAATTGGTACAACTACTAAAAAATCAATGGCCTCAATATGTTTATAAACACTCAATACTAATCCTGTAATTACTAGTAAAGCAAAAATTACAAGTGGAATAATAAATGTTGTTTTTTTCTTTTTCAAATAAAATCAAAGGTAATTTGAAAAATTATATTTTTGAATTTTTTGTTCCATTATTTGTTCCTTTCATTAATGAATCCTGCTATATAATAGGGAATTATGTCACCATATTTTTCTTCTGTATAATCTTTTCTTATTTCGTTATTCGCTGGAGTTGTTACATCTAATTCATGATTTAAAAATAAGAAATTATTTGCAAAGTTAACTAAACTAAACTCTTTTATTTGTCCACTAAGTAATTTTTCTAAAACTCTTAAACGATATTCAGGAAAGACTTTAACTTCTTTTTTAAAGTCTTTAATGTTTTCAAAATCATTTCTTCTAGTAATAGTTAAATTTATAACAAAATTACCTTCCATTTTTAAATAAAATACCTTTTCAAAAGCTTGATAATCACCATTTTTTATTAAACTAGATTTTTGATTTCCTTCTTCATCTGCATAATATTTATTTCTTTTAACATTAAGCACATGATCAAGAATTTTGTTTGATTTAATATTAATTATTCAAGGCAAATATGAAGCATATTTTATTGAAAATTGTCCACCTTCACCAGTTAAAGCTTCTGATGAACCTATAAAGTCAAATTTGTCTATGTTATAGAGGGTAAAGAGTCAATTTTTTTTGAAAAAATTAATAAATTCTTGCTCATAATGACTAGAAAATTTTGGTGCTTCATCAAAAAATCCAACACTTAAGCTTAAACTATAAGGTATTGTGTAATAGGTTAATATTTTTTCTAATTCTTTAGATAAAGCTTCACTTTTATCGTAAAGTTGTTCTTTAATAAATAATTGTTTTTGTTTTTCTAGTTCTTCTTTTGATAAAGGTTCAAATTCATCTTTTAAATAAACTTGTTCTAAAATATCTTTTATTGCTTTTTGTTCTAAAAATTCTTCTTGTTTTAAACTTTCTTTTTTTAGTACTGTAATTTTTTCTTCTTTAATTAAATTACTTTGAGCACAAGAGCTAATTGCTAAAGGAGCTGCAATCAAACATGTTGCTAAACAAATTAATTTTTTAATTTTCATATTTAACTCCTTTAAGCAAGTAAGTTAAAATTACTCCATATTTTTCCTTAAAAGGTGCGTAATTTTTTTCTTTATCTTTTAAAACCTCGATAAAATCAAGAGTATTAACATTTCTAGCTACATTGTTGCGGTTAATTACTCTATAAATAACTGGATCAACAAAAATTCTTTTTGATTTAGGTGTATCATCTGAACCATTTAATTTTTGAATTTTTACTTTTTGAAAAGAAGCATCATCATATTTAATAATTCAGTTTTCATTTATTAAATTATCATAATCATCAACAACTTCATATTTTCAAGCATCAGTTATTTTGTTTGTTTTAGGATTAAATGAATAATCAGGAGTAATTTTATCTACTAAATCTTCATTGCTTTCTAAACCTTCCTCAACATTAATTGCACTTCAAATAAATTTTTCTCGAAATTTAAGAGCTAATAATCAGTCATTAGTTAAAAACTTTTTAAATTCAGTTTCTGAAGCCTTATTATCAATATTTGGTAAATCACCAACAATAAAAGGATCTCGTGAAGTATTTGAATAAAAAGATAAACCATTATAGTAATATAAATTTCTTCTAAGAGGTTCTATAAATAATTTTTCTTTGCTACTTTGATAAGTTAAATAAGATTTTTTTTCAAGATCTAAAACATCTTGTTTTTTATTTGGAAAAAATTCAGACTCTTTATAGTAAGAATCTAAAATTTTTTGAATGTATAAATTTTGTTCAAAACTTCAGTATTAACTTTGTTTAGTGGTTGTTCAATCATTTCATTGTTAATAATTTCTTTTGATTTATTTGTTTTTGAATTACAAGAAACTAAAATTACACTAGAAACTGTTGATGCTAAAATTAATGAAAAAATTATAATTTTTTTAGTTATTTTTATTTTCATTTTCTTCTTTCTACTTGATAAATATTATACATTATTAGATTGTAATATATAAAAGTTATAAAAAATGAATTCAATTACAAGCAAGGCAAATAAGTAAATTCAACATAAATAATTTTTATTTTCAAAAAAATAATTATTTCATAAATCTTTTTATAAAGTTATATTTTTTAGAATTATACGGACTAAATCTAGCACTAAAATCTAGATTAGAAATAGAGTGATAATAAGAGCGAATATTGCTGAATGATTCAATACTCTTTTTGTAGCGATAGCGACCATGTCCACTATGTTTTATTCCACCAAAAGGTAAACGAGAATTAGAAATATGAATTAATAAATCATTAATAGAAAGTGAACCTGAGTTAGTATTATTTATAAATTTATTAATAACTTTTTTATCAGTGCTAAATACATAACTTGCTAGGGCAGAACTATTATATTTATTAAAAATTTCTATAGCTTCTTGATCATTTTTTACCTTGAACAAAGGTAAAATTGGGCTAAAAACTTCTCAATTTAAAAATTGTTTATGACTTGATAAATCGGCTTGAAAAATTGTAATACCAATTTTATTTTTTGATTCATTGCTTATAAGTTTTTTGTTTGTAATTTCTAAAAATCGCCTTGATATTTTATTAAATTCATTTTTATTAATAATTTTTGCTAAATCTACAGAATTCACTTGATCTAAACCAAATTGAAGTTTTATTTGTAATTCCAATTCTTTTATTAAATTATCATAAACGTCTTCGTGAACTAAAAAATGATTTGGCGAAATACAAGTTTGTCCAGCATTATATGCTTTTGCTCAAATAATTCTTTTTGCTGCTACTTTTAAATTTATTTTTTTATCTATATAAACAGGACAAGCAGCACCTAATTCCATAACACTTAATACATTATTTTCTTTAGCTTTTAATTCTAAAATATTTCCTACTTGTTCTGAACCGGTAAAAAATAATAAATCAATATTACTCTCAATAACTTCATTAATTTTTTGTACGGATGCATCATGCTCTAGATATTCAACAATATTTTTTAATTCTGTATTTAAAACTAAATCTTTAAGTACTTGCGCTGTGTAAAAACATTTATCGGATGCTTTAATAATTGCTTTATTTCCAGCAGCAATTGCCCCTACTAAAGGCATTAATACCAAATGAAAAGGATAATTAAAAGGAGCAATAATAAATACTTTTCCAACTGGTTCATAGCGATAAAAAGATTTATTAAAATATGTTAAAGGATTTGAAATATCATTTTTAACAAAATGTTTTTTTACGGCTCAGTTAAGAGATTTTAATAAAATTCTAATCTCTTTTAAAACAATTTGTATTTCTGATAAATAAGCTTCAATTTGACTTTTATTTAAATCATTTTTTAGTGCTATTTCTATTTGAGATGTATTATTTTTTATTCATTTGTAAATAAGTTTTAAATAAAATTTTCTTTTTTCTTTTGACATTATTATTCTTAAATTGCTATCAATATTTGTTTTCATATTTTTAATGTTACTACTTTAAAAAAGAAGTTAAAAAAAATATTTTGCTGTCAAGCATTTTTACTTGACATCTTAAAAATTTGTGCTATACTTTATACATTAATTACGTATGTGATTAAAAAAAGATTTAAGAAAGGAATTAAATATATGGTAAAAATTAGACTAAAACGTATGGGAAGCAAATTCAACGCTGTTTATAAAGTAGTTGCTGCTGACTCTCGTGCACCACGTGATGGAAAATTTATTGAAGCTTTAGGACACTACAATCCACATAATAAAGAATTACACCTAAACAAAGAAGCTACAGCAAAATGATTAGCTCAAGGTGCTCAACCAACTCTTACTGTTGCAAACTTATTTAGAACAAATAAATTAACAGAAGAACTAAAAGCTAAAAAATAATGAAAATCAATTTTGTTAGTATTTTTCCTAAATACTTTGAACCATTTATTAATGAAAGTATTGTTAATAAAGCGGTTGAGAAAAAATTAGTTGAGTTTGAATGTGTTGATTTTAGAGATTTTAGCAAAAACAAGCACCACAAAGTAGATGATGAAATTTATGGTGGAGGTCATGGTTTATTGTTACAAATAGAACCAATTGATTTAGCATTAGAATCATTAAAAAATAGAGGCGGATATAAAATTTTAGTTAGTCCACAAGGTAAAGTTTTTGATCAAAAAATAGCAAATGAATTAGCTAAACAAGACCAAATAACCTTTATTGCAGGTAGATACGAAGGATTCGATGAAAGAATTAGTCAACTTGTTGATATAGAATTATCAATTGGCGATTATGTTTTAACAGGCGGTGAATTGCCAGCAATGGTAATGGCTGATAGCATAATTAGACTTGTTCCTGGAGTTATAAACGAAGAATCACACATTCATGATTCTTTTCAAGGAAATGGATTACTTGATTATCCCCAATACACTCGTCCAAGAAACTATAAAGGAATGCAAGTTCCAGAAGTATTATTTAATGGAAATCACAAAAAAATTGAAGAATGAAAAAACAAAGCGCGATATGAAAAAACACTTAAGAATCGCCCAGATATTATAGAAAGGTTAAACAATGAGAAATAAATTATTAGAATTAGTTGAAAAACCACAATTACGTACAGATTTAGCAGAATTTCAAACAGGTGATAACGTTAGAGTTCACAACCGTATTAGAGAAGGTGAAAAAGAACGTATTCAAATTTTTGAAGGTTTAGTAATCTCTAAAAAAGAATCAGGAACAAGAACTACTTTTACAGTTAGAAAATTATCTTACGGAATTGGTGTTGAAAGAACTTACGCACTAAACTCACCATTAATCGCTTCAATCGAAGTTGTACGTTCAAATAAAGTTAGAAGACAAAAATTATACTTTATGAGAGACCGTAGTGGAAAAAGTGCACGTCTTAAAGAAATCAAAAGAAATGCTTAATAATAAATGCCAGATTGGCATTTTTATTTTCTTTTTTTCTTATATACAAGGCAAATAAAAAATAATGCTTTATGCATTATCATTTATTAAGCTAATTGTTTTTTAGCTCTTATTTTTGTAAAAACTTTATTTATAATTTCTGGCAAGATTGATAAAAAGATAATAATAATTAAGATTGCAAATTTAATTACTGAAGAAATAATAAAGTCTGTATCATTAGTAATTAAACCTGTCATATCAATTACTGAAGCAACAAAAAAGAAAATAATTGCTGCATAAAACATTAAATTGCTTAATGTTGCACATACTAAAAAGTATCTTTTTCTATGTACTTCTACTTTATTTTTTCATCTATTTATAATTGCACCAGTTATTGCTAATTGAATAATTATAAAAACTAATAAAGAAGTAAAATTGACTATAACATCGGTGAATGTGTAAAAATAAGCACCGGTTCCATATACATCAACTCCATAGTTATCTATTGTATAAAAGTTAGCTCCTGGAATTCCTAACAAGACAAAAAATAATGAAGTTAGAACAAATAAAAATAGTCATGAAGGTAAATATTTAAAAATATTTGTTTCTTTATTTTTAACATTTCTTAACATTTTATTATGAACAAATTTTTCAATAAAGTCATAAACTTTGAATTTTTTTTCTTCATTTAGTGCATGAACTTGTTTTAATCCACTTAGAACAAACCCATTAACGATTCCCATAATTCCAACTGCTATACAGACGTTGAAAAATTTAATAAATCTAGGATCAATATTTAAACCATTATGTGTTCCATCACTTGATCCTAAACTAAAAGTTGAGGATAAAAATATGTATAAAAATGAAACTATTGTTATACCTAAAACTAAAATTAATCCTAATTTTGTTTTTGCTTTTGCATTTAAGTCATTTTTATTGTTAGCAATTAAGTAAAAACCATCAAATGTAAATGCTATTGCAGGGATTCCAGCAATTAAAACTAAATATTTACTGCTTCCTAAAAATCCACTTGCTTTATTTGCATATTGTTCAACTAAGTGATTTAACCCTGAACTTTCTGATGGACTAAATAATGCTCAAAGCGGTAAAAATACAAGTGGTATAGTTTGAATCGCTGTAAAAATTCATTGTGATATTTCTGCAAATCTAAATGAAATTAAATTCACAATCATAAACCACATAAAGATAGCAAAACTACATAAAATAACATAGTTTGCATTTTTTAGAACCATCCCTGCATCTTCTAGAGTTGAGATACAATAAATTGGCATAGTTACTAGAGTAATTGGTAAAAAAATGTAATTATAATAATTAACATTAACATTGTGCAATCTACGAGAAACAAATATTTTAGACCAACCTAAAATTCCTCGATTGCTATTGTCCGCAGAAGAAACTTCTACAAGACTCAGGGCCATCAAAACAATAGCGCTTATTCCAATAAACCAGGCAACCATTGCTAAAATAAAGTCACCTTGCGATAATTTGAGAATTTCGCTACTTTTGAAGAATATTCCAGCTCCAACAGTAGATCCTATTATAAAAATCACTGCTGAAAGGAATGTAATTTCTTTTCTTTTCATTTAATAAATTCCTTTGTGATAATTGTTACTAAAAATTAGGAATTGTGATTATATAATATAAAAATTTAAATAGCTCCACCAACATTTTTACATGTTGAGAGTAAAAGAGGTATTTCCCCAGTTACCATAAGGCTTGTGACCTTATTCGGCTATAATCCTTTCGTCAAATTTTTTTGAACTTGACTACTAATACTTCTAGCGCCTCTATTTTTAGTACTCTTATTATGCATGCTTTTTAAAAAAAGTAAAGAAAAAACTTTTTTTGCAAATAAAAATGCACCTATGTGCATTTATAAATTAATCTTCTGAAGGTTTGATTGAGTCTACTAAGTTTTTTAATAAACAAACAACAGTTAAAGGTCCAACTCCTCCAGGAACAGGGGTTATTGCACTTACTTTATCTTTAACATCCTCAAAATCAACATCTCCACAAAGTTCTTTTGTTAGTTTATTGTCAAGATTTGTTCCTACATCTATAACAATAGCACCTTCTTTAACATTTTTTTCTTTTACTAATTTAGCAACTCCAGCTGCTACTATTAAAATGTCAGCGTTTTCAATTCCTTTTATACCTGTATGCTCGTCATATGTGGCAACTTGAGCTCCCATACGTTTGATGATATGAGCAACTGGTTTACCAACTAAATGACTACGTCCTACAACAGCAACTCTTTTATCTTTAACATCGATTTGGTAATATTCCATTAATTCTAAAACAGCACGAGCTGTAGCTGAAACAAAGTGTTTTCCAGCTGCATTGTATAAATTAAACTCATTTCTTGTGCTTAAACCGTCAATATCTTTATCATAAGGAATTGCGTCTAAAATAACTTGTTCAGGAATATGATGAGGAAGTGGTAGTTGTACTAAAACTCCATCATTATATTCATTTATGTTATCTAATTTTTTTAATAAACGATCCTGTGTAATTGATTCATCAAATTTATACAATTTAGCTTCTATTCCTAAATATTCACTTTTTTCAAGTTTTTTTTGTACATATTTAGTTGATGCTTCATTATCTCCAACTTGAATAATTGCAAGTCTGATTTTACGAGGAATATCAAGACTTTCAATTTCATTTTTTAGGTTTTCTAATTCGTTTTTAGAAAGTTCTACTCCGCTTAATATTTTCATTTCAATTCCTCCAAATAGTTTTTAAGTTCTTTTTCAAATTTAATCAATTTTTCTTTTTCTTCTTCAATTTTTTCTTTAGGGGCTTTTGCAACAAAATTTGTATTTTCTAGCATTTTTTTAGCACGATTAATTTCAAAATTAAGTTTTTCAATTTTTTCTAAGAGTTTAGTTTTATTAGTTTGTTTTTGTTCTTCGCTTACTTTAATAAATAATTTACCAAAGGCAAACGAAAGTAAAACATCATTGTTTTTTTCAACTTGCGCATAGGCTAATTTGTTAATTGAATCAATTGCTTTTGAATCTAATTCAAAATCAGCATATCAAGAAATTAACTCTTTTTTAGAGATATTATTCTCTTCACGATATTTTCTTAATTCAGTAACAATTTCAATGACATTGTCAATATAAGTTATATTTTTTGATACTTTAAGTTTTGGGTATTCATAGTCATATAATTTATCGTTTAGTACTTCTTTAAATATTTTATATGTAATGAATGATAAAAATGGATTTATTGCAATTAAGGTGTTCTTTAATAACTCCATAGCAAATTTTTTGGATGGATTAGATTTTAAGAATTCAACGTATCAACCACTTAAATCTGTGTAAATAAATTTACTTATTTGGCTACCAACAAGGGTGAATTCGTAATTTTTCATTGCTTTATCAATGTTTTTTATTAATACTTGTAATTTGTTGTTTATTCATTTATCTGCGTCAGTAGCTTTAGTATTTTGATCTTGAGGTAGTTGCTCTATAAAACGACTGATATTTCATAATTTATTACACAATGCTCAAGCAGATTTTAATTTTTCGGTTGAGTATTTTATATCTAATCCTGGCGAAGTATTTGTAATTAAGAATCATTTTAAAGCATCAGCACCATATTCATTAATTACATCAAGAGGATCTATACCATTGTTTAATGATTTAGACATTTTTCTGCCTTGAGCATCACGTATTAAACCATGAATTAATAAATGTTTAAATGGTTTTTCTTTCATGACATCAAGTCCAAACATATACATTCGAGCAATTCAGAAAAATATTAAATCTGAACCAGTTACTAAAACATCGGTAGGGTAATATCGTTTTAACATTTTGTCATTTTGTGGTCAACCAAGAAATACAAAAGGCGATAGTCCGCTTGAGAATCAAGTATCAAGCACATCAGGATCCTGTACTCAACCAAGTCCAGGACTCTCAATTTGTACTTTGATTTGATCATCTTTATATCAAGCAGGAATTCTATGTCCTCATCATAATTGTCTAGAAATAGTTCAATCATGAACATTACTCATTCAGTGTTTTAAAATTTTAACAAATCGTTTAGGATAAAAATCAACTCTATTCTTGCTTTGTAAATGTTCTAGAATGATTTTTCCAAAATTTTCCATTTTAACAAATCATTGAGGTAAAACTAAAATTTCAACAGGTGTGTTACTTCTATCACTATATCCAACACTAGAAACAACTTGCTCTTCTTTTTCGAGTAAATTGTTTTCTTTTAAGAATTTTGCAATATTTTTTCTAGCTTCAAAACGTTCCTGTTTATGAAAAATACTTTCAGGTGCATTAATAAACCCATCTTGATCAATAGTTTCAATTATTTCTAAGTTTTTATGCTTTTTAATAATGTCTATATCAACTTCAGCATGAGCTGATAGTTTCATTAAACCTGAACCAAATTTTGGATCAACATATCCATCAGTTATAATTGGTAATCTTTTTTTGGTGATAGGATGAATTATAAATTTACCTTTTAAGTGTGAATATCTTTTATCACTTGGATTATAAACAACAGCCACATCACTTAAAAGAGTTTCAGTTCTTACTGTAGCAATAGTTAAATACTGATCTGAATTTTCAATAAAGTATTTAATGTAATACATAATTTGGTTTGTTTCAGTGTTATTAATTTCAATATTTGAAACCGCAGTTTTTAATTTTGTGTCTCAATTAATAGCTTTGACATCTTTATAAATTAAACCCTTGTTATAAAAATCAACAAATATTTTTAAAACTGCTTCATTAGCATCTTTATCAAGTGTAAATCTTTCATTTTCATAATCAAGTGCCAAACCTAATTTAGCCCATTGTTCACGAAACATGGTTGCATACTTTTCTTTTCAATCTCAAACTAAATCTAAGAATTTTTCACGACCTAGGTCATGTTTTGTTAAACCTTTTGTTTCATATAAGTCTGCTTCAACTTTTGCTTGAGTTGCTATTCCTGCATGATCCATACCAGAAATTCAAAAAGTATCAAAACCTTTTAATTTTTTGTAACGAATTATTGTATCAGGAATCATTGTATCAAAAGCGTGTCCTAGATGTAGTTTTCCAGTAACGTTTGGAGGAGGCAATAAAATTGAAAAAGGTTTTTTGTTTAAATCATGTTTACTGAAGACTTTTTGTTCAACTCTTCATTCTTTTTCAATTCCTTGTTCTACTAAAATATGATTATAAATTTTATCCATTTATTCTCTCCTTTTAATAATTTAAATTATATCAATTTCTATGAAAAATTAAAGTGTGGAAGTGATGATAAAAAAATTGTAAAAAATTTATTATTTTATATAATTAAGGCTATGAAAAATACAAAAAATAAAATAGCTTTTTTAGGAAGTTTTTTAAGTTTGAGTGCCTTACCATTAGTTACTTTATCATGTGCTAAAGAACAAGAAACTCCAAAAAACTTTGAAACAAAATGAGATGGTTATAAAGCCATAAATGCCATGAGCATAGGAGAATTAGAAAAATTTGATAATAAAAAATCTCTAGAATTTAATCCAGCCCATTCACAAGCCATTGCACAAGCAAATAGTTACTATAAGAATGTGTTGCAAGTAGTTGAATTTGTTGTAAATAAAAATCCTCAAGCAAAACAATTGCAAGATGAAATATTAAAACAAGATCAAATGAATAAATATAACTTAGCTGACTTAAGATTAAATTTATCATTTCAAATCGTTAAATTATTGATAAGTCAAAACCAAAATAATGGGTTAGGTTTAGATGAAAAACATACAAAAATCTTTGATGATTTAATTAAAACAATTGAAAAAGTTAACTCATATACACTATGAAATGAAAATACTTTTATTACAACATTAGCTCAAAGAACACTAGAAAATTACTATAATAATTCAAATAAAACAATTCAAGATTTTGTAACAAAAGCAAATACTATTAATCAAGTTGAAACTGAAAAATTAATCATTGATCAACAATCAATAAAAAATAATGAGCAATTAGCAACAGAATTTACTGATAAAATATTTCCTTTACTAAGAGAAAAAGCAATTTATGAATGAGATGAAAACCTAGGAAGGGTTTTATATAGACAATTTGACAATAATTCTTTAAACTATTTAGTTAACAATTTAGGTGGTAAAAAAGTTGTTTTAGCTTCAAACAAGGAAAATCCCGTTCCTAGTGGAATTTCAAGTTCTGGAGCGTTATATATTCCAGATGCTAAAGGAAAGTTAGGTACTATTGATCCTAAAGTAATAATTGCTGAATATAAAAAAGCTTTAGAATTATCTAAAAAGACAAAAGCTGAAATAGAAAAAAAAGCTGAAGACAAAAGAAGTGATGAAGAAAAACATAAATATGCTGTTTCACTTGAGGAAATAAGATATTATGAAAAATTATTAAAAGATTTAAGTCAACCAGAAGTATGATTTGATACAAATCTTTTAGCTCCTCATTTACAACACTTTGATTTGGTAGGTAAATATATTTTAAAATTTACTGTTAATAAACCTTTAAGAAGTCCAAGATTCCCAGAGATAAATTATGGAATTTCAAGCGTTGTAATTAACGGTAGTCAACAAAAAATCTTTGTAAAAATTGAAGTAGCAACAATTAGTGGAAGAATTTATCCTAAATCACTTGCTCAATTTAGTACAGAATGACCAGTAAGAACAACAAATGAAAAAGTTATTTCAAATGATGTTTATATTATAGTTGATGCAGAAAAATTTAACGCATCATTCAATGGTAGTAAAAATTTAGATAATGTTTCAAATTTAAACCTTGATTTATCAGACATTATTGAATTAATTTAAGAAAAAATGAACTAGTTAAATTAGTTCATTTTTTTAATAAGCATTTTTATGATAATTTCCACTTGAGTCTTGTTCATAGGTATTTTGGGTAATTTCATTAGCTATTTCTTTAGTTATTGAATTATCTTCAAAATCAGCGTAATTAACTTCTTGTGTATTAATAATTTTTTGATTGTTTATATTGGTTATAAAAACTTCAAGCCCGTCATATTGGTGACGATAGTGTTTATAAATATACTCAGGATCTTGTAAGTTTAAACGATTTTCGTTCATGCTATCTTCATAATTTATTTCTTCAGTATTAAAAAATTCTTTATTTATTTTAATATTATTTTCTGACCAAATTTGATATTCTTTAATACTTGAAAATAGATAGTGTCTTTCTTGATCTAAGAAAATTGTTTCACCATGAATTCATGGAACCATTCCTTTTGAACCTAACAGTCTTCTTTTTGTAACATCTAAAGGTATCATTTCATAAACAGATTTAGTTACAGGGTGAAATGAATTTGTTTTTAAGTCTTCATTATAACCAGCTTCAACTAATGAATTATTGAACATAATATAAACATAATCAAAATATTTTGTAGCTAAAAATGAATCATTAGTTATAAAAACGTATGTAAATCCATATTGTTTAGCTAATGAATTTAAAACTTTTAAAAATTCAATTCTTTCACTTCTGCTGATAAAAGAAGGATTATCTTGGACCATAATAATTTTTTGTTTTAAAAAAGCATATTCTAAAAGTTTTAGTTTGATTTTTGCAATTATTGGTAAGTTTTTAAATTGTGTTAAATAGTCTTCTAAGTCAATTTCTATTGTATTAAAAGATTCAATAAGTTCTACTACTCCTTTGAATTCATTTTCAAATTTTGAATTATAGATGTCATTATGCGAAGTTGTATATTTTCATAATGTATCAATAAAAGTTGTTGCTAACGAGAAGTTGTTAAGTTCTAAAACGATTTTTTCTGTTTTTTCTAAAAGATTAAACTGTTCTATATTTCCTACACCAACCCCAAATTTTTTAACCAATAATTTTCTGATGTTTAATAAATTTTTATCAATTTGACCTAAGGTTAATTCCATAATGTTAAACATATTTTTTATTTTAGGAGCAGATAATTTATTTGCTTGTTCTAACATTTTGAATTCCATTTTGTCATTTCATTCTTTTTCAGCGCTTAAAATTGTAATTTCTTTTTTGAAATTGCTTTCCTCTATTTCGCGATTTGAATTTACTATTTTGTCAAAATTAATTGATTTTAACATTCTAATTCTTTTAACTCTTTGGTTGATTTCTTTTTTAATATGGTTGTATTGATCTTTTGAAAATTGAACATATTGGTCAATATTAATTCCGTAGAAATTTTTAATTTTATTCATTAATGCTGAAGTAGAAATTAATGGATCTATTTTTACGTTTGTGACAAATAATCTTTCTTCACGTTTTAAGTTTTTTTCAATTTGAATTATTTGATTAGTAGTTAAATAATTAATTTTATTTTTATATTTTGAAAAAACTTTTAGTGAATGTTTTTTAACCAAAAGCTCTTTGTACAAGTCAAAATAGTTTGGGTCTGTAGATTTTAAATTACTCATTTTATATTGAGTAGTTGAAATAGCTTTATTAATTTTATAAAAGATAAAATCAATAATTTTTTTTGCTTGTCCTCTAAAAAATTTTTTGTATTTTTTAAAGTAAAGAATTTCGTTATTCGTATCTCTAATCAAAAGAGAATTTTCCACCTTTAAAACAGATTGTTTATTAATATTGTGTAAAGTCATTAATTGTTTTTTCTTGTGCTTTATAGTTGCAGAAAGTAATCAGTTGTTATCAGATTCTAAAGACTTATTAAACTCTTTATACTCATCATATAAGTCATTATAAAAATCAAAATAATTGTTAAATAAAGTTTTGATTTTATCTAAAACTTCACTATTAAATTCTCGTAAAATATTTGACATTTCCTCTGGACTAAGAGTGAATCATTGGCTTGAAATTTGTGCATTTTTATCAGAGATTATTTTCGATAATGCTTTATATTCTTCAGAAATATTTCATGATCTAGAACTAAGAGATTTTAAAATATATGCTTTAAAACTTTTGCTAAAAATTTCATTGTTTTTATAATCATTTTTAATGTCAAATAACCCTGCATTAATTGTACTTTTAATTGATTTTCAAATTTCAATTAAAGGAATTTCGTCTTGTGCATCACTTAATTTTGAAATATCAAAAAAGGAAATTGCTTTAAAAACTTCTTCACGTCCAAAGTTTAGATTTAAATTGTTTTGAACAAAGTCTTTTGTGTATAAAGAATAACTGGCATAATCATTAAAACTAAAATTTGCTCAAAATTTATTAAAACAAAATTCAGCTGATTTTTTATCAGCTAATATTACAGTTCTTTCTTTAGAAAATATTTCAAAAAGAGGGATATTAATATTTACAGATTCTTCGCCTACTTTTATGTTTTTATAATAATTTTCCACACTAAATACTTTTTTTCCAATTTGCATAGTTATATTATAGAAAATAAAAATTAAATACCTTATAAATAAGGTAAAAAAAGCAACATATGTTGCTTAGTATGATAAATTCTCATTTTTATAAATTAATGATGCAATTATGCTATATGAATAATAAATTACGAACATATTAAATCAAATTTTAATAGGACTAGTGGCTATGTGTGTAAATATTCATAGGAAGATATGGTCCAAATTACCTGTACCTAAGGCATATGTGTCAGCTATTGATAAAATTGGTACGTTAATTAATTCGAGTAACGCTGAAAAAATAACGATAGGAACTAATATTAAATAACGACTTTCGCTTAACCTAAATCTAGCAACGAATAAAAATATTAACATTGTTGCAAATCCTGAAATCATAAAGACCATTAATCCTCAACGATTTTTAATTAAACTACTTTCTATATAAATTTGAGGAACAATAAATCCAACTAAAATAACTAAAAAGAGTATTAAAGAACCTATTAAAATTGAAGCAGTTGTTAAGTTTATATTTAACAATAAATTATGTGAACCAGTTCTTTTAAAA
>NZ_ADNC01000024.1 GCF_000178375.1 Mycoplasmopsis alligatoris A21JP2 | reverse complement strand
AAAATTACTTTTAGTTCAAATGGTCTAGAAACTAAAACTATAAATGTTAATACACTTTCTAGCGCAAAAAACGAAAATATAAAATCGCTAGAATATTCTAAAAAGTACTATGTAGAAGCTAAAAAAGAATTAGAATTAGAAAAAACTGTACTTGTTAAACTACAAGATAATACTACATTTGAAGACGAAATTATTTGAAAAACATATGATAAAAAAGAACTAGATCAACCTTATAATGAATTTCTTTTAAAAGGAAAAAGTAAAAAATATAATAAAGATGTTAGTGTAATTGTAAATGTATTATCTGTAAACAAAGTTGGATTAAACACTTCAACAGGTATTATTTTAGGAGAAAAATTAAACTTACCAAAAACAGGTAATTTACTTAATGATAATGGCTCAATTATTGATTATGATTTTCCTATTGAATGAGCTAATGTTAATAGCGTTAATACAAACAAAATTGGAATTTATACATTGGAAGGTAAGATAAATGCTTTTGAAAAAACTTATCCTATAAAAGCTTCAATAAGGGTTTATGAAAAACAAGAAATAAATGGTGAAAATGTAATGAAATCGGCTACTATAAGCCAAAATATAGCAAAAGAAAACCAATCAGATAACATTAAATCATTAAATGATGGAGAAGATAATTTCTCACTAGTTAATGGTGGAAGTAATCCTAGTTTGTGAACAAATTATAATAATGCTCAAAAAGGTAATCAAGATGCTGAAATTTACTTTACATTTGCAACAAACGTAAACTCAAAGCGTTTAGAGTTAAATGTTGCTGAAGATAATTTTGCAGTTACAGCTCCTGAATCTTTTGAATTATATTATGTTTCAAATGGTGATCTACAAAATGCTCAATGACAAAAAATTGAGTATAAACAAACAATTAAAGATCCTTCAAGTGCTAATAAACCAAGAATTATTCCTTATATCTTTGACTTTGAAACTAAAGACATATTACACTTAAGAGTAGTAATAAAAGGAAAAAAAGGTAATGTAACACCACATACTAGAAAATGAACATCAGGATTAAGTGAAGCTAAATTATACAGAAGTGTAACAGACACTAAATTAAATGCTGATGTTTTACCTGAAAACATGACAATTAACAATATAAAAGTTACTAAAATGGATTTAAATGGAACAATTAACGCTAAATTAGATTCTTTTGATTTAAAAGTGCTTGAAAACACTAAAAATGTAGCTATTACTGTTTTACCTAAATTAAATAATCAGATAGTTATTATTTTAAAATCTGAAGATAATCAAACAATTAACAAATTAATAGTTAAATAATTAAAAATTTATAAAAAAATAAGTTAAATTTTGCCTAAAAACAGCTAGGCAAAATTTTTCTTATTATCATAAATATTTAAAATATTTATATAAAATAAAAAAATGAAAAAGAAAATTATTTTATTAACTTCGCTATCATCATTAATTGCTAGCCCGCTTATTATTAGCTCATGTCAAAATAACTCTATTAGTTTAGATACTACTGATAAAAAAATTGAAAACAATGAAAATAAAATTAACGAGAAAAATAATTCAAGTACAAACAATAACTTACAAAAAGACTCAAATGCTGAAAATGGAAGCAATAAAGAAAAACCCAACGATTCTTTACCAGCTTTAAATGAGAATTTAAATGTATTAAAAATTGAACTTGAAAAACATTCTCAAAATGTTTCTATCGATGTTGAAAACAAAAGAGAAGTTTTAGTTAATTCAGTAAAATCCAATGATTTTCTTTATAAAAATTTAGATAAAGAAAAATATGATATTTCTGATGTTGTAATTAAACAATTAAATCCTAATACACTTTCAATAAGTGCTAAATTATTTGTTAAACAAGATAAGAATGTTTTTATTTTGTTAAATCAAATAGTAACTGGATTTAAGGAACAAAAAATAGAAGAAATTAAAATTGAAAAATTAAATAAAGAGTTGGTTGAAAAATTAGAAAACGATTTTAAAAAAGTTAAATTTGAAATATCAAACATTAAAGAACGTGATATTTATAGTATTACTTTGAGCGATATAGTTATATCTAATTTTGACAAAAATACCTATGACATAGCTGATAAAGAGTTTTTTATAGATAATAATGAAATAATAGTTAAAGGTACTTTTACTAACAAAAAAGATAATTTATATAATAAAAAATTCTTTAAAAATATTAGTGGATTTAAACCGGCAAAGACAAATGAAAACATTAATCCTGATTTATCAAATTTAATTAATGAATCTAAAAATGTTAAATACGAAATTAAAGATATATCTACTTTAGAAGCTAATAAAATTACTGAAGAGAAAATAACCAAAAGTGGCTTTGATACAGCTAAATATGAACTAACTGATATTAAATTAATTCATAAATCAAGCGATATATTGCAAGTAAATGCCAATATTTATGCAAAAGATAAAAAAGATTTAAAACATAATTTTACAAAATTTATTTTTGGATTTAAAGATAGCAATTTTATTACCGATGCTTCTTTAACCAGCAATGAAATATCTTTACTTAAAGATTTAAAAAACAAAAATGACTTTACCTTTTATTATGAAAATAGAGACTATATTGATAAGTACAAAAGTAGAGAATTTGTTATCAAAACTAAAGAAGAATTAATGAACTTTATTTAGATTATTTTAAAGTTAATGTTAAAAATAATTTAAAAATTCATATAGATCTAAAAGATGATGAAATAGCTGAAGTAGCTGTAGATTACTACAAAAATAAATTTATTGATCATGTATATGCAGATAATACATATTCAAACATTGGTACCGGTCCTAGATTTGAAAAAGATACATTATGACAATAAATGATATTTATTAATGTCATCAGATACTCAAATTTTAGATGACTTTTCTAAATTTGTACTTATTGATTGAGTTGATGGAGCTTTAGCAAGAATTAAACCACAAATGACCCAAGTTGAAATGGCCTTTGAATTAGCTAGATATGTTTCTGAAATGAAAAGATATACTTGATATGATGGAAGAAGTGATTTTAGAAACAGAATTTTAAAACAAATAGGAGTTTGTGGTGATTACTCTCAAGAACTTCAAATTCTTTTATCTATAGTTGGAATTCCTTCTGTATTAGGTAATAATTTTGGGACTCACCAATGAGTTAAGGCAAAAATCGATGGAAAATGATTCAATATTGATCCTACATATTACAAACGTAATTTAGAAGTAAAAAATAATGGACATAGATATTCAATTCAAAATAACTCTTATTGAGGATCGTTTATGAAAACCGATAACCAATTTAAAGGTGGTGATTCTAAAATTACCAATTTAAATGGTGAAGATCCAAATGTTTTAAGAAAAGTTCGTGAAGAGTTATGAAATCATCCTGATTTAGGTAAATACGTAAAATCAGATATTCAAGACGAAAGTATTATTGCTAAATTATTTTCAGCCGATGAACTATTAAAAGATGCTGCTGAGCCTTATTACGATTCAAAAAATGATATTTGATACTTTTTAGGAAGATATAAAAACGAAGAGAATGTTTCTTTATATAGTGCAAAAATAATGGACAAAGAACCTAAAAAAATGGAAGAGTTTCATAATCTATACAAAGATAAAATAAGTTTTTCAGAACTTGCTCCAGTGCAATTATTAAAATATAAAAACTATTTAATTTTCCAAAGAAAATATAAGAATCATAGTAGAACTAAACCTTTAGCATATAACCTTACAACAAAAACATTTTATGAATTTGAGGATATGAAAACTTGATTTAATGAATATTATGGTGGATTTTACTTAGATGAAAAAAATGGTGACTTATATAATAATGATTATTCTCAAAAGTATGACTTAAGTAAATTACCTAACTTAGAAAACGAAGTAGTTAAGCAAACTGCACAAAGTTACTTTTATGAATTATCAAGAATAAGAATTTTAAATGGTTTAACTACTACTCAAGATACGTTTTTATCTATAAACAAGGATAAAAAAGAAAAAATAAATACTTTCATAAATGAGTCATTAGACTTTTATGAAAAGAATAAAAATCAAAAAAGATTTTGTTTGAGAAACAAAAGTAAATGAAATAAAATCAAAATATAAAGAATTTAAAGATTCTCTAAATTCCTATTTAAAAGAAGGAAAACCATTTTTATACGAAGATTTAAAACCGACATATAACATTACCGATCAAATAGATTATGTAATTTTAAAAGTAGGCGCTATGCCTAATTTTGGAGATAGATATAAAAGTGACAATAATTTAAAATATGAATTATTTATTGATGACAAAAAAACTGATCAATATACAGAAAGTTCAAATATTTTTAAAATAACAAAAACACAAGCAAATAACGGTTCTAAAGTTAAAGTTAAAATTTCTAACCGTCTAAATGAAGATCAATTTATTTGAAGTACTGAAGCAACAATTTACATAAATGCTGGTTCAGATGTTTTAATTCCTCTACCATTTACTAATATTTCTAAGTCTTCGACTATGGAAACAAATGATAATATGCAATTAAATAATTTTGATCAAATTGATATTTCTGTAACCATTCCTGACTATGATAAAGATAAATATGATTTAACTTGAAAACTAGTTCATAATCATAAAGTGATCCAAAAAGCTTCAGAAAAAAATATTACATTAAACAAAAAAAATAACAAGCAATGATGAATATGGATATTATGTAGTTTTATACACTCTTAAAGATAAAACTAACAATAAAGAAATTTCTTGAAGATCAAATATTTATATGGCATATAAAAAAGCTGAAAAATAAAAGTCGTAACCGACTTTTATTTTTTACTTTGTCCTTGTTTACGTTCTGTTCCCTTGAGTAAACTTTTTATATTAGAACGGTGTGCTATTATTAAGAAGATAGAACAATGAGCATAAATTATTGCAGGTATGTATCAATCAGCATAGTAATTTCCAAAACCTAATGGACCTGTTATCATTCAAGGAATTAATGCAAATCCAATCATTACAACACTTGTTACCATTGAAGCTAAAGATACATATCTAGTTAAAAAGATAATTCCAAAAAAGAAAACAGCTGCTATAGGTAAAAACAATGGATTCATACCAATTAATACACCAAGCGAACATGCTGCGCCTTTTCCACCTTTGAACTTAAAGAAAATTGGATATATATGCCCTAGTACAACTCCAAATCCTGCCATTGTAGGAATAATATTGTATTCAATTGCTCAATCTTTATGATAATAGTTATAAAGCGAAACACACAATATTGTTAAATATGTTTTAATAATGTCTGAAATTAAAACAATAAGGGCAAATTTTTTACCAAAAGCTCTAAGAGAATTGGTTGCACCTGCATTTCCAGAGTGATAATTTCTAACATCACGACGTTTTTTTCAACGGCTTAAAATTATTGAAGTATTTAAACTTCCAATTATGTAACCGATTAATAAGATTAATAAGTTAACTAATAAGACATAGATAATTTTATTCATTAATTTATTATAAACTAACTTATCTATATGTACATATATTTTTTCATTAAAAACATAAGATAATTAAAAAGTCTTTATAATTATGTAAGTAAAAAAACTTTAAAAATGAAAGGAATAATAAGCTCTCTTATTAGTAAAAAAATGAAAAAAAACTTTAACCAAATTGATAATATTGTAATTTTAGCAGCACATAAAAATGATAAATTAGAACCTGTAGGTACTTATTTACCGAATGCATTAGTTAAAATAAGCAAAGAAGTTTTATTAGAAAGAAATATTGAATTTTTACATGAATTAGGACATAAAAATATTATTGTTATAACTGGTTATTTATCTTACCAATTTGACTATTTAGTAGAAAAATATGGTATTACTTTAATAAAAAATGATCAGTATATAAATAGTTCAAATTTAACTAGTTTAGTTGCTTCTACAAATTATTTAAGTAATACTTTAGTTTTAGAATCAAATTTATACTTTAAAAGTATAGAAGATTTAAAAAATGTAATTCGTGAAGTAAAACAAAGTGATAAGTCAATAACTTTTTCTTATCAAACAAATGACAAAAATGAAGATTTTGTCTATGACATTGGTGTTTTTGGAAAAATAAAAAATATTTATTTGAATAATATGCTTGAAAATAAACTTGTTTGAAGCGGCATTGTGTTTTTAAACAAAAACAACGTTGAACAGTTCATTAGTGCATTAAATGAATGAAATAAAAGCACTGATAAATTGAGTTTGAATTTTGCTACATTTTTATTGACTAGCAAAATTAAGTATAAACATATTTGCCTTGACTATTGCTATTTAGATAAAATAAATACATACGAAAAATATTTAAAATTAAATGGACATTACACTAATTTATATCAAAGTAAGTTGTTTACTCCGGGTCCAATAAGTAATTATCCAGAAATTGCTGATTTACTAGGAAAAAGTACAATTCATCACCGTTTTGAACTATTTAGTTATTATGTTGAACAAACTGTTTTAATGTTAAAAAAATTATTTCAAACTAAAGATGCAATGCCATATTTAATCACTTGTTCTGCGACCGGTTTACTTGAAGCTACCGCTATTAATTTACTTGAAAAAAATGATAAGGTTTTATCAATAGTAAATGGTGAATTTGGAAACAGATTTAAAATAATTGCTACTGAATTAGGTTGCAATGTAGATGTTTTGGAGTATCAAGATGGTCAAACATATGATATTAACGAAGTAATTGAAAAATTAAAAACAACTAAATATAAAGCTTTATTATTAACTTGACTTGAAACAAGCACTGGTGTTTTAAATGATATTTCTGCAATTTCAAAAGCTCTAAACACTTATGCGCCTAATACATTGTTTTTAGTTGATAGTGTGAGTGCGCTAGTAAATCACGATATTGAATTTGACAAAAACGGAATAGATGTTGCTTTTGCGACTTCAGGAAAAGGTTTTTCTGTAATGCCCGGTTTAAGTGTTGCTTGTGTTTCTAAAAGAGCTTATGAAGTTGCTAAAAATAACAAAAACTTTAAATTTTATTTTGACTTTGTTAAGTACCAAAAATACTATGATGAATTAAAATCAACACCTTTTACACCTGCAACAAGTATTATAATGGCACTTTATGCTTCTTTAAGTATAATAAACGAGAAAAATATTTATAAAATTCGCGCTAGAAAACAAGAAATATTTGACTATATGCAAGACGAATTAGAAAAATTAGGATTTAAAAACAATATAGCAAAAGCAAACCGTACATTAGGATTATTAGTCTTAGATGCACCTGAAAATATTAATACATCATTAATGCGTAACTCAATTGAATATCGTTATAATTTTTACATTGAATTAGGTCGTTTACACCACAAAGAAAAACAAGTAAGAATTGGTATTCCAAATACAATTACTTTAGATGATGCAAAACAATTAATCATATATATAAAAGAATATATAAATAACTTAAAAAAGGACTAATATGAACACAGTAGTAGATATTGAAAAAGCAAAACTTTTAGCTGAAAGAATTAATGAATTAAAAAAAGAAGCATCATCACTTACAAAAGAACTTAAAGAACTTTTTAAAGATACTAATGTTGAAGTTGAAGAAATTTTAAGCGATGGAACTAAATTAGTTTATAAACAGTTTAAAACCAAACCAAAATTTGACTATAAATCATTTGTTGCTTATCTTCTTCAAGCTGTTAAAAAAGGTATTCAATATGATGATAATGAAATCGATAACTTACTTGAACAATTTAAAGAAGAAAGACCTGAAAAATGAGCTCTTAAAATAATAAAATAAATTGCCTAGTGCAATTTTTTTCTTTATAAAAAGGCTTTTTGTTCTTATTTAGTGCTTTTTATGAAAAAAAATAAAACTTAAAATAGAATTAAAAAAAGGAGTCAAATGGATAGTCAAACAACAAAATTAATCATAATTATAGTATTAGCAATTTTATTAGTAATATCAATTATTTTATCTACAATTTTTAGTTATATTTTTTATCGTAAATATAAAAAAAGTCAAAACACTTTAATTGATAAAAATCAACTTGAAATATTAAAAAAAGATATAGAAATTGCAATTTTAACTAATATTGATAAAACAAAAACCAATTTAGAAAATAAATTTGATATTTTAGAAACAGTCTTTTAGAAAGTAATAAAAACAAAATAGATGAATCTTTTAATAATGCAGCTAAAGTTTTAGAAGAAATTAAAAAGAATGTTACAGAAAAAATAGAAAATGATTCACAAGTGCAAAACAATGTAAAAAAAACATTATTAGATAATAGAGAAAAAGACCTTGAATATTCATCTAGAAATTTAAACTTAATGAATCAATCAATTAATCAAAATATTGACAATAAATTTAATGATGTAATTAGCACAAAATTAGAAGATGGCTTTAAGGTTATTGATCAAAACGTCAAA
>NZ_ADNC01000025.1 GCF_000178375.1 Mycoplasmopsis alligatoris A21JP2 | reverse complement strand
AGCGGGCATTCTCGCGGGTAGAAATAGTTATCCCGGCATGGGGCATGAAGATGCGGTAGGCGCACATCACCTGGAGGAGTTCAGCCTCGCCCACGTCTTTGGGATTAAGGGTAGCGTCAGTGCTGATGGGCCTTAAGCGGGGGCAGGAAAATGAAATTTCGGCATGGGGGTATTTGCGCTGAATAAGGGATGCATGAATGCCTGCGGCAAAAGCATCCCTGCGGAAACCGCCCAGGCCGAGGAGGCTCGCAAAGGCTGCGCCCCGCATGCCGCCTTTAAGGGCACGCTCCTGGGCATTGAAGCGGTAGGGAAAAATGCGCTTGCGGCCCGAGGGATGGAGCTGGCCGTAAAGTTCCGTGTCATAAGTTTCCTGAAAGACTGTTACAAAGTCGGCGCCCTTATTGCGAAGCATGGCATACGCATCGCTGTTCATAGGATAGACTTCGAGGCCCACCATGCGGAAATAGTTTCGTGCCAGGGCGCAAGCCTCGCCTATGTATTCAGGGTTTGACATTGAGGGGCTTTCGCCGGTGAGGAGGAGTATTTCTTCCAGGCCTGTGGCGGCTATGGCCTTCATCTCCTCTTCAATTTCTTCAAGGCTTAAGCGGGCGCGCTTGATTTTATTATGGCAATTGAATCCGCAATACACGCAGGCATTCTCGCAATAATTGGCAATGTAGAGGGGGGTGAAAATATACACCGAATTGCCAAAGCGCTTGCGCGTTTCCCTTTGGGCAATACGGGCCATGTCTTCAAGATAGGGGGAAGCAGCGGGCGAAAGCAAAGCGCCGAAGCCTTCAATGGTGCAGATGCCGGAAGCCTCCATGGCTTCGAGGGTTCGCAGCACTTCCCTTTCTGTATACCCTGATGCATTGTATGCGGCGGCGGCTTCCAGCACTTTGTTCATTATGGAAGGATCGGTCTGCTCCATATCATCAAGGTAGACCATGGGGTCCGGCTTATTCATGCATGCCCCCGTTTTTGTCCTCGTGCAGAAACCCGGTGAGAGGGGACGAGGCTGATCCGGTCTTCTCCAAAACCCTGCCCAAGCCCGCAAGGTACGCCTTGCGGCCTGCCTCTATGGCGTTCTTAAAAGCTTCCGCCATTGCCGGGATGTCGCCCGCAGTCGCTATGGCGGTGTTTGCCATCACCGCTGCCGCGCCCATCTCCATGACTTCGCAGGCCTGGGAGGGCTTGCCTATGCCCGCGTCTATGATCACAGGCAGATCCATCTCGTCTAATAGTATCCTGATAAAATCCCTGGCGCAGAGGCCACGATTGGAACCAATTGGAGATGCAAGAGGCATGATGCAGGCGGCTCCGGCGTTTGCCAGATCACGGGCTGCGTTAAGATCCGGGAACATATAAGGCATGACGATAAAACCTTCTTTGGCGAGGATTTCTGTGGCTTTGATCGTTTCGCTGTTATCGGGAAGCAGGTACTTTGAATCCCTGATGACTTCTATCTTGACGAAGTTTCCCGAACAAAGTTCACGGGCGAAACGCGCTATCTTCACCGCCTCTTCCGCCGTCCTCGCCCCCGAGGTATTGGGAAGCAGGGTAACGCCTGGGGGTATATAGTCCAGGATATTCTCCCTGCCCCCGGTATTTGCCCGCCTCAGGGCCACGGTTATCATCTGGGCCCCGGCGTTTTCCACCGCCGCCTTTATCAGGGCGAGGGAATACTTCCCGGACCCCAAAATGAACCGGGAGGTAAAGGCATGCCCCCCAATCACCAGGGGATCGGCGGCCCCGCCCCCCATGAAATGTACTATTTCCACCCTGTCGCCATCCTTCAATATAATAGAGGGATAATCCTCTTTGCGCACTACCTCGTCATTTATGCCTATGGCGATATGCCTTTTGTCATAGCCTTGTTTCTGCAATAAATCTTCGAGATTGGAACCTGCCGCCTCAAGGGGGGTCCCATTCACCATCACCATGCTTTCCTCCAGGTTGTATTATATATAAAATATTGGTAATATTGTAAGCGAAGAAGGTAGAACCATGCTAAGCGCAACAGCAATCAGCTACGAATTGGACGATTCGGAAGCGGCCGCTCGTGAATTGGCGGCCTCTATCAAAGAAAAACTCTCCCTTAAAAAAAATTCCCTGGGCATATTGTTTTGCGACGCTGATTGCGACGGAGCTGCCCTGAGCGCCGAGCTTGAGAAACTGCTGGGGATCACTGTCGGCGGCATGACTACCCTGGCCGAACTTGAGAACTCGGGCTGCCTTGACGGGGCTTTGGTCCTCATTGTCCTGACTGCCGACGACTGTTTCTTTTCGCCTGCTGTCTCAACTTCGCTTATAGGCAACAATTATGAGGAGAAGATGGTAGCCGCCTATGAGGCTTCTGCCCATGGGGTAAGCGGTTTTGGGGAAAAACCCGCGTTTATCTTCGCTTTTTGCCCCTCGGGGATGTCCTTTTCGGGGGATAAATACCCTGATGTGCTTTCCAAGGCTGCCCCCAATGTCCCGATCATAGGGGGTGTAAGCTCCGACGACTATGATTACAAAAGGGCCAGGGTTTTCCTTTCGGGGAAGGCCTATTTGGACAGCCTGGTGCTGATAAGCGTTTGGGGCAGGGCAAAGCCTATCTTCTCCCTTCGCCATGTGACCTCCCGCTTTGCCGAGCGTATTCGGCGGGTGGTCAGGGCCGAGGGCAACAAGGTTTTTACCGTCGGGGACGAGACCTTTGTAAAGTACCTTGAAGGCTTTGGGCTTAAAACCAATGTTCCCGATATACTCCTGGCCTTCAATTCCTATCCCATGATGCTGACCAGGGAGGGGGGCGATGAGATTCCCCTGATGCGCCATATTTCGGCTCTCGATCCAAAAGATGGTTCGGGCACTTTCCTTGGCGATGTGCCTGCGGGCTCGCTTGCGAATATATGCCTGGTAAGCAAAAAAGATGTTATGGCTGCGTGCCGTGAATCCATGGAAGCCCTTCTTGAAGAAACCCAAAAGCAGGGCGATTATCAATACTCGACTATTTTTTGCATTTCCTGCTGCGGCAGGGCTATGATACTTGGCTCTGATTCTGATGCCGAAGGGCAGATACTTTCAGAGCTTTTGCCCAAAAACCTTAACCTTGCAGGGGCTTACTGCCTGGGCGAAATATGCCCTGCCAGGTATAAAGACGGGGAAGCGGCAAACCGCT
>NZ_ADNC01000026.1 GCF_000178375.1 Mycoplasmopsis alligatoris A21JP2 | reverse complement strand
CCAGGGTATCTAATCCTGTTTGCTCCCCACGCTTTCGTCTCTCAGTGTCAGTATATGCCCAGTAAGCTGCCTTCGCCAAATTGGTGTTCTTCCTTATATCTACGCATTTCACCGCTTCACAAGGAATTCCGCTTACCTCTACATAACTCTAGCTTGCCAGTATCCAACGCAATTTGGAGTTGAGCTCCAAGTTTTAACGTCAGACTTAACAAACAACCTACAGACGCTTTACGCCCAATAATTCCGGATAACGCTTGCAACCTATGTATTACCGCGGCTGCTGGCACATAGTTAGCCGTTGCTTTCTGATAAGGTACCGTCAAGGTAACGTCATTTCCTACGCTACTTTTTCTTCCCTTATAACAGCAGTTTACAACCCGAAGGCCGTCTTCCTGCACGCTGTGTCGCTCCATCAGACTTTCGTCCATTGTGGAAAATTCCCTACTGCTGCCTCCCGTAGGAGTCTGGGCCGTATCTCAGTCCCAGTGTGGCGGATCAGTCTCTCAACCCCGCTAAACATCATCGTCTTGGTGAGCCTTTACCTCACCAACAAACTAATGTTACGCACCCCGATCTCTTAGTGGAGCAAACGCTCCTTTTATATTAACTTCATGCGAAGCTAATAAGTATCCGGCATTAGCGGCCATTTCTAGCCGTTATTCCAATCTAAGAGGCACGTTAGGCACGTGTTACTCACCCATTCGCCGCTAAGTTCCGAAGAACTCCGCTCGACATGCATGTATTAGGCACACAGCCAGCGTTCATCCTGAGCCAGGATCAAACTCTCGAAAAAATTGACTGTCATGTTATATTGTATATATCTAGTTTTCAAAGAACTTTTTTGCTTGCCTCATCGGGCTTGCTTATCTATTATATGACAAAAAATAAAATGTCAAACAAAATTTTTAATTTTTTTTCTGGAATTTTTTTAGTGATAAAAAAAAGAATTTTAACGTTCTTCTTTACTTATTATAGGAGTTAATTTTACTAACATATAATATAGCTGTGCAGCCTTATATTTATTTAAAAAATTAAATTCTTCTACAAATTTATATGAAAAATCTTTTCTTAAAAATTTAAGTAGATCTTCTTTTTTTATTTCATCTTTAATGTGTTTATAATACATTGCTGAAACTAGCCAATATAATGTGTGTTCATTTCTTAATCTTCGACACATTTTTTCAAATAATAATTCTGCTAGAAATTTATCACTATTATAATATTCAACAATTCAGCGCACTATAGAATTTTTAGAAGGTGGATAAATAATTATATTTATTTTTTGTTTTTCATAAAAATACTCGAGTATTATTTCTCAAAAATGTTTTTGATCAAGAGAAAAATCATTTTTAGCATAACTACGGTCAATAAAATCCATAAAAAAAGGCATAACTTCAACTAAATTTTTCATTATTGTGTTAACTGAAAAAGCTTCATATAAATAAAAAATTCTTTTTCCATCAAAAATAATCTTGTCATGTACTTCTATTCTGTCTCCTGGGAAACGAAAAGCTGCAGGATTTATTCCATATTTTTCTATATGACGGTTTCTTTGTTCTGATAAGTGTATATCTTCATCCAGTAAAACACCTAAATTATTATAAGTTTTACTTGTAAACATAATAACAACACAGTTTGGTAAAGTAATTTTTTCTAGAAAATTAATTTTTTTAACTATAAATTTAAAATATGCTTTTAAATATCTAAAATTTTTAACCTTCATAATTCTGTGTGCTATATAACAATACCCATTTTTTATATTATTTGGATTTAGTGCAGTATCGATAATAATTTGTTTGTTGTTATTTTCAAAAACATGTTTAGGTTTACCAAATTTTAAATTTAAAATCATTTTTAACTGTTCTAATTTTAAATCTGGATCAAGATTTCTCATTTTTCTTAACGCTTCTAATCTTAATTTTTTAAGTTCTTCTTCAGTAAAAACTTTTTTAGTAAAGCTACAATAAGTAGAATTTAATCCAAAATTTTCATAATTTTTAAACATATACATATATAAATTATAAATTTTTTTACAAAAAGTATAAAAAAATGCCCTCATTGGGCTTGTTCTTTCAAAACTGAATAGTAAAGATTAATCATAATTCATTAAAATGTCTTAAATGACATCTTACTTTTAAACCTTTCAATTTATTAGTAATGGTCAGCTGAATGTATTACTACACGTACACTTCCATCCTATCAACCTCGTCGTCTACAAGGAATTTCAAGGGAATACTCATCTCTGAGGAGGCTTCCCACTTAGATGCTTTCAGCGGTTATCCTTTCCATACTTGGCTACCCAGCTATGCTTCTGGCGAAACAACTGGAACACCAGCGGTATGTCCACTCCGGTCCTCTCGTACTAAGAGCAGCTCTCATCAATATTCCAACGCCCACATCAGATAGGGACCGAACTGTCTCACGACGTTCTGAACCCAGCTCGCGTACCGCTTTAATTGGCGAACAGCCAAACCCTTGGAACCTACTCCAGCTCCAGGATGCGATGAGCCGACATCGAGGTGCCAAACCTTGCCGTCGATGTGATCTCTTGGGCAAGATAAGCCTGTTATCCCCAGGGTAACTTTTATCCGTTGAGCGACTGCCGTTCCATGACGTACAGCCGGATCACTAAGTCCTGCTTTCGCATCTGCTCGACTTGTTGGTCTCGCAGTTAAGCACACTTCTACCTTTGCGCTCTACATACGGTTTCTGACCGTATTGAGTGTACCTTTGAACGCCTCCGTTACCTTTTAGGAGGCGACCGCCCCAGTCAAACTACCCACCACGCACTGTCCTCCCACCTGATAAAGGCGGCAAGTTAGAAACTCAACATACCAAGGGTGGTATTTCAAGGTCGACTCCTCTAAGGCTAGCGCCTCAGTCTCACCGTCTCCCACCTATCCTACACATGTTAGGCCAAGTTCCAATACGAAGTTATAGTAAAGCTCCATGGGGTCTTTTCGTCTTGATGCGGGTACC
>NZ_ADNC01000027.1 GCF_000178375.1 Mycoplasmopsis alligatoris A21JP2 | reverse complement strand
GCATTTAAATGGTACCCTTTTACACAATTATACGGACTTTATCTAAAAAAATACAAAAAAAGAACAAAATCTATTTTTGTTCTAAAACTAATAAAGTTGTGTCTGCATGATAATTTAAAAAACTAATAGCATGTTCTAAATGAATTCTAGGATTTGTGATTTTTTCAATTAACTCTCGGTTATTTCCATCATATATAACTATTATTTTTTTTGTTTCTAAAATAGTAGCCATTCCTAAGGTTAAAACGTTTTTTTCATTAGAAAGTTTAACTACATCCATTCTTTTTTCAGGTACTAAATCATTTTTTAAAAATACTATTTGTCCAGAATCGTCCATTACACAGACAAGCAAATCAAGTCCATTTTTAGAAACAATCTGCCTTTCAAAAATCAAAGCGTTTTCTTTTATATTGCCTTTTGTGCAAGGGTAAAAAGTATTAATTGGGCTTCATGGAAAATGGTCAAAAAAGTTGTGTTTTAATCGTGAATAAAAAATCTGTGTGCAATTTTGTGAATCAATAACTTCGCTAGAAATAAATCATCTAAGAGAATTAAAAACATACTTTTGTTTAAGTCAATATTTTTGAATCAAATTTAAGTATGGTAAAAGTTTTTTTTGTGGTGTTACACAAATGCTAGAAAAAGAATTTTTTTTAGCAATTAATGTAGTTTCAATAAGTAAATGGCGCATCAATTCGGTTTTTGACTGAAATTTTTTTATCTTGACATTCATTCTTATATTTTTTCATTTTTTTATTTTTTTCATTAAAAATAATGCTTAATGAATAAAAATAACAAAAAACATGGAAAAAATTTCCACAATTATGAAATTATAGCTAGTTATATTACTTTTTTGTGCTTGTTTTTAAAATGTCTTTTTAATAAATAAACAAAAGCACTTGCTAATACAATTATTAAAATTACTGAAATTGCAATAATAGCAATATCTGTATTTGTTAATGCATTAGTTGGTAAGTCTGTTTGATTTACTACTAAAACACTTTGCATGCAAGCTGGGCAAGCACAACCTTGTAAATTTACGTGTTCTATCATGAATTCCTTTTTCTTATTCTATCAAAATAAAATATATTATTTCAAGTTTATAAAATAAAATTTATTCACTAATTCCTGAAACAATTTTTTGATTCACAAAAATATAAATATAGAAAGTAATTGTAAAAACTATTCCTAAAAATTTATTTTTTAAATTGATTTTTTAATTTACTTAAAAGCCTTTGAGCAAGTAAATTAAGTTAATTTTATCTATAAAGTCATTGATTAGTATCTACATTATAAATATCACTAGGTTTATTAGAAGGTTTACAAAAATCATAAACGTTAGTAATTTCTTTAAAAACATTTTTTGCTTGCTCTAAATTTAATGGATCATTCCCTGAAAGATTAGCACTTGTTAAATACATTGGTCCATTCTTTAACAAAAATTTTTGCATTTTTAAAGAATTTGGCATTCTAAAACCTTGATTATTGACAATAATACTTACTGCACCTGGTCAATATTTTTGAGCAAATTCGTCAGCTTTATTATTTCACTGTTTAAATTGTCTTGCTTGATCTATAGAACCTACAACAATCATTATTTTCTTGTCTAATGGCCTATCCTTTAAAAAATAAATTTTTTTAAGAGATTCGTTATTAATTGGTCCGCCAATACCACAAACCGTGTCAGTTGAGCATAAAAATATATCTGAAAAGTTCATAATTGAATTTTACAATAAATTTAAATACATCCTTTTTATATACATAAATATGTTTCTTTTATGATCCAATTATAAAATTTATTGTTTCTTGATAATTATAAGTTATAAGTATAAAAAACATAATTTATTGCAAATTTTAGAATATGATTTTTTTCACTTTTTTAGACACAAATTTAAAAATATTTTATTTGGTTATATATATTTTAGTAAATAATTTTCTTTTTGAAATATAGTTATTTTTCTTAAAATTAAATCAGTTTTTTTAATTTAAAAAAACGCTTATTTTTTAGAAAAATTAATTTTTTTTACGAAAATAAAAAACATTTTTACTTAAAAAGTACTATTTATATTTAAAAAATATTAATAAAAATAACTTTATGATAATTCACCAAAAATATATATGTATATATAATGCATAAATTTAAGTAAGTAAAAAAATAGAAAACCGGTTTTAAACGTTTCACAATAAAAATTTAGGAGAATATATGAAAAAAAGAGTAATTTTGACATTATCAACAATGTCGTTCTTACCAGTAGTTGCTGTAGTTTCATGTTCAAATGGTTCAAACACAACAACAAAACCAAATACTAAGCAAATAACACAAACACAAATGCAAATGCAAATCCTGCAACATCTAACACAAACACAGGAAATACAAACACAAACGTTGGAACAACTAATACAAATACAAGTAAACCAACAGAAATTGAAGAAAATAACGCTAATGATGATAATGTAGATTCATTAAACGTTGATGAAGAAAAAATTGTTGAAGAAACAATCGACGAATCTAAATTAGAGAAATTTGATAAAAGTCAAATTAATGATAAAGAAGAAAAAAGCATTTTAAAAGCTTTTCTTGATTCAGAAGCATTCAAAGCTGCAAATGAAGAAGCAAGAAAATTAGCAATTATTGCCGCTAAAGAAGCTGCAAAAGGTGTTAAAGATGCAGTTACTGAAGAAGCTAAAAAAGCTGCAAAAGCATTACTTAAAAAAGCTAAAAAAGAACTTAGAGCAAGAAAAAATGAATTAATAAAAGCAGCTAGAGATTATGTTGCTAAAAAAGCAAGAAAATTAGCTTATGATAAAGCTAAAATTTTATTCAACAAAAACAACTAATTTAACATTATAAACAAACTAAAAAAGGAGAATCATGGGAAATTTATTTGATAATTCAAAACAAACAAATCCAGAAGGATATAACCCAAATGCTGATAACACATCAATCAAAGCAAAAAGCACAACAGCAGCAAATATAATTTGATACATTTCATTTATTTTGATTGTTCCAATTGTTATACACATTATTACTTTTAATAAACTTAGAAGATTACAAACTAACATCAATAATGCCTCAAGTACAATTGATGTTCAATTAACAAAAAGAAGTTCTACTTTAACAAAACTTTTTGACGCAACAAAAGGTTACATGACACATGAAAAAGATGTTTTAGCACAAGTTACACAAATGAGAAACTTAGCATCAAACCATTCACAATCTGTAGAACAACAAAGAGAAATGGATAATTTAAACAATTCTATTTTTGGAAGATTATTAGCTGTTTCAGAAAACTATCCAGACCTAAAAGCAAGTAAATTATTTGAAGAATTAATGGCTGAATCAGTTTATTTAGAACGTGAAATTAGTGCTGCTAGACGTTTATACAATAACTATGTAACAGAACTAAATACATCAATTGTTACATGACCAGCAAGCATTGTTGCACAAAGTATGAGTTTAACAACACAACCTTTATTTGTTGCTACTCAACAAGAAAGACAGGATGTTAAACTAGGTTTTAACTAATTATGGATATAGCACGTGTAAAAGAAATACTTTCATTTCAAGAATTTCAAGACTTAAACAAAGAAAAATGTTTAGAGTTAATTAATGAGTCAATGAAAGATGCTTTTGTTGAATATAACAAAAGATTAAAAAATATAAAAATTTCATTAGGAGTTGGTGCAGGAGCTGGGTTTATAGGTCTACTATTAGGGCTTATAAGTCTTGCAAAAATAGGTACTTTATGACCTATGATACTAGTAGGAGTGGTTTTAATAGGTATTGCTTATTTTGTAATAAAAGTAGCATTAGATCGTAGATATACTGCTTTAAATGCAATGCGTAAATGACACAATGAAGAAGTTATTTATAAAGAATTATTTACTTTAACAAATCTATTTGAATTTATTAAGTACACAAATACTGGTTTAACTCAAAAGAAAAAGAAGTTATGTGTCCTTTTGGTGATAATGCTAGAGATTTAAAATTCAAAAAACAAATTGATACAATGGAACTTTTAATTTTAAAAAAATATAAAGCAAAATTTTCTAACTATGAAGTTGAGTTAAATGTAGGTGGTGAAAGATCAACTTTAGATCAATATAGTTTTGTAGTTTCAATTAACTTAGATATGTTAAAAAACAGAAAATTTAACTGATCATTATTGGATGGATCTAACCATTTAAAACTTAACAAAGTTAAATTAGAAAACGAAACATTTAATAAAGAATTTCAATTAAGAAGTAATGATGAAATAGCATCTAGAACTGTTTTTACACCATATTCAATGGAAAAAATTCTAGAATTAAAAGATCACATTAACAGTACTAAAATACTAAATGGTGTTCAAATCTATTCAATTAACAACGACTTGATAATTACTGGAGCAAGTGGCTCAGGTTTTATGAAAATAGATTATCCATTTGCATGAAGTCAAAAAAGACTAATCAATTTAATATACTCAGATATAATGTTTGACTTATATACATTGTATGCAGCAATTGGTTTAGTGATGGTTTTACCTTATTTAGCTGAATAAAAAATAACTCGCGATTGTGCGAGCTATTTTTTTTATTTTCTACTTTCTAATTTTTCGTTTAATTTTTTTAATTCTTCTAGGATTAATTCATCTGTTGAAGGTTTAGGAGCTTCCTTAACCACAACTTTTTTTCTATTTTTGAAGTTAACTAGTAAAAAATATCCAGTCAACATAAAGAACAAGAATACAGCTACTACAAAGAAGTTAATAACAGCTGCTAAGAATTTACCATATAAAATACCATTGTGTTGCATTTTAGCAAGTTCTTCGAATCCTAGGTGTTTTGCTATAGCACTCATAATAACATCGTTAGCCAATGATGTTACAACGGCGTTGAATACAACCCCGATCAAGAATGCTACAGCCAACATAAATATATTGCCTTTTTTAAGGGCGTCTTTGGCTTGTTTCATTGATTTTGTTATCATGTCTCATATTATAGACTTATCATATGAAAAAAATTTATAAAATTTAAAATTATCATAAAAATTTTCATTTAACTGAAAAAAATTAAATTATTTATCATTTTTTTCTACTAATTTCTTCATCATATAATTTATCTATATCTTTTTGGCTTGCTATTTCATCTTCTTCATATATATAATATTGAATTTTATTTTTAACTAAATATGCTCCTTGTTTATTTAATATTTCATATTCAACATCATAAGTTGACAAAATATGTTCTAATTCACTTTTTAAAGCACCAGTCCCTTTACCAGTTATAAATAATATAGAAGAGATGCGATTTTTAGTTAAGTCATTTAAGTTTGAAACTATTAAAATTGAAGCATCTTGTACAAATAAACCATGTAAATCAACAGTTCTTGACATTATTTAATTATAACTCCTGAGTTTTTCATAAGTTCCAGTGCAAATTCATTATGTGTTTTTCCATCGTGCAAGTCAGTGTCAAAAGTTGCAGTACATTTTTTAAGGACAACAACATTTTTATTAATTTTATTTTGATTCAAGTATGTTTTTAAAGATAAAACAAACTGTAAAATGCAAATATCTGTACAACAACCTACTACTACAAATTCATCATATTTATCGATGAACTTTTTATCAAAAATATGAAATGCATTTGTAGATTGTTTTTCTAATTTAGTTTGTACATAGGGTTTTAATTCACTAACAACATCAGCTTCTTCTGTTCCTTTTAAACAATGTAAAGGATAAGAACTCATTTCTATATCGTCTTTACTATGGGCATCACAAATAAATAAATTGTTTTTGTATTTAACAATTTCTTCTTTTATATGTGGAATTAAAAGTTCAATTAAAGGTGAATATAAAGCACCTTTTTTTGCAAATCCATTTAACATATCTATAACAATAAATAACTTTTTCATAATTACCTAACTTTCTGACATATAGCACAAAATGTTGTGCCTCGTCCATTAACTTTAATTTTATCTAATTTATTCTTACATCTTAAGCAAGCTAAAGTTGCACGATTATAAACTTTTAATTCATTTTGAAATGTTCCTTGAACATTATTTACAGAACCATAAGTATTTACAGATGAACCGCCTTGTTTGGTACTTTGGTTCATTATATCTTTTGCGTTTTGTAAAATTAATTTCCATTCCTTTAACAAAATATTGCTTGCAGGACTTAATGGATTAATTTTGCTAGCAAATAAAACCTCATCAGCGTAAATATTTCCTATTCCTAAAACTATACTTTGGTCTAATAAAACTGTTTTTATTGGTATTTTTTTATTTTTTACTTTTTGCATTATTTTGCTTGCATCAAGGGGATTTGGTAAATTAGCTAATTTAGATATTTTAGTAAAAGTACTTAAATCACCTTGTACTAAATCCATAGTACCAAACCTACGAGTATCATTGTAAATTAATTTTGAATTGTCCTCAAAAGTAAAAATAACTAAATCATGTTTTTTATTACGATCAGATAAGAAATTTTCGTAAAAAAACTTTCCTTCCATTCTTAAATGACTAATCATTTTTAGATCATTATCAAAACTAAAAATGATGTATTTACCGATATTTTCTATTGAAAAAATAACTCTATTTTCAAGAGAATTAATAAAATTTTTAACATCAGTATTTTTAATTATTTTTTCTAAATTAACTTCTACTTTAGTTATTTTTTTAAATTTAACTAATTCGTTTAAGGAATTAGAAACAACTGTAACTTCTGGATATTCTGGCATAGTTATATTATATATAATAAATAAAAGTTAAATAAGATAGTAAAGTTTTTTAATAAATAATTTTCATTAAAAAAAACAATGGTTTTTTTAATTAAAAAAAATCAAAAAAAGTCTTTGAACATAAAAATTTGTGTTATAATAATTTAGCAATTGCGGGTGTAGTTTAATGGCAGAACTTCAGCCTTCCAAGCTGACTATGAGGGTTCGATTCCCTTCACCCGCTCCATTTCATTAGATTGACCAAAACAACTTATCCATAGTTGTTTTTATTTATTTTTTTTATAAAAAAACAATAATAAAAAAAGGCAACGCCTTTTATTATTTATAAATTGTAAAAGTTTTAGAATCTTTTTGCTTAATATTTTTTAATTTTGAATCAGGTGTAACTACTAAAATAACATTTGGATTCAATCCTTCTGAAACTATTTTTTCAACATCAACTGTTGCTAATTTATCACCTGCTTTAACTGTATCATTAACTTTAACTAAACTTGTAAATCCTAAACCACCTAGTTTAACAGTATCAATTCCTATATGAACTAAAATTTCAAGACCACTTGCACATTGAATACCATAAGCATGTTTTGAAGGAAAAACTACAACTAGTTTTCCATCAACTGGTGAGATAATGTCAACAACCTTTTTGTCTTTAACATTAACTACAAATCCATCACCTAAGAGTTTTTCTGAAAATACTCCATCATTTAACGAAGCTAAATCTTCAACTTTTCCATCAGCTGGAACAAGTACATCCACCATGTCAGCATTAATAACTTCACATGTTTTCTTTTCTGGGTCGCAATGTAGCGATTCAGGTGCTAAGTTTCCTTTATTTAATTTAAGTTTTTTTGCTTCTTCTTCTTTTAATAAAGGACAAGCCTCTCTAATTTCAATATTAATTTGTTCAGATGAATCACCAAATTTTGCTTCAACATATTTTTTACCTAAAACTAGAACTTCTAAAGCTCCTAAACTTTTAAGTTTTTCAACATCAACTAAATCCGAATCTTTAACATCATATCTTAATCTAACTGCTCCATTGTTAAAACCAGTTATATTTGAAATACCTCCAAAAGCTTCAACAATAGCTCTTGTTTCTGGTTTAATTTCACACTTTGTTTCGTGTTTTTTACTTTTGAATAAATTACTAAAAAATCCCATATGTTCTCCTATTAATTTAATTATATTTTTATATATAGTAATTTGTAAAAAAACACAAAAAAAATTATGTTATTGATTCCTTAAATTAATATAAAAACTTTTTATCATTTTTTTGTATAGTATTTAGAAAATAAATAATTTTTTATAATTAATTAATACAAATTAAGAGGAGAAAAAATGTTTTCAGAATTAAACAAAGAATCAAGATTTTCATTTGCTTCAGAATCACCATTTCCCTCTGTAGTATTACAAATTAAATTAAATATTTGGAACTGGTTCAGAAAACTTAACTGATTTAGAAGAAGTTATAAACATTCAATGTACTAAGGATTATAGACTACACACATTTAGCACAACTAATGGTGGAAGTAAAAAACTTTTAGACGGTGATAAAATTCAAGTAACATTAGTTTTTGAAAAAATAGATTTTTAAGATAATTACACATATTTACCTTGAATATAGGTTAATGTGTGTAGTTTTTTCTAAAATCTCAAAATTTAGAAAAACAATTTTGTGATAAAATAATAAATACTTAATAAGGAGAAAAATGCATACAGTTAAACTACTATTACTAAGACCAAATTATTATAATAATTGAGAAAATTTTGAACTAGAAGGGTGAGTTGATTCAAATCGTGGTAATAACAAATTAAGATTTATTAATCTTAACGATGGAAGTACAGTTAAATCACTACAAATTGTTATAAAAGGAACGAATTTCGACTTTGAACTATTAGATCAAATAAAAATAGGGGCAAGTATAAAAGTAACTGGAAAAATAGTTGCAACTCCTGGTTCAAAACAACCAATTGAACTTGTAGCTAGTCAAATTCAACTTTTAAAAAATACGGATAATGATTATCCTATTCAAAATCAAGAAATCAATGTTGAAACTTTAAGAGAAATTCCTCACATTAGACATAGAACAAAAACTTTAAAATCAGCAATGCTAATCAGATCAGTTTTAGCTCAAGAAATCCACAAATATTTTATTGCACATGATTACTTTTTAATGGCAAGTCCAATAATTACTTCAAATGATGGTGAAGGTGCTGGAGAAACCTTTAATGTTAGTGATGATAGTAAAGAACCATTTTTTGGACTAAATAAAAAAGCTACTTTAGGTGTTACTGGTCAGTTGCACGCTGAAAGCTATGCTATAGGATTTAAAAAAGTTTATACGTTTGCCCCTACTTTTAGAGCGGAACATTCAAATACAAAAAAACATGCTGCTGAATTTTGAATGGTTGAACCAGAAATTGCTTTTTATAAATTAAATGATGTTGTTAATTTAGCTGATCATATGCTAAAAACAGTTATTCGTAATACTTTAGCTAAATGTAAATTTGAATTTGACTTTTTAGAAGAAAATGTTGACAGTGAATTAAGAGCAAGATTGGATTTATTTATAAATAACAAGTTAAGCATAATTGACTATACTCAAGCCATAAAAGAACTACAAAAAGTTAAAGATATATTTGAAAATCAAGATATTGAATTTGGTTTAGATTTAGCTACAGAGCATGAAAGATACATTGCTGAAAAACTTTTTAACGGACCTGTTGCAGTTATAAATTTCCCTAAAGCTTTTAAAGCATTTTATATGCATCAAAATGATGATAATAAAACCGTTGCAGCTTTTGACTTATTAGTCCCTGGTATAGGAGAATTAATTGGGGGAAGCCAACGTGAAGTTAGATATGAAAAACTTTTAGAAAGAGTTAAGGAACTAAAAATAGATCAAGAAGATTTACAATGATACTTAGATCTTAGAAGATTTGGTGACTCAGGAAGTAGTGGTTTTGGCTTAGGATTTGAAAGGCTAGTTATGTATGTAACTGGACTAGATAATATTCGTGATGTAATTCCTTATCCTCGTACAACCGGAAATATCAGAATGTAAAAATTGGGAGGCCCCAATTTTTTATTTAACTATATTTAAGCGTAAAAAGTTATTAACCTCAGCAAAAAATAATACAGAATTTTCTTTATGTGGATTGTGTGCAGCGTTATCAAAAATTATATATTTTATATTCTTGTTATTTAAATTATCTATATATTCACTCAATTCTTTTGTAGGAACTATTAAGTCATTTTTGCCCATAATTACAAGTGTGGGTTTTTTTATACTTTTAAATCCTAAATCAAAAAGTTTCATACTATTTTTCATTTGCTCTGGACTTAACATTTCTTTTAATCCATTGAATTTTTCCTGTGCGTTTTCAATAGTTTCAACAATTAAATTGTTTTGAATATAATGCTCATTAATTTGATATTGATAAACTAAACCTTTTAATAAATTAGTTGCTTCTTGATGTGTTTTAGGAAGTAAATAATTAATATTTTTCATGTTACTAATAATTGACGGATTTGCTGGTGATATAAGGATATTAGCTAAAATTTTATCGCTAAAAAAGGTGTTTAAATAAGCTGCTATTCCTCCACCCATTGAATGTCCTATAAGAATAAGGTTATCTAAATTTTGCTCTTTAATATATTCAATTCAAATCTGCGCAAAATTTAATGTTGATAAATCTTCATCACTAAGGCACACGCTTTTTCCATGACATGGCAAATGTAAGGCAAAAAAATTACAATTAGTAATCTTGTCTTTAATAATTAAGTTGTCATAATAAGACCCAGTAAAACCATGTAAAAAAATTATGTTATATTTGTTTTTCGGATTTATAAAGCTAAAGACTTCTAAGTCTTTTAAAAGTGATTGTGTTTTTAACATGTCAATATTTTAGAGTTTTTTTATTTTTTAAATAATAAAAAAATATAAAAAATTTACTAAATATTGCTTTTTCATTGCATATTAAAATAATAAATTTTAAATATGTTAAAATATTTATATAAATTTTAAGGTGGTATAAAATGAAGCTAAGTATAATATCAACATTAAACAAAGACACTAGAGACGTAAAAACTTTTTTAAGAGATTTATATGACCAAGAAAATAAAGATTTTGAAGTCATAATGGCTATAAATAAACCGCCAAAAAGTAAAGAAATTATTGAAATAATAGTTGAATACCAGAAAAAATTTGGAACTAGACTTAAGTTTTTTGTAAACTCAAAACGTCAAAGCAATCAATCAAATTTTGCTTCAGCATTTAATATGGTTAAAGGTGAATATGTTTACATCACAAATTCAGATACCACTATAAGAAAGCATTATACGGAAAAAATTATTAAAATGATTAGCAACTTTCCAGAAGCAGATATTATTGAATTTAAACCAAGATTAATAGGTTCGATTCGTTGAAAACCATCTTCAAGAATTGATGAAAATAAGTTAATTGACTTGAACGAATCAACTGAACCACTAGCTTATACTTACCCATTTATTTTTAATAAAATTTACAAATCTTCTGTAACTAAAAAATTTATTAAATTTAAACCTACATTTTCAAATGACTCTAAAATTTCTCTTGAATTAACATATTCACTTCTTCTAGAAGCAAAAAAATATGTTTATGTAGATGAAAGAATTCAAAGAGAATATTTTGATATCGAAACTTGAATTAATCCGTTAAACTTTGTGGCTTCTTTAAAAGCATTAGAAGTCACCTGTACAAACGATAAAAGAAAAATCATGCAAGAATTTTATTATTTTAAAGCATATACTCTTCAAGTATTTTTAGCAGGATTGTTAACAGGAACAACAATTTTTAGCTTTTATACAATGATAAATCGTAAGGAAAAAACTCAAAAAAGAAACAATCGTTTAGTTGAAGGTTTAGACCAAATTTTAGAAAAAATGTGACTAACAAATGAGTTTAAAAACTTTAGAGATAGCAACATGTATATGCTAAAAAATTTACCTGAAGTAAATGTTTTAAGAAGGAAAACACCTATAAATAAGTGATATAAAATTTTAGGACTTCTAGAACAATAATGTATTTTTATAAAAACAGTAATTTTTGATTTAGATTGCTGGCTAATGTAATTGATTTTGTAATAAATTTTGCTTTTGTTATATTAATGTACGTTTTGATTCTTTTTAAAAAAGAATTTTCAACACCTGGATTTGTTGCTTTTGGAATAACCTCAATAATATTTATTTTTACTTATTATGTTGTTTTTCCAATTCTTACTGTTTCTGCAACTATAGGTCAATACGTTTGCAAAATAAAAATGATTACAAATAACAAAGAACTTATTTTAAATAGGGATATATTAAAAAGAAATATCTTCGGTGCTTTTTATTGAATAGTCATTTTTTTAATTATGCTTTCCTTTTTTTCTAATAAAGATTTAAAAGAAATTATTGCAAGAAAAAATGAAGAGAATACAACACTTGATAATATCGGAATAGCCCTTGTTTCAGGCCTTTCTGGAAATTGATTTACAATAGTTTTTTTAAATTATGTACTTTTTTTATTTAGTAAAAAGAAATTAGCTGTTCTTGACAAACTTTCAAATTCAAGAATTGTTTATACAAAAAAAGTGCTAATTACAAAAAATGATGAGCAAATATTGATACCCACAAAAGTTATAGAACGTGAAATTATCTACATAAGAAACAAGAACGAGGAATAAAATGATTAAAAACAAAGTTAACTTATTAAAAGATTTAAATCCTGAACAAAAATTAGCTGTTCAATATTTTGACTCACATTTAAGAATAATTGCTGGGGCCGGTTCTGGTAAAACTAAAGTTTTAACTAGAAAAATAGCCTATTTAATTAATGAAATGGCAATTTTACCTCGTCAAATATTAGCAGTTACATTTACAAATAAAGCAAGTAATGAAATGCACCAAAGAATAGCGCAGTATTGTTCTGGTGAAATGAACAAATTAAATGTTTTTACATTTCATGGGCTTTGTGTTCATATACTACGTCGTGAAGCCGAAAAGTTGGGATATAAACAAGACTTTCAGATTATTGATGAATCAGATAAAACACTAATTATTAAAAATATTTATAAAAGATTTGGAATTACACCTCATGAAGTTTCATATTCTTCTATTATTCAACATATTTCATGAGCAAAAAATGCTGGCATGAATGTAGAAGATGTAGCTAAATCACTAAATTTAAGTACAGATGATTACATTCCAAAAATTTATAATCACTATACTAATTACCTTGTAGAAAAGGGATATTTGGATTTTGATGACTTAATTTTAAAAGTTGAATATTTATTAGAAAATAATAGCGATGTTGCTAAAAAGTGAAGCAATTATTTTTCTCATATATTAGTTGATGAGTTTCAAGATACATCAAGTTCACAATACCACATCGTGCAAAAATTATGCAATGAAAATACACACTTAACAATTGTTGGAGATCCTGATCAAACAATTTATAACTGACGTGGGGCAAACGTTAATTTAATTTTAGATTTTGATAAAGAATATCCAGATTCTAAAACCATAGTTCTTAATCATAACTATCGTTCAACAAAAAATATTCTTGATGCTGCTAACATGTTAATTAAACACAATAAAAATAGATATAGTAAAGATTTAATTGCTAATAATCATGTTGGTGAAGAGATTGAATTTTATCATGGTTTTAGTATGGAAGCAGAGGCTAGATGAGTAGTTCAAAAAATTAATGAATTACGCAAGAAAAAAATCCAACTTAAAAATATTGCAATACTTTATCGTTCAAATTATTATTCACGTGCTTTTGAAGAAGAATTGCTTGGTGAAAGTATTTCACATAAAATTTTTAACGGAACAAAATTTTTCCAACGTTCTGAAATTAAAGATGCATTAGCTTTTTTAAGAGTAATTTATGATGGATCTGATATTGCTTTAGAAAGAATAATTAATGTTCCAACAAGAGGAATTGGCGAAGTAACACTAGCAAAAATCAAAAAAGAAGCTAATAATCTTAATATAAGTTTGCATGATTATTTAATCAACCATTTTAAAGTTATGCCAATTAATAAAAATGTAATCAAAAATAAAATTTTCCCATTCTTAAAAATAATTGTTAAGTACAAAAGTGCATTAATGAAAAACCCTATTAACGTTGTTTTAAATAAAATGCTTGAAGACTTAGAATTTTACAAACAAATTAAACAAGATCAAAATTTAAGTGGAACTGCAACTGATAACGTTCAAGAATTAATTAGGTCTATTGCTGCATGAGAAGAAAAAAATCCTGACAAAGGAATTAAAGAATATCTTGAATTAGTTTCTCTTTTAAGTGCTTCAGATGAATATGACACTGAACCTAATTATGTTTCATTAATGACTGTACACTCTGCAAAAGGTTTAGAATTTGACAATGTTTTTGTTGTTGGTTTAACTGAACGAATTTTCCCTAATTATAAAGCGCTAGATTCTAATAATTTTTTAAGTAGTTCAGACGGACTTGAAGAAGAAAGAAGATTAGCTTATGTTGCAATGACAAGAGCTAGAAACAAACTTTTTATTTCAGACTCTCGTGGTTATTTAATGGATACCAAGGAGAAAAAAGAACCATCAAGATTTATTAAAGAAATGGGTATAAAACTAGAAAATTACATAGTTGATAAAAACACTTTTACTTCCGAAATTGAAATAGGAGCACCAGTTGATAATGAATTAACAAGCGATAAAATTGTTAAAGGCGATGTTATTTCACATACTACTTTTGGAGAAGGAATTGTATTAGAAGTTAATAACGGTGAAATAATTGTTGAGTTTATTATTAATAAAAAAATAAGAACACTTAATAAAAATCATAAATCATTAAGGGTAATTACTAAATAATGCCATACATGGTTGTGATGTTCACTGCTTTAGCAATTATAATTTTATTATTTATTGCTTGTGCAATTTGAATTATAAACTTAATTAACACTCGCTCTTCAATAGGAACAATTCACTTTGTTATTGACACCAAAGAAAAAAGAGTATTCAGAAATTCACCAAAAACAAAAAATTTATCAATAATTTTTGATGCAGAAAAATCAAAATTTAATCAAAATACATATATTTCAATCGATGAGTTTTATGAATTTTTTAGCAAAAATACCATTGAGCAAATTGATGAAATATTAACACAAAAATTCGATAAAACCAACACAATAAACTTTGAATTAAATCCTAAATATAAAAAGAAATATACTTTTTTAGAAGCAATAGTAAATATTATTGCGCCTCGAAATAAAAAGCAATTTACTTATGATTATAAGTTAACTATTTTTCCAAAAGAAAATGACAAATTCTACTGTAGCATTGATTGAGACGTAAAAAGAATTAAAAAATTAAAAGTAATAAAAATTGACATAAGCACTCAAATCGTTAAACATAATCGAGGTCCTTATTTAGTGATATGTGGACTTCTAAAACCTTTCTTTTTAATACACGATATTAATAGTTACTTAATTAAAAATTTATTAAATAGACTCGATTTAAAATCTTCTGATACTAAATATTATGTAAAAAATGGTATTTTATTTTTCATTTATAAAAAACCAAAAGAAAAGAAAATAGAAAAACTAAAATATAAAATATCAAAAATAAATGAATATATTGAATTTGATCCACTTTTAAATTCTATTGCTATGACCGATGTTAGACAAATAATAGATTTAGATAATTTAAATGAAGAAATGAATAAATTCTCATTTCAATTATTTAATTTAAAAGTTAATAATAAAAGTTTAGATCATGTTTATTATTCGTTTCATAACAGTTGATTAGATAATAAATTTTCTGAATTTATGACTTCGTTTTTAAATTATCAAGAAAACAATATAAATCAAAAATATCAAATTGTTGAAAGTTATATTAAAAATTATAGCTCTGGCAATTCAACGACAATGAAAGTTATTCAAGTTAAAGTAAAAAACGTTTCTGAACAAGATTATAAATTTTTTAATCAAATTCCTTATTTAAAATTTATTTACGAAGAATCATGAAATGAATATATCTTAAAGAAACAAAATATAAGTAAAAATACAATTATTCCAATTTCTCAAGAAAATTTTATTCGCTTTCAAGAAACAAAAAATTTAAAAGTACTGCCAACATATTTAATATATTCGTTCAATAATGATTTTTATTTTGACCAACTTAAAGAAAAAATAATCGACTTAAAGAAAAAAAATGTCCCAACAGCTTTATATGTTAAAAATATTAATAAACCATTATTAAATTTAATTAATATAGCTAAAATTAAGATCCTTGTTATTTCAAAAGATATTACTAAATATATTAACGATACATCAGTGTTTTATGATTGCTTAAATGTTTTACACATAACAAAGTCAAATGATGTATTTCTATTATATGAACTTAATAATTTATCTATCGATCCTCATATAGTAAAAAAAGCAGGAATAACCGGATATTTTGAACCATTATTATAAAAATTAATACACCAATAACCTGGTGTATTTTTTGCAAATTTGTCTTTAATATAGATAAATAAATAATAATTTTTTAAGAATCAATAAAATTTTTATTAATACTTTATTAAAAAATTTTCATAATAAATAATGTTTTGATAATTATTATATTTTTTGTTCTATTTGATAAAATAAAGGCATGAAAAAACTAGGAATAATTATTGATTCATTCTCAGGAATGACAAAACAAGAAGCATTAAAAAATAACTTTGGTTATTTATCATTACAAATTGAATTAGATGGAAAATTATACGAAGATGGAAATCAACCTTTTGAAGATATACTAGAATTATTAGGCAAAAGTTCAAAATTTATGACATCTTTACCTGTATACGACACTATGGAAGAAACAATTAAAGAATTTTCAAGTAAATATAATCACGTTGTATATTTAGGAATTTCTCAAGCCTTATCTTCTACTGCAATTCAAGCAGAAACAATTGCTAAAAATTATCAAAACGTTTATGTTGTTGACAACAAGTTTTCTGGAGATCAATTAAGTGATGTAGCATACTATGTACAAGACTTATATGAAAAAAATGAAAACATTGAAGAAGTTGTAAAAACTATAAAAAATATTTCTGAACAATCTCAAACATACATCATACCTAAAAACCTAGATTACATAATCAAAGGCGGAAGATTAACAGGTGCTAAAAAATTTATAATGACTAAAATCGCAATGATCCCTATTTTAAAATTTGATGGGCATGTTTCTGTTTCAGGTTTAAAAAGAAGTACAAAAACTGCAGTAGCAAAAGTTTTTGAAAAACTTGTTAAATTTGCTGGCGGAATTAATCAAATTAAAAACTATTCAATTAGATTAATTACAGGAAATGACGCAGAATTTAAAAACGAAGTTTTAACAAATGCTAACTTAGAAAATATAACTCTTGATTCTATCATTACAACACCAAGTGCTGTTGCTGTTCACTGTGGTCCTCAAGCAATTTCGTTAAGTATAATGCCTAAATTAAAATAAAGTAAAATATGAACTTAAAAGATTTATTAAACGAAGAAGCAATATTTTTAGATTTTGAAGCAAATTCACATGATGATGCAATTAGACAAATTTCAAAAAATTTAAAACTTAAAGGGTTTGTAAATGATGAAGAAAAATTCTTTAACGCTCTACAATATAGAGAATTAATGATGCATACTTCATTAAATGATGGAATTGCAGTACCACATGGGTGTTCTTCAAGTGTTGAAAAACCTGTTTTGGCTGTGTCAATTTCAAAGCATGGTATTAATTGAGAAGCAGAAGACAAAAAACCAGCTAAATTGTTTTTTACCCTGGCTCTTAAAAAAGAAGAAAGAGATTTACAAGTCGAAGCCATTCAAGCAATTGCTTTATATTCCTTAGATGATCAATTCCATGAAAAAATTCAAAAAGCAACAACTCCTTCTAAAGTATATAAAATATTATTAGAACATTTTCCTGAAATGAATGATTAAAAAGAACATAATGTTCTTTTTATTTGTTTTTTAAGACAATAAAAATAGCCAATTAGTTTGACTATTTATTATTAATATTTAGATAAATCTTTGTTGTTAGTTTTATCAATTGTTAAATTATGTTCTTTGTTTAAAAATAAGATATCAAAAATTTCATCATATTTTTTAACAGGTAAATATGTTATTAAATCTTTTATTTCATCAGGAATATCTCTTAAGTTTTTTATGTTATTATAAGGTATAAAAACGTATTTTAAACCTAATTGACTAGCGGCAAATGATTTTTCTTTTAATCCACCTATTTCTAGAACTTTACCTCTTAATGTAATTTCACCAGTCATACCATAAACATTTTTTACAGTTTTACCAGATAATGCAGAAATAATAGCAGTAGTAAATGTTACTCCGGCACTTGGTCCATCCTTTGGAACAGCACCTTCAGGAACGTGAATATGAATGATATTATTTTCAAAATCAAAATCTTTTATGTTAAATTTTTCAGCGTTGGCTCTAACATAAGTTAATGCTATTTGCGCTGATTCTTGCATTATATCTTTTAACTGTCCTGTTAATTTAATTTCACCTTTTCCTGGATATGCAGTAACTTCGATTTGTAAGGTTGAACCACCTGTTGAGGTGTATGCAAGACCAGTAGCAGTTCCTTTAACTTCTTCTGTTTCTAACTCTTCTTCTCTAAATTTAACAATCCCAATTAAGTCAATAAGCATTTCTTTTTTTACTTCAAAAGATTTCATTTTAGGATTATCAATTACCTTAACAACAATCTTTCTTGCTATTTTATCTAGAATTCTCTTTAATCCACGTACTCCGGCTTCATGTGTATAGTGCTTAATTATGTAAATAATTGTTTCATCGCTTATTTGAAATAATTTGTCACTTAGTGATGTTTGTTCTCTTACTTTTTTTAGTAAATGATTACGAGCAATTTTTACTTTTTCGGTTATGGTATAGGGACTTAATTCAATTATTTCTATTCTATCTATTAATGGCGCTGGAATATCTTCATAATAATTGGCAGTTGCTAAGAACATAATTTTTGATAAATCATATTCGTGCTCTAAATAATGATCTTGAAATTTTGTATTTTGTTCAGGGTCTAAAACTTCTAACATAGCAGAAGCTGGATCGCCTTTCATGTCTGATGCCATTTTATCAATTTCATCTAATAAAACTAATGGATTTGACACTTCAGCTTTTAAAATAGCTTTAATTATTTTTCCAGGCATAGCGCCAACATAAGTTCTACGATGTCCTCTAATTTCACTTTCGTCGTGTACTCCACCAAGAGAAATTTTAACAAAACTCTTTTGTAAAGCTTCAGCAATTGCTTTTGATAAAGAAGTTTTTCCTGTTCCTGGAGGACCTACCAATGCTAGAATAGGAACATTATTAAATACACTGTCACTTTCTTTAAGTTTTGAATTTTTAAATAAATTTAAATCAATTTCATGTTCTTTGTCAATTTCAACGATATTTTTATTGCTTTTAGAATGATTTCTATTATTTAAAATAACTGCTAAATGTTCAATAATTCTTTCTTTAACCTCATCAAGTCCGTAATGATATTTATCAAGAATTTCTCTTGCTTTTTTAATATCAAGATGTTCTTTAGCGGTTTTTCTTCAAGGCAATTTTTTAAGTGTATCAATATAAGTTCTTGTTATATTAGCATCAGGTGAAGATGAAATCATTTGACTATGTTTTTCGTTTTCTTCTCTTATAATTTTTTGAACTGTTTCTGGGTAAATAAATTTTAATTTTTTATTTTTGATTATTTTACTGTATTCATCATGCTCTTCTTCTACATCTAATGAACGCAATTCACTTTTAATTACTTTCATTTTTTCACGAAGTAAAAATTCTTTTTGTTGGACCATCATGTTATCGTTTATTGTTCCTTGAATATCAGTTTCAAGTTCTATTAAGCCTGCTGCATAGGTAATTATGTTACTGAAGCTATTAAAATAATCAAGTGGGTTCACAACACAAAAAAGATTTAATGAAGAATAATAGATTTCTAAATCGGTAGTAAAACTTAACAATGTGCTTAGTAAAACATTAGGATTTTCTATGGCATCTTGATTGTTTTCGCGATCGATATTTTGAAGTTTCATAACGTCACTAAGTTTATATTTTTTACCAGTATAAGGGTTTAGTTTCAATAAAGATTCATTCATTTTTTCTAAATTAGAATATGTTTCATATAAAAGATTAGGAATAGAACTTATTGTCTCTTGAGTTTCTTTAATTTCTTCGATAATTGAATCAAAAGACTTATGAAGTTTATCAGCTCTTACAAAATTTTTATACACGTTTTCAAATTCTTCTGCAGTTTGTTTTTCTGATTTAGTAAAATTATTTTCGTCAAAATTTAAACTGTCACCAGTAAGTTTAAGTCTTTCAATTCCTTTAAATGTTAAAAAATATTCAGATTTAATTTTTTCAAATTTTAAAGGTTTAGCATATAAAGCTACCGGGATAATAGAATTAGTTTTTGAATTGGTATCATTATAAAAAATAGCTACACGTTCAAATTTTCCTTTTAATAGATAATCTATAATTATTTTTTCTTGTTGTTTTTCATCAACTTTTGCCACATAAACTGTATGTGGAAAAGATATATCTTTTTTATCTATGATTATGTATGGTAGTAACATCTTAGGTCTCCTTTTTATCGCAATGTATTATTAATTTTATCAAAAAAAGTGCTTTATTTTATAAAAGCACTAAATGAGGAAAAAATTAGTTTTTTTCAATTTTTATAACAAAATTTATAAGTTTTTTAGGCACATAAATTTCTTTAATTAAAGTTTCTTTTGTTACCCATTTTGGCATAACTAAATCACGAGCTTTTTGTAATATTTCTTCTTTTGTTTCATTTATATTTACTTGCAATTCTGCACGAGCTTTCCCGTTTACAGTTATTCCATATGAAATTAAGTCATTTTCTAAAGCTTTTTGATTCACATTAAAATCATTTAAATTATTTAAGTTAAAAAGTTTTTTTGATAATTCTCAAGATAAGTGAGGCATATAAGGTTCTAATATATTTAAAGTAACATATAAATATTCAGCTAGTAAATTTTTGTTTTCAATTGCATCATAGGCATTTATGGTTTCCATGCATCATGAAATAATAGTGTTAAATGAATACTCATTTTTTCTATTTTCAAAAATTTCTAATGATTTATTTAAACCTTGATAAAGTTTTCTTCTAGCATCCTTTTGTTCTAAAGTTAAACTTGATGTATCTATATTCTTAATGTAATCATTTTTTGAAACTTTTTGAGAAAGTGTTCATAATCTTTTAACAAATTTAAAACACCCTAAAATTCCAGAATCACTTCATTCTAATTCTTTAACAGGAGGCGCAGCAAAAAGTATAAATAACCTAGTAACATCAGCTCCGTAAGCATCAATCATATCCGTAGGAATTACCACATTCCCTTTTGATTTAGACATTTTCGCTCCGTCTTTAAGCACCATCCCTTGGGTTAAAAGGTTATTAAAAGGTTCTCTGAAAGGAACTAAATCAATATCATTTAAAACTTTTGTAAAGAAACGGGCATATAGCAAGTGTAAAATCGCATGTTCTATTCCTCCAATATATTCATCAACACTGCTTCAATAATTAATATATTCAGGAACTAACATATGATCTAATCTTTTGTCTTTAGGTGTTGTATATCTTAAAAAGTATCAACTCGATTCAAAAAATGTGTCTAATGTATCAGTTTCACGTTTTGCATCAGCTTGACAATTAGGGCAAGTTGTTTTAATTCATTCTGGATTTGTTTCAAGTGGATTTCCAGAACCTGTAAAACTTACTTTTCTAGGTAATAAAATTGGTAAATATTTTTCTTTTAAAGGTACAATTCCACAAGTTTTACATTTTACTAAAGGAATTGCATTACCTCAATACCTTTGTCTTGAAATACCTCAATCTCTTAAATTGTATTTTACTTCTTGTTTATAAGCGCTTAAGTCAAATTTATCTGAAGTTAATGTGGTATTTAAATTTAGTTTGTAATGTTCAATGAAATCTAAATCTCTTTTCTTCAAAAAACTTCCAATAATAGCTGTTTCGTCATTATTTAAAGATGAAAAATCAATTATATAAATAGGTAATTCTTGATTGTTTAATGGATTAATTGCTTTAAATTCAGTATTCAAAAATAACTTTTGATTAAATATTTTAGAAGTAATATTAAGTTTTATTTGTTCGATAACTTCCAATTGATCTAAAGTAAAATAACCGTTTTTAGTAAGTTCTTTTACGATATCGCTATTAGCGTTTAATCCTATAAATGAGGCATTTTCGAAATGTTCAATGTTTTCTTCAAAAATATTTAAAGTATTATTTTTAGTTTTTATATTTGTTTTAAAAGAAACATTTATTCCAATCTTTTTGCCAATTCAATTACGCTGCATTGTAATTACTTGACTTGGTCAATGACCTTCTAATAAATCTAAGTCTTTTAATAATTCTTCTGCATAATCAGTAATTTTTAAATAATATTGATCCATTTCTTTTTTTACAACTTTAGAATCACATCTTCAACAGGTTTCATTAATTACTTGTTCATTTGCTAAAACTGTTTGATCTGTTTCACAAAAATTAAGTTCAGTTTTTTTTCTATAAACCAAACCTTTATGTCATAATTTTAAAAATAAATGTTGCTCTCATTTTGCATAATCATCATCAGCTGTTATACATTCTAAATCCCACGCAAAAGAAATACCAAGCTGTTTAATAACTTCGTTCATTGTTTGAATGTTTTTATATGTTCAGTCTTTAGGGTGAAAATTGTTTTTTATAGCAGCATTTTCAGCTGGTAAACCAAAAGCATCTCATCCAAATGGATGTAAAACATTGTATCCCCTACGACGATAAAAACGAGCTATAGCATCTCCTATAACATAATTTCTTACGTGTCCCATGTGAACTTGTCCACTAGGATATGGAAACATACTTAATATATATTTTTTTGGTAACGAAAAATCATTTTTGGGTTCAAAATATTTTGATTCATCTCAAAATTTTTGTCAGTTTTTTTCTAATTTAGAATATGAATATTCCTTTGACATAGGTCTCCTAGTAAATATTTTGGCTATTTTCCTTATATTTGCTAAATACATTTGTTTTATAATCTAGCATTAATATAATTATTAAAATTGCTGAATTTATTGATAAATTTAATAAATTAAAAGGTATAAAAAGTGCATATGAACCTAGGGCATAGGGTTTTATACCAAAAAAGAATAAACGGTATTCTTCATAACTTTCAAGTAAACTTCTATATGTTGGTTCTTGAATATGACCAAATCCAAATAAATTTTTGTATATTCAGAAGTATAATGGGTTAAAAATAAATGTTGATGCTGATGTAATTAAAACTGAAGTAATAAGTATCGAAATTGCAAATATAGCTATAAGTTTTAAATAATAAAATTTATATTTTTTTTGTGAAATTGGACTATTTAAATAATATTCATTTACTAAATTACATTTTGAATGAATAATTAAAATTTTGTACATTAAATAAAAGAATAAAACAAAAGTGGCATGGGTTAGTAATAAAATTGCATGACCTAATCACTTATCAGCGGTTGGCGCGCCGCCCATAAGTGGACCTAGTAGGAATCTAATTACTAAAAGTATGATTCCGTATCTAAATCCTACAAAGTAAAAGGTAACAAAAACAAATATCAGTGAAAAATCAAACTTTAGAAATGTTCCTGCAAAAGGCATAAATGCACTTAAGTAATTAAACAATAATGTTAAACCTAGTAGCATTCCTGTTAAAGTGATTTTAATAGTGATATTTCTTGATGAATTAGTTTTTGAAAAACGCATTTTGCTATTTTGTTCCGAAAATTCGATCGCCAGCGTCACCTAAACCAGGTGTAATATATCCAATTTCGTTAAGTTTTTCATCTAATGCTGCTAAAAATATTTTAAAGTCATTCCCAAATTTCTCTAAAACGTTTTTAACTCCTTCTGGAGCTCCAACTAAACAGACTAAAGAAATGTTTGTAAATCCATCTCTTTTTAATGTTTCAACTGCATCAATTGCACTTCCTCCTGTTGCTAACATAGGATCGACTACAAACACATAGCTATCTTTATTAACTTGAGGCATTTTATAAAAGTATTCGTGTGCTTTTAAAGTTTTTTCATCTCTATAAAGACCAATGTGACCAACCTTTGCTTGCGGAACAAGTTCAAGTAGTCCTTCAACCATTCCTAAACCTGCTCTAAGAATTGGTACTATAACTATTTCTTTGTCAAATGTTTGACCTTTATATTCAACACTTAATGGCGTAGTTACTTTATATTCTTTAGTTTTGTAATCTCTAAGAACCTCATACACCATTAAAGAAGCAATTTCGTTTAAATTTCTTCTAAATTTTGAGTGGTCAGCGTTTTGATCACGCATAACAGTTAATTTAATTTCAATCAATGGGTGATTAAGTATTTTTAACATTTATTTCTCCTAATATATTTTTATTTTATTTTACTATAAAAATAGTAATTTTTTATTGTTTTCAAAAAGTATAAAAACAAGTGCAAAAGCACCCGTTTAATTATTTTTTTGCATGATTAGTTTTTATAAAAATTATCATCAATAGAAAAACTAAACCAAAACCTACAACATAAGTTAAGCTATAAAATCACTCAACTTTATAAGTAATTATTAAACCTTTTGTGTTAATAAAATTAGTAAATCATTCAGGCAATTTTTCAATAATATCAGCACCATAATAATTACTTAAAAGGCTTGTATATAGTAAATTTCTAAAAATTGCAGCCATTTGTGTTGCTGGTATTAAAGAAAAAATTGATTGTAGTCAAGTTGGAAATGAACTTAATGGAAAATAAGCTCCAACAAATATACCAACAAAAGTTCCTAAAATAGAAGCTAAAGCATTAAAGACTCCTAAGTTTTTAATAAAACTAAATATGAAAACAAATATTATTGAATGAACTATACAGTTAACTAAAGTTAATGGAACAATAAGTAAAATTGAATATACTAAATTTGTAAAAATTAAGCCTCTAATAGCTAAATAAATAGTTACTAAAATAATAATCATTAGCGAAAGAATAAAGTTGAATACTATATTGAATAGTAAATAACTTAATTTAATTAGATAATTTTTAATTGGAGAAATATAAAAATCATTTAATAATTCATTTTGCTTATCTTGAACCATTATTGAAGACAAACTAACAGCATTTGAAATAGCTGTTATGCTTAAAAGCCCTATAAATAAGAATGATATAACAAATGCATGTCTATGAATTTCTTGTAATTTTACATTTGTTATGTTTGGAGTTGTTTCTAGACCTTTAAATAATTTGTCGAAAGATTCATCAGAAAATTTGTTCAAAAAGAATCCAAAAAACAATAATAAAATTAATGGTGTAAGGATTGTAAAAAATATTTTTTTCGTGTCTTTAAAAAAGTTAAGAAAATTTCTTTTTGTTAAATAGTAAAGTGACATTTTAAAAGAATTTTGCATTATAAATTACCTGCATTCTTTCCTGATACGTTGATAAAAACATCATCCATAGTTCCTTTTAAAACTTCATAATCATTAATAAAAGTTTTATGTTTTGCAATGAAATTATTAAGTATTTTAAAATTTTCAAATGTGATAGTTATTTTATCAATTTCAGTTTTAAATTCTAAACCACTATTTGAAACTGAATCGTAAATTTTTTTATAATCGTCTTGTGTATAGATGATTAGGGAAATTTTTGAAAAATTGTTTTTAAGTTCAGAAGGCGTCCCTTGACATAAGACTTTTCCTTCATCAATTATTACTACATAATCCGAGTTGTTTGCTTCTTCCATGTAATGAGTAGTCAAAAATACAGTTAAGTTTTTTTCTTTAATCATTTTTTGAATAATATCTCAAACTAATTTTCGACTAATTGGATCTAAACCTGTTGTAGGTTCATCTAAGAAAAGTATTTTTGGTGAGTGAATTAAACAGCGAGCAATATTAACACGGCGTTGTTGACCACCGCTTAATTTAGCATAAGTTTTTTTTAAAAGCGTTTCTAATTTAAATTCTTTAACTACATTGTTAAAAGCTTCTTTTATTTGATTTTTATCATTGAAATATGAACTAGCTCTTATTAATAAATTGTCTTGAACACTTAAGAGAGGATCCATAAGCGATTTTTGAAATAAAACACCAATTTTGTTTTTAATTTCTAAATCGTTTTTTTCTACTAACAATTTATCAATTTCTATAGATCCTGAGTCCATTTTTAAAAGACCAGAAATTATATTTACTAAAGTACTTTTTCCAGCTCCGTTAAGACCTAATAAGGAAAATAATTGACCTTCTTTAATTTCTAAAGATAAGTCGTTTAAAGCTGTTTTTTTATCAAATTTTTTAACAATGTTTTTAATTGTAATTATAGAATTAGTCTTCAATGTATTTTTCATCAAATACCCCAATGTAAGGAATATTACGCATTTTTTCTTTGTAGTCTAATCCAAATCCAACTAAGAATTTATTAGGCACTACAATTGCGCTATAGTCTGGCTTTAATTCAACTTTTCTATTTACTGGTTTATCCAATAGAGTCAAGATCTTAATGGTTTTTGGTTTTCTTCCTTCAAGCATTTTTTTAATTTTGCTTAAAGTAATTCCACTATCAATAATATCCTCTACTATAAGAACGTCTTTGTTTTCAATATCATTTGCAAGATCCATAATAATTTTTACACTTCCAGTAGAAGCATGTCCTCCAGCATAACTGCTCGCTGTTAAAAAGTCAATTGAATGATCAACTTTAACATCCTTAATTAATTGTGCTAGAAAAGGTACGCTACCTTTTAAAAGTGCTACAATGATTAAATCTTTTGAATCTTTAAAAGTTTCATTAACTCATTGTGCTGCTTTTTTTATTACTTGTTCTAAATACTCTTGAGTATATAAAACTTCTTTTACTCTATAATCTTTTTCCATAATTACCTACCTCATGTTATCTTGTTACAATATCTAAAATTTCAATGAAGTATTTAACTGGCGCATCTACTTCAATCTTATCTCCTTTTTTAGCATCCAACATTGCTACTGCAAGTGGGCTTTCATTTGAAATTTTATTTTCAAATGGATTAGCATCGTGAGAACCCATAATTGTAACTTTATGTTTCTCTTTGTCTAATTCTGAAAAGTATGTGATTGTTGATCCAATACCAATTTTTCCGTCAAGTGTTGTAGAAATAATTTCTGCTCTATCTAAAATTGCTTCTAGTTCACTTATTCTACCTTCAATAGTACCTTGTCTATCTCTTGCTGCATCATATTCAGCATTTTCTGAAAGGTCACCTTGTGCTCTAGCTTCTTTTAAAGCAGCTTGTACACTTGGACGCTCAACATTAACTAAATGGTCATATTCGTTTTTATATTTTTCTAGCGTTTCTTTAGCTAAATAAATTTTTTCTTGTGCGTTTTGATTTGACATATTTCTCCTTAATAATTGCTATTTATTATATATTATAAAATAATTAATTTTTTAAGTTATTAATATTGTTAAAAAGTGTTTAATTAACTAAATTTAAAATTAAAGAAAAAGTTCGGTTAATAACCGAACTATTTATCTTTTTTTACTTTTTAACTATGTATAAAAATTGTGATTTTACATGTGAAAATTCAAATACAATATTTTGATCTTTTAAATGATTTGTAATAATCTTTTTATCGTGTGAAGACTGATTTTTTTGATCAATTATCAACATTCCGTTTAAATTTAAATTTGAATAATATTTTTTAAATATTTCATGGTTTGAAATATTTTTTGATTTCACTATTATTAAATCTACTTTTTCATTATTATAAACTCTTGGGGTGTAATTTATTGAGTCTTTAAATTTTTCAACTAGATCATTTCATTGAATAATATTAAATGTTTCAGAATTAAAATAAGCAAATGATTTAGTTTTTTCTTGAAATGCAGTTAAAGCAAAAATATCTTGTTCATAGTCTATTAAGGAAGTTTTATAATTATTTTTATAAAAAGTATTTATAAAACTTTCAAGATCATAATCATCTACTTTTGATTTTAAATAATCTTTAATTTTATAAGGCAAAGTACCCATATCACTTCTTAGAGAACTTAACTCTTCAAAAGTTTTTCTGCTTTCTTCTTGTAAGATTTTCTTTCTCATTTTTTGTGCTTTAATTCTAAATGCAATAACTAGTGTTCATGAAAAAATAACAAAAACTATCGCAGAAACAATTAATGCTGTTCTTATTGTTGAATTATCTTGTACCATATGTTAAAAAATCCTCCAAAATTAGTTGAGCTGCTAGTTTGTCTTTAAATTGCTTTCTCTTTTTTCTTTTCATACCTGAAAAAATTAAAATATTTTCTGCGTTTTTTGTACTATATTGCTCGTCAACTAAAACAACTTTAATATCAATATTATCTTCAATCATTTTTTTAAAGGATTCTACTCTTAAGGTGCTTTGGCTTTTTGAACCATCGTTTTTAAGAGGATATCCTAAAATTATTGTATCAATTTTGTACTGCTTAGTATACTTCGTTAATTCATTAAGAACTGCTTGATAATTGTCTTCAAAAAATCTAAAGTTATCAAGTCCTGTAGCAATTATTCCTAATTCATCACTAATAGCAAAACCGCATGTTCTACTTCCTAAATCAAGAGCAATTTTACGCATTTAGTAATTCCTTTATGTATTCAAAAATATCATTAGGATTTGCTAAACATTTACCCATTGACATAATGGCGTTTCCTCCGCCACGTCCATTAAATTTAGTAAATATTTTTTGTAAGTATTGGTTTGAATCAATAACTTTTGAAGCAAGTGAAATTGTTAAATTTTTACCTTCAGCAAAATATGCTAAATTAATGCTTTGATTATTTTTTTCTCTTAAAGTAGTTGAAATAAGCTTAACTTGCCCTGGGTTTTGTGCACTTGTAAAACTTAATAAATAATTTTTTATTTTTATAAATTCTACAGATTCAAAATCAAAATCAGCTTGTTTTTGTGACTTCTTAGAAAAATCTTTTAAATCATTATTTGCCTTATCTATAGCAATTTTTATACTTTCTAAATAATTAGATAAGTCATTTTTATTGTTTAATAAAACTGAGTAATTTTTATCAAAATCTTTTATTTTTGTAATTACAACATTTAGTTCTAACTCGAATTTTTCAATTTCTTTTGTTAAATAATCATTAACTAATTTATTCGATGAAATAGCTTTAATTCTAAAAACTCCAGCAGATTTTTTTTCTACTTCTACTATTTTAAAATTTTCTAACTTTGCAGTGTTGCTTAAGTGTGTTCCACCACATAAATCAGCTGTTATGTTATCAAATTTTACAATTCTTACATTATTTTGATCCATATATTCGCCTTCTTCAAGGGTTAATATGGCATTTATTTGTTTTGCTTTATCTATAGACATTTGCAAATATTCACGTTTTGCATCTTGCTGGATATAAGTTTTTACTAACTTTTCAATTTTTAAAATTTCTTCATTAGTGGGTTTTGTATCAGCTGGTAAATCGAAAGTTAATCTCTCTTCATTATTATCGCTTCCTAATTGAACTATTTGTTTACCTAAAATATTTCTTAAGGCACAATATAGTAAATGAGTTCCTGAGTGATTTCTTTCTAAACCTAATCTTATTGTTTTATCGACAAAACATTCGATAGGTAATTTTTTGTTTATTTTCCCTTTAACCTTGTGAATATGATTTCCGAATTTATCTTTAAATACATCAATAATTATTAATTTATTTTTATCTTGAATTAAATGCCCACGATCGTGCTTTTGACCACCAGAAGTTGCATAAAAAGGAGTGCTTTCTAAAATTAAATATGAAATTCCATCATTTTGTTCAATTTCGTTTTCTGTATTAAATAGTTTTAAAATTTTACTTGTTATTTCTACTTGTTCATAACCAACAAAATTATCTATTTTAGATTTTAATAAAGATAGTGAATTTATAACTTTATCCATTCCACTGATTTTTTTACCTCTAGAAGCATTAGCATGATTTTGTTTTGCTTGTTCAAACTCTTCCATATTAATAGAAATATTTTTTTCTTCTAATATTTCTTTAGTTAACTCAAGAGGAAATCCATAAGTTTCTAAAAGTTTAAATGTTGTTTCACCTGAAAATATTTTTGTGTTATCTTCAAGGTTTTTTTCCAGTAGTTTTCTTCCTTTTTCAATTGTTTTAGCAAAAAGTTCTTCTTCTTCTTTAATTGCTTTTTCGACTTTTTTAGTATCGTACTCGTAAGGTAAAGTACTTTTTACTATTTTAACTAGTTTATAGAGAAATAAGGAACTTTTTACCTTTAATTGCATTCCTTTGTAAATACTTCTTCTAATTAATCTACGTAAAATATAACCACGTCCAACATTTGAAACTTTAGCTCCATCCGCTATTGCGTTTGCTACGGTTCTTATATGATCAGCAATTATTTTAAATGAAGTATTTATTTTTTCTTGTTCTAAGTCTTTTTTAAAGTAATTATTAGTGTCATATTTAAATTCCACATATTTTTCTATTTCCTGAATAATAGGAATAAATAAGTCAGAATCATAATTTGTTGGTGCATCTTGCATAATAGAAACTATTCTTTCTAAGCCAGCACCCGTATCAATATTTTTTTGCTTTAATTCAGTGTAATTTCCTTCTCCATCTGAATTATAGGTAGAAAAAACAATATTTCAAATTTCTATATAACGATCATTTTCTAAATCTTCTTTAAGCAACTCAATTCCTCTAGAATCATATTTTGCGCCCCTGTCATAAAAAATTTCAGTATTTGGTCCACATGGTCCAGAACCTACTTCTCAAAAGTTAGTTTTTTTATCACCAGGTATCATATGTGATTCATCATAGCCACAATCCATTCATAATTTTTTAGTTTCTAAATCTTCATGAAAATACGTGAAAAAAAGTTTTTCTTTATCAAGTTTTAAAATGTTATTTAAGTATTCACTTGCTCAGTAAATAGCTTCTTTTTTAAAGTAATCACCAATTGAAAAATTTCCTAGCATTTCAAAAAATGTATGGTGTCTTGCTGTTATACCAACGTTTTCAATATCATTGGTTCTTATTGCTTTTTGTGAATTAGTTAATCTTAATGAAGGAGGGTTTTTCTTACCAGAAAAATAATCCTTTAAGGTTGCAACACCAGAATTTATTCACAATAATGAATTATCATTAACTGGAACTAAACTTTTTGTAGGAACTATTAAATGTTGCTTTTGTTCTCAAAAGTTCAATCAATCTTGTCTTATTTTTTTTGAATTCATAAATTCTCCTATAAATAATCTAATTTTTTGTTATCCATAAAAACTTCTTCAATTATGGCTCCACCTAAACATTTTTGTCCTTCATATAGAACTACTTGTTGCCCAGGAGTAACTGCTTGTGATTTTGAATTGTATATAATTTTAACTTTTTTGTCTTCTAAAAATTCAACAATTGCTTTAATTTCTTGTTGTCTGTATCTAAATTTAACAGTAATATTTTCTTTATTAAAATTTTGATGATTTAGTGTTAAATTTGATGCAATCAATGAATTAGAATCTAAAAATTCTGGACTACTAGCTGGTGCCACATACAAAATATTTTTTAAAACATCATGGCCACAAACATAATGTGGCTCAGAATTTCCACCTAAGTTTAGTCCTTTTCGTTGTCCTATTGTGTAATAAAAACAACCAATATGTTTTGCTATTTTTTGCTTTGTTATTATATTAACCACATCACCTTCATGAGCAGGAATATAATTTTGCAAGAATTTTGTAAAGTTTCTTTCACCTATAAAACAAATACCAGTTGAATCTTTCTTTTTGGCAGTTGCCAAATTCAATTCTAAAGCTATTTTTCTTATTTGTGTTTTTTCTAAATTTGCTAAAGGCATAATAACATTTTTTAATTGTTCATGACTTAGCTGCGCTAAAAAGTAAGTTTGGTCTTTATTTTCGTCTTTAGCTTTATATAAACGACCATCCACAACATTAGCGTAATGACCCATAGCTATATAATCTGCTTTAAGTTCATTAAAAGCATGTTTGGCAAATGCATTAAATTTAATGTATTTGTTACATAAAATATCAGGATTAGGTGTTCTTGCTTTTTTGTATTCTTCTATAAAATTATTGAAGACATTTTGTCAATACTCTTTGACAAAATCAACTCTGTGCAAGGGAATTTGGAGTTTTTGGCAAACACTTAAAGCATCCTGATAATCTTGTTCTTGAGGGCAAATATCTTGAGTTATTTTTTCATTTCCTAAAATATCATTATTTAATAAACTATCTCAATTTCTCATAAAAAGCCCAACTACTTCATAGCCTTGCTCTTTAAGTAAATATGCAGCAACAGAACTATCAACTCCACCTGACATCCCAATAACTACTCTTTTTTTGTTCATAACCCTCCTTAAAATTTAAAAAACATCCCTAAAATAATAGTAAAACTATCATTTTAAAGACGTCTTAATTATTTTGCATCTCTAGCTAATTCAACTAATGTTGCAAATGTTTTTGGTTCATTAATTGCTAATTCTGAAAGCATTTTTCTGTTAATTAAAATGTTTGCTTTCTTTAGTCCATTAATAAATCTTGAGTAGCTCATACCAGCAGCTCTTGTTGCTGCATTTATACGTGCTATTCATAATTTTCTAAAGTTTCTTTTAACTTGTTTACGGTCTCTAAATGCATATGTTCATGATTTAACAACCGCTTGTTTAGCAACTTTATATCCTACTGATTTGTGTCCAAAATATCCTTTAGCAAGCTTTAATCATTTTTTACGTCTTGCTCTTGTAACTGTTCCGCCTTTAACTCTAGCCATATTTAAATTTTCCTTTCAATATTAATTATTAATAATTTTCAAAATAAATAAGTAAGCAAATTAGAACAATGCTTTAAATCTTTTAACGTCGCTTTTTGACATTAGAACAGATTTTCTTGATTGGCGTTTTTGTTTAGTAGTTTTATTTTGTGCTAAGTGAGAACGATATGCTTGTTCTCTCATTACTTTACCAGTACCAGTAATTTTAATACGTTTTTTTAACGCACTTTTGGTTTTCATTTTTGGCATTATTCTCCTTTTTCAGAAGCATCAGATTCTTTAGCTTCTTTTTGATCTTTGATGTATTTTTGAATTTTTGTTTTGTTTGGTTGGAGATTCATGTCGAGGAAACGATCATTAACTAATTTTGGTTCTTTAGTAATTTCTGCTATATCTTCTAAAGTTGCAAAAAACTTGTTTAAAGTTGCAAGCCCTAAATCTTGTCTACCCATTTCTCTACCTCTTAATTTAAGAGATACTTTAATACGGTCTCCTTTTAATAGGAATTCTCTTGCTTTTTTACTTTTAGTCATTAAATCATTTTCACCAATCATTGGTGTTAATCTAACTTCTCTGTTTTGGACTAAAACTTGTTTTTCTTTAACTTCTTTTTGTTTCTTTTTACGGTCATATTTAAATTTTCCATAATCTAAAATTCTGGCAATTGGTTTAGGTTCAACTTGAATTAAAACTAAATCCATTTTTTCAGTTCTTGCAAGTTCTATAGCATCTTTGGTGTACTTTACACCAATTTTTTCACCATCACTACCTATTAAAAAAACTTGTTTAAAAGGTATTGCGTTGTTAACGTAGTGCTCAGCACTCGGTTTCTTCATTTTTGGTTGAATAATAACTCCTTAAAAATTTTAAAAAGTGGTTTCCCACTTCTTCTCATTAAAAGGTATCAATCCAAAACGAATATGATACTTTTTAATTGTAGCTAAACCCAAGACTATGGTCATCAGGTGAGAAGTGAATCTACTTTTCTGCAATTAAATATCATTGCTTATTTATTTTATTACATTTTTGAATTTAAACAAATATATTTATTGATTATTTTTTATATTAAATTTATTTACTAATTTAGCTATGTACAAGCTAAATAAGTTACTTTACACCATACATTTTTGCAATTGTATTTAATTTAATTAATCAATGATTAAGTCCACTTTTGGTCATATTTATATTATATTTTTCATATAAAATGTCACTTAAATCATTTAAAGTTGAATACGGATTTTCAAGTTTTAATTTAAAAAACACTAATTGATTTTCATTAAAATACTTTTCTAAATGATTGTCAAATATGAATTTTATGTTTGCACTATGTTTTAAATTACTTTTTGCAACTCTTGAAATATTGGAAATATCAATATTTTGTACACGATTTATTGAATTTTCAATATCTCTTGAAATCTTAATATCTTGTAATTCAAAATAAGATGTTTTTGCTTCTATAGCACCTAAAAAATCACAAATTTGCTCTAGTTTTTTTATATATGCATAAACCTTGTTATTACGCTCAAAAATATTAAATTGAAAATTATGAGCATTTAAAATGTCAACTAAAAATTCAGTGTTTTCCTGATAATGACTAAAAATTTCTAAATGATACGAAGCAGTTTTTTTTGTTGAAATATTTCCACTTGCACAAAATACACCACTAAAAAAAGCAGCTTGATATTCAGTTAAATTATTTAAGTTGTAATCACCAGTGCTAATAAAAATATAACTTTTTTGTTTTACATCATATTTATAAATAGTTCTTGTTTTATCTAAAAAACTAATAAATTTGGTTCTTAAATAATCGTTTTTTATAACTATTTTATAGTTGTTTTCTTCAATTATTGAGTTAGAAAAAATAAAACCTTTAACAAAAGCTTTTATATGTTTAGGACTTTTAATATTGTCAATAACTTCTTTTTTTATTTGGAATGCAAAAGATTCTGTTTTCATTTTTTCCTTATTTTTACAAGTTTAATACAAAGTATTTATTTAAAATAAATTATAATAGCAATATGCCAGAAATTTGAACATATTTAATTATTTTTTTATCAATAATTTTCATAATTATTAGTATTTTTTTATTTTACTTTTTTGTAAGAAAATTAGCAACATTAATTATCGACAAAAAAATTAGTAAGAAAAAAATTAAGCTAAATATTGAAACTCAAAACTGTTTTAATATTAATACAAAAATTGAAAACTTAAGTAAAAGAGAAAAAAGTGATAAAGAAATTTATCGTCAAGTTAATTCTGTATACACTGAAATAAATAAAAAAATTTATAAAACAAATTCTGAAGTAACAATTTTAAGTCATGAACTTAAGAAAAAGTTTTCATTTAGTTTTCTTAAGTTTTATAAAAAAACAAAATTAGTTTTAAAAGAAACACAAGATTCCATTGACAAATTTATGTCTTTGGCTGGACAGTTAGATAAAAAATGAAAGCTAGTTGAAGATTCATGATCAATACTTTTAGATTCTATAGAGCAATCAAAAAGCTACTTAAAAGCCAATGAATTAAACATCAAAAACATTGGCCCTAATCTATTAACTAATTTAAACATGATTTCTGAAAAATTAACTCATATAAATAAGTTAAATAGCCATGAAAATTTTTCAGAAGTAATGAGTCAAATTGATCAAATTAAAGATGAATTAATTAACATCATTCACTTTGTTGATAGTGCAATAAGTTTAGAGTGAGTTATTTATAACAACTTAGAAAAAATAATTCAAAGTAAAAAAGATACTGAAATTTATCAAAATATATTAGATCAGTTACATCATGTAAAAACTGTGCTTGAAAATATTGAATATGAAAAATATATTCAAAATATTATTGATATTTATAAAGAGATTTATGCGGACTTTAACAAAAATTTATTAATTAGAAACATTCAAGAAATTTATAAAAAAAATAAAGTTAATATAGACTTAATATACTCAAAAATATTTGACTTAGAAAAAAACAATAATAATAAAAATTTACAAATAAATATTAAACATTATACTGATGCATACACAAGTTTAAATTCATCAACAAGTTATGAAGACTTAGAATCTTTTATCAATTTATCACTTTTGATTTATCAGAAATTAACAACATTTAATTATCAAAATTTAGATATAGATATTAATAAAACTTTTTTAGAAATGCAATATTATAATAATTTATTTTATGAAATCAATAGCCATGACATGCTTCCAAAGAATTTGGCAACTGCACAAATTTCTGATCAAATTAAAAGTAGTTTAGATATTTGTAATAATGCTTTTAGAAAATTACAACATCATTTAGATTCACAAAATTTCAAAACTTTTAAAGAAGTTTTAAGCACATACCAAAAAGACCTTAAAAAATTAATTCGTATACTTTCTGAAAACATTATGTATAAAAAAATGTATTTTCTTTTAATTAATGAATTAAGTAATGTAAAAGAAAATAAAAATCAAGATCAATATGTTCAATTATTTTATGAAGCTAATCAAGAAGCTGAAAATAAAAATTATAAAAATGCATATGCAATATTAAGTGCATATATTAAAAAAGAAGGTAAATAATGTTTGACAAAATTTTAATTAGATATGGAGAATTGGTATTAAAGAAAAAAAATCGTAAAACTTTTATTAATCACTTATCAAATAATATAAAACACATAGTAGGAATGGCTCCTGAGGTTGAATATGATAGAATGTATTTACCTTATTCACAGGAGAATATGGAAAATTTACAATATGTATTTGGATTATCTTCATATTCACCAGTAAAAGTTATAAAACACGATTTAGATGAAATAAAATCAACAGTTTTATTGTTAATTGAAAAAGAAGCCAAAACTTTTAAAGTTGCTGCTCGAAGAAATTACAAAAAATTCCCAATACAGTCAAGTGATTTAAATAATATTTTGGGAGGACACATTTTAAAAAATAGTCACTTAAAAGTTGATGTTCACACTCCAGATCAAACATTTTATGTAGAAATAAGAAATAAAGACACTTATGTTTTTGCTAATTATTATAAAGGTCTGGGCGGACTTCCGGTTGGTAGTTCAGGAAAAGTATTACACTTAATGAGTGGAGGAATTGATTCACCTGTTGCTGCTTTTATGTTAATGAAAAGAGGTTTAAAAGTTGATTATTTATCTTTTATAACTCCACCGCAAACGGATGAAAAAACTGTCAATAAAATTAAAAGATTGTCTGGAACTTTAAATAAATATCAAATCACTTCAATTTTAAATTTAGGTAATTATTCAAAGCTTATGAATTATTTGGCCATGACATCAAATCAAGCATATAAAATTACACTGATGCGTCGTAGTTTTTATCGTATAGCACAAAAAGTTGCACAAAAACATAATTATTTAGCACTTTCAAATGGTGATAATTTAGGACAAGTAGCTTCTCAAACTTTAGAATCTCTTTCAACAATTGGTTATTCAACAAATATGCAAATTTTTAGACCTCTTCTTTGTTTTGATAAAGAAGAAACAATTAAAATAGCTAAAAAAATAGATACCTATGATATTTCAATAGAAAAAGCAAATGAAACTTGTGAATTATTTGCGCCAAAAGAACCTGTAACTAGGCCAAATTTGGAAATAGTAATGGCTCTAGAAGCGGAACTTGACCTTCTTGAAACACTAGAAAATGAACTTGTTGAAAGTTTAATTGAATCGACTAAATTGAGTATTAAAGAATAATAAAAAATCTTGGTAGCCCAAGATTTTTTTATTAAGCAACTTTTTTAGCTTTATTCTTTTTAACAAATTTATTGATAATACCATCAATCATTAATCCAAAGTAAAGAACTAAACAAACTGCAAATCCAACAAATTTGTTAATTAAACCAAATAATCCAGGAAAGGCCCCAACAACATAGTCGGTATCTCCTCAGTTAAGTGAATTTAACGTAGAAACAATTTTAGGGTCTGTTTTTACAACTAATTCGTTTAGAACATCACTTGATTGTGGTACATAACTTAATCATATAAATAAAGCTGGTACAAAAGTGATTATTAATCCATGAACAAATGGGCCTACAATAGCTCCAACAATTCCACCTTTTACATTCCCAAAAACTCCTGATGTAGCTCCTAAGAAAAAGTGAGGAATTAGTCCAGGTAAAATTATAACAGCTAATAATCCACCTTTGTTAAGACCAATAGTAATTCCCATACCTATTATTCCTGCTATAAAACTAGAAATAAATCCGATTAAAACAGCATTTGGTGCGTAAGGGAAAACGACTGGACAGTCAACTGCGGCCTTAGAGTCTTTAATTAATTTGTCTGAAATTCCCTTAAATGTAGGAATTAATTCACCAATAAATAATCTAACTCCTGAAAGCATAATTTCAACTCCAGCAGTAAATGTAAAGGCTTGCACTAACATTGTAACTATTCAATTTTGTCTAGATAAAATTTCAACTGCCTTTGCATGTTTAATGTATCCTAGTTCATACATTATTCCACCTGGTAAAAAGGCAAATATGTAAAAAACTAAAACGGTTAGTGATAAAGAAACTAATGTATTTCTAAAGAAATATAGTGATTTAGGGAATTTAATAGCTTCAGTTGAAAGCACTTTTCCCTTCATAAATTTTCCAATACCTTCACCGATATAACCACTTAGTGCATATCCAAATCCACCAGTGTGTCCTAGTCCTAATTCATTAGAACCGATTATCATGTTCATATGTCTTTGTTGAGTAGCTGGTGAAATTACCATATACGAACCTAGTAAAGTAGCTCCTCCAATTAACATAATTGCAAAATCTCCTGCATTTTCAGGATTAAATCCTAAAGTAATAAATACAGTTGCAATTGAAAGTGATAAGTAAAATAAAACGTGTCCAGATAAATAAACATATTTAAATCTAGAAACTACTGCTAAAAGTAAATTTAGCAACATTCCAACAACCATGATTAAAGAACCTAAGGTTGCAATAGCCGGAACTTTTGTTAATGCTCCTGCAAAAGCATCGTTATTCGGAATAACTCCGTTTAGTCCGTATGTGGCCTCAAATACTGGTTGGAAAGAAGATAGTGAACCAACAAGTACACCTGCTCCACCTCCTAATATTAAGAAACCAATAATTACTTTAAATACTGAAATAACAACTTGTGAACCTTTTTTTCTCAAAATTAAGGCTCCAATTAAAGTAAAAATACCAACTAAAAAGGCAGGAACAGCAACAAAATCTTTGAAGAATCCTAAGATTCAGTTTAAGTATTCCAATTTTCCTCCATAAATTTATTGTGTATAAATTTTTAGTAGTTTGTAAAACTTAAAAAGCAGCATAAACCTAATAAGCTGACCCAAACCTAAAATCAGCTTGCTAATTAAGTTTCTTAAATTTATAGTTTTAAAGCTATTTTTAGTTTTTCTTCTAATTCTTTTTTAGAAAGAATGTTTAGTAAAACTATTTTTTTGTCTTCTGGAAATTCAATTGTTGGTGCTACATCAGCTCCAACTACTACATAATCCACACCAGCACCACTAAAGTTAGAAATATTTGTATGTTCTACTGAATCGTATTCTACTCCTAAACTGTCCAATACTGATTTAACGTTCATTTCTACTAAAAGTGATGAACCTAGGCCTGAGCCACAAACTGTTTTTATAACCATATTATTCTCCTTTATATTTTTCTAATAAGTTATTAAATTCTTCTAAGCTTTTTACTTTCAAAGCTTCTTTTTTAAAATCATCATTCATAAAATAATGTGAAAATTCTTGCAAAATTCCAATATGAGTTGTTGAATCTTTTGCTGAAAGCGTAATAATAATCCGCGCACTTTTATCACTTTGATTATTAAAAACTACTTCTTTATCTAATATTAGTGTGCTTGTACCATTTTTTAAAATGTAATCACCAGGAGCAGCGTGCAATAAAGCTATTCCTTTTTCTAAAACATAATAAGCACCATATTTTTCAGTTGATTCTAAGATAGCGTTTTCCAATTGAGCTGTAGCATAGCCATTTTCAACCAACATGTTAACTCCATGATTAACTACCTGTTTTCAATCTGTTAATTTTTTATCGTATTCCATCATTGATGGATTAAATAGTTTTGACATTCTTTCTCCTTAAATTAAACCATGTTTTGCAAATGCAATTAACATGAATGTTAACCCTGCTATAAGTAACATAAATATAAATATTCCAAATATAATTCATCCACCCTTTGTAGATGTGGTTGTTTGAAAGTTTTTTGGTTTTGGTAAGCCTTTTATAATTCAAAATTTATTAGGATTCTTTGAATTGTCAATTGCTAAGTCTTGATGTTTTTCAAGTTCTTGTTTTAGTTCATCATCATTAAATTTTTCAACTGTTTCATAATCTAGTTCGTAAACATTTACTAATAATTCAATATGCCTTTTTCGAGTTTTTTTGTCCATTATTTACCTCACTGATTAAAACTAGAAATCATTTCAACAAATGGACTAATGCCAGAGTTTAAAAATTTATCAAGTTCGTAATATTTATATTTTTTTAACAGATTAACTGCTAATGCATATTCATTTTCAGTTAATAAATATTTTAATTTTTCATAACTTACATAAAGCGATTGATTAACTTTTTTTCAATTAGCAATAATGATTATCAAATTAAAAATAAATATAAAACCAAATAAACTTAAAGCAATAATTCATAAATTAAATGTGCTTAATCATAAAATGTTTACAAATATTAATACATTTAATGCTTTTTGTAAATATTCAAAAAAACAGTTTAATTTTGTCTTTTTTGGGTATAAATAAGCCAAAAAAGTAAAATGTATCAATGAATAAATTGTGTATTCTGAACTAAATTTTTGTAATACATTAATTCTATTTCTGTATTTATCTATTTCTAATTTGAAAAAATTAAAACTAAATCCAATATAAATATTTTTATCTTTTGTTTTTAAAATAGCTCTAGCTTCTTGGGCAGGAGACACATTTTTAATTTTTTCTTCATATCTCGATAAAATAATTTTTCTAATTAAATAAGTATAAATTGTAGAACAAATAAATACCAATATCGCTACAGCAAAACCATATATGTTAAATTCCATGCTGACCACTATTCTTATTTAAATTGAGACTTAAAAATTTATCTTTAATTTTTTTAAAATCGTTATCACTTATTTCTTTAATGATTTGTTTATCCATAATTTCTATTAAATTATAAATTGTACTTATTAAAAAGTTTGAATCACCATTTGAGTGCAAAAATTCATTTTTTGTTAAAACAATATTTTGAATTTCTACATCCTGAATAAGTTCTTTAGAAATAAATTTTATTATTTCAAAATTTCAGTATAAATCAATATTTGCATAATAATTTTTTGAGTCATAATAAAGTTTATTGTTTTTAATAATAATTTCTTTATTAGCCTTGTTTTCAACTAAATTAGTTATCAAAAATAATTTATTATTTCTTCTTATTAATGCAGGAATAAGTGAAATTTCTTTCTTTGCGTACTTATTTTTAAAACCTATATTTACTAAGACATCAATTTTTTCTGAATATGATAAATCAGAAATTACTTTTAAAAAGCTCTTGGAGACTGATCCAGCAAGATTTTTTTGATTGTGCCAGGAATCTTTTTTATTAACTATAAAAATTCTTCATATTATTACGCCAATTAAAACGATGATTAAAACTGAGCTTAAAATTCATAAAGTTATATTTGTAGGAGTAGGATCAGTTAAAGAAGTACTTTTTAAAGAAAAATTTGATAAAAAATTGTATTTCATAAGTTCTCCTTTAACATTTTTATTATTGTTATTTTATACAAAAAAATACTATCTAGTAAAAAAACAAGAAAATGAAAATAAATAATAAAAATATGAAAATTTTTAATTTTTTATTACATTTTAGACATAAATTATGAAAATTGTTTATAAAAAAATGAAAAATGATTTCCATAATTAAATTTTTTGTGTTGCAAAAAAAATAATATTAAAGTTCAGCTTAGTTAAATGTATTAAAAAAATGTAATTATTTACACATTTATTTTTTTGCGCTATATTATGATTTAAAATTAAATACATAAAAATATAAAATTAAAATATTATACGGAGGTGTATATGAAACTAAAAGGAATTGGTGCTTCAAGAGGAGTTGCAATAGCAAAAATCTTTAAAATTGAAGAATTACCAGTAGATATAGAAAAATTTTCAAAAAATAAAGAAGAAGAACTTTTAAAATATAAAAATGCAATTGAAAAAGTTAAAGCAAAACTAGAAAAAACTAAAGAAATGGCTCAAGATCCTGAACATGCAGCTATTTTTGAAGCTCATATTAATTTTGCAACTGACCCTTATGCAATTGATAGTGTTAATGGATTAATCAGTAATGATGGTTTTAGTGCTGAATTCGCAGTCAATCAATTTTATGAGGAATTTGCTCAAATGTTTGCTAATATGGATGACGAATATATGCGTGAAAGAGCAGCCGACGTTAAAGATGTTGCTAAAAAATTATTATTTGCACTAAATGGGATTGATGAAATTGATTTAACACAAATTGATCAAGAAGTAGTTATTGTAGCTCAAGATTTATCGCCTTCTCAAACTGTTCAATTAAACAAAAAATTTGTAAAAGGGTTTGTAACAAATATTGGAGGCCCTACATCTCATACAGCAATTATGGCTCGAAGTTTAAATATTCCTAGTGTTGTGGGTACAAACAATGTTTTAGAACATGCCAAAAATGGCTCAATGATAGCATTAAATGGAAATAATGGTGAAGTTATTTTAGAACCTAATGCCGAAGAGTTAAAAAAATACAATAAACTTTTAAAAGAGCATGAAGAGTACTTATCAAAATTAATTTTATTAAAAGGTAAAGCCTCTGTAACCACAGATAAGCACCATGTAGAATTAGCAGCTAACATAGGAACACCTAAAGATTTAGAAAGCGTTTTAGAAAACGATGGTGAAGCAATTGGATTGTTTAGATCAGAATTTTTATACATGGATAATGATCATTGACCTACAGAACAAGAACAATATGAATCATATAAAAAAGTTGTTGAAGGTATGAAAGGAAAAAGAGTTGTTATAAGAACACTAGATATAGGTGGTGATAAAACTCTTAAATACTATAAATTCCCAGAAGAAATGAACCCATTTTTAGGTTATAGAGCAATTAGATTTTGTTTACAAAACTTAGATATTTTTAAAACTCAATTAAGAGCTTTAATAAGAGCAAGTAAATTTGGAAAAGTAGCAATTATGTTTCCTATGATTACTAACGTTCAAGAATTTTTACAAGCTAAAAAGGTTTATGATGAATGTTATGATGAACTAAAATCAGAAGGTGTTGAAATAGCTGATAAAAAAGACATTGAAGTTGGTTTAATGATGGAAACTCCTGCTGCTGCTGTTTTATCAGATAAATTCTGTAAATATGCAGATTTTGTTTCAATTGGAACAAATGACTTAATTCAATATTCAATGGCCGCTGATAGAATGAGCGAAAACATTTCTTATTTATATCAACCTCTTAATCCTTCTATTCTAAAATTAGTTAAATTAGTAATAGATGGAGCACACAAGCACAATAAGTGAGCTGGAATGTGTGGAGAAATGGCTGGTGACAAAAGAGCTTTACCTATTTTATTAGGTTTAGGATTAGATGAATTTTCAATGTCAGCAGGAAGTATTTTAACAAGTAGGGATTTAGTTAATAAGTTAAGCAAAAAAGAAATGGAAGTTTGAGCAAATAAAGCACTAGAGCTTGATACTGAACAAGAAGTTATCGAACTACTTGAAAAAGAATTAAAATAATTAAAAAGCAAAATGGTCATTGGCCATTTTTTTATATAAAAAAGAGACTATATTGTCTCTTGATTATTATTTTCGTTTTTCTTTTTATCTTTTTTTGTTTTATTCTTTTCTTTAATAAATGAAGAAATAAAATCTGTAAAAATTGAAATAAATGAAATTCCTGCTCCAACCATTACACAAACATCAGCAAAGTTAAATGTTCCTAATCCTCTATTTAGTCATTTTTCTAAAAATGGTCAATAAAATAAATCTTTTACATATCCTCTAAAGATAAAACGATCAAGCATGTTACCCATATCACCTGCAATAATTATTCCTATAGCAATAACAAGAGTTTTATTTTTGATGAAAAGCGGTGTAAACAAGGCTGTTAAGAAAATTATCATACTAATAAATTGAATAAATCCTATGCTTACACTTTTAGGTAAAAATGTTACTCCGCGGTGTCAAATAAATCTTGTTCCTAAAAATGAATTTCCTCCTCACATTTCTGGATTTTGAGGAAGAATAGTATCTGGTGTTACTCATTCACTTTCTTTTGAAGTATTTATAATTCTTCAAAATGGATTTTTAACTAATTCTGTATCACTTCCACCTCTAACAAATTGTCTTACATCTCCATGTTGAAAAATATAAGTTTTTGTTAATTGGTCAATAAGCAACAAAGCTGCAAAAATTCCAAAAAATATTAAGTAGTTAATTAAAATAGTTTTTTTATTTGTTATAACATGATTAATAAATTTCTTTTTATATTCAATAATTTTACTGTTCATTTGGTACTAAATCCTTAATAATTTCAAAACAATTTAAACATAATTCATCTTTAAATTCTTTAAGAGCAAAATGGTTTCAACATCTTTGACATTTTTCGCTTTCAAAAACTTCAAGTTTTTCTTCTTGTGAAAATTCAACATTTCCAACCATTAATAATTGTTTTAATTCAAGTGATTTTAAAAATTCACTAGGTTCATTTACAAAAACATTGGCCTCATTAGATCTTTTGATTAAACCATTTTTGATTCCTGTTTCAACTAAGATATTTACTCTATCTCTTAACTCAAAGAATTCATTAAATTTTTCTAAATATGCCTGATCTACAGCTAATTTAGTAAAATCATAATCTTCAAGCATAAATGAAATCTTTTTATTTTCGTTATTAAAATGTTTGTATGTTTCTTCTATTGTTGTAGGCATTATTGGGCCTAAAGCAAAAATTAAAAATTCTACAATTTCATAAAAATTGGCAAGAGTTTGTTTTCTGCGTTCAGAATCTTTTTTATCGACATATAAAATATCTTTAGTAACACTTAAATAAAATCCTGAAAGTGAAACTATGTATTTATTAACCATTTTTATCACGTTTATAAATTTAAAATCATCATAAGCTTTTAAAACTTGTATTTTTAATTGGTTTAATTCTTCTTTTATAAATAGATGAATATCTTCTCTTTTTTGATTTTTATCATATTTATAATCATTTAAATTTCCTAATAAAAATCTTAATGTATTTCTGACTTTTCTATATATTTCACTATTTTGCTCAATAATTTTTTCTGAAATATTAACATCGTTTGAGTATTCGCTATTTGCTGCTCATAACCTTAAAATATCAGCTCCGTTTTTCTTTACAATATCTAAAGGAGAAATTATGTTACCTTTAGATTTAGACATTTTTTCACCTTTTCCATCTAAAACAAAACCGTGACTTATTAATGTTTTATAAGGAGCTTTGCCACGATATGCAACTGAATTAATAACAGATGAGTTAAATCAACCTCTGTATTGATCAATACCTTCTAAATAAACATCGAATGGAGCTTCGACACCTTCAATATTATCAATTGCAATACTTGTTGAACCTGAATCAAATCAAACGTCCATAATATCCATTTCTCTAGTAAATCCTAGATTTCTATATTTTTCAGGTAATAATTCATCAGTTGATTTTTCTCATCAAACATCACAACCAAATTGTTCTACAAGTGCTATAACATAGTCGAATATATCTTCTTTAATAACAGGATTTTTATCTTTATCATAAAAAATAGTTATTGGAACTCCTCAAGTTCTTTGACGTGAAATAGTTCAATCGTTTCTGTTTTCTATCATTTGTACTAAACGTTTTTGTGCTCAAACAGGATATGTTTTAACTTTCAAAATTTGATCAATAATATCTTTTTTTATCTTATCTATAGATACAAATCATTGAGGTGTACCTCTAAACATTATCGGTTGATGAGTTCTTCAATCATGTGGATACGAGTGCTTAATTTTATTAGCTTTTAAAAGTGTTTTTTCTTCAGTTAAATCCTGTATTATAAATTTATTAGCTTTTTCATAGAAAAAAGTTTTGTATTTACATTCATAATCAACATGACCATTATCTGCTATATGCATAATCATATCCAATTTATGTTTTTTACCGATTAAAAAGTCATCCTCACCAAATAATGGAGCAATATGAACTAATCCAGTTCCTGCTTCAAGTGTAACATGGTGACCTATTATAACAGGTGCTAATTTTTTTAGTATTGGAGTTAAATACTTAACGCCAACTATTTCACTTGCTTTGTGTTTAGAAACTATTTTGTAATTTTCTCACTGAGCTTCTTCGGCAAATTTTTCAACTAAATCAGTTGCAATAAAGTAGAATTTATTTTCATATTCTACTCTGCTATAGCTAAATTCTTCTCCTAAAGCTACTCCAGCATTAGCAATTAATGTTCAAGGAGTAGTGGTTCAAATAACAAGATGATCTCCTTTTTTAACTGCACTTTGATTTGATTCTGTAACTTCAAAAGCAACATAAATTGATGGAGAAGTTACATCTTGATATTCAACTTCTGCTTCAGCAAGTGCGGATTGAGAAGATGGTGATCAATAAACTGGTTTTAATCCTTTATAAACTAAGCCATCTAATGTCATTTTTTTGAATAATTTTAATTGGTTAGCCTCAAACTTTTTATCCATTGTTATGTAGATGTTTTCAAAGTCACTTAACATTTGTAGTGTCTTGAATTGTTTTTTTTGGTTTTCTATTTGTTTATAGGCATATTTGGCAGCTTTTTTTCTTAAAATAATCGGCGTTAATTCATCTTTATTAATTTTTGCTTCTGTTAACATTCTATGTTCAATAGGTAAACCGTGTGTATCCCATCCTGGAACAAAAGGACTGTAAAATCCTCGTAAGGTTTTATAACGTACAATAATATCTTTTAAAATTTTGTTTAAAGCATGACCTACATGTAAGTCACCATTTGCATATGGCGGCCCGTCATGTAAAACAAATCTAGGGCTATTTTTATATTTTTCTAACACCAATTTATAGACATGGTTGTCTTCTCATTCTTTTCTAAATAATGCTTCTTTTTGAGTTAAGTTTGCTTTCATTTCAAACTTAGTATTTGGCATTATTAATGTTTTTTTATAATCCATTTTTTCTCCTAATTATTGTATGTCATGCAAATTTCACATGAATCTTTTTCGTCTGTTTTTAATCAATGTTTATGATTTATTGGTGTACTTTTAAACCCATCCATTTTTACAGTATAGAATCTTGAATAAAAAGGATTACCTTCTTCATTCAAGAAATCTTTTAAATAAACTTTTATTTTAATTTCAGCTTGAGTTGTTCCTAAAATATGGTTAACTGAACTAATTTCATAAGTAAAAACTTTGTTATTAAAAGTTTTGTTTCTTGGTGATTCAAAACTTTCTAAACATCATAAAGTATCTGCTCTAAAGTTTTTTTGAATTAATTCAATATCTTTTAAAGCATTTGATTCTTTATGTTTTTCTAAATTAATAATAGGTGGTTCATGAAACTCGTTATTTAAGATAAATTCATCAACTAACAATTTATTTTTTTTGTACTCATCAGCTCTTTGAGAGCAAGAAACACTTGTAAATAAAGTAGCAATTGAAATAATTGAGCTTGTAAAAATTAAAATTTTCTTTTTGATACTCATGTTACCTCCATAATTATTTTTAAATTATATTACATTTTAAAAATACAATAATTAAAAAACCGCTACAAATTAGGTATTTATGGAGAAAAAACTAAAAAAATTAATCGCTTTTATTCGATTAATCTTTTATTATTATTTTTTATCTAAGAATATAACTTAGAGAAATGTATGTATTACGTGGTGTTTTTGTAGCAGATTTTATTTTAATTCTATATTTTTCTTCCTTGTTTGATTCATTTTTAAAACGAATAATTTCTTGGTTGTTAATGTTTTCTGTAGACTTAATTACTTCTTTTCATTCATTATTTTCTTGTTTATACAATTCGATATTGTAGTCATCATAACGAGAAAATTTTTGATTATTACTTAATTTATATTCTCCATCTGAGGTCCAATATAATCCTATAGAAATTTCCTTTTTTTCCTTTGGCACAGTCAATTCAATAAATTCTTTATCTTTTAATTTTAAGTAATCTCCTATTAACTCAGGTTTTGATTTGTGTGCTATATTTATGGTATTTGTATATTGAGATAAATCCTTTAAATTACTTATTCCCGCTCCTATTCCGTAAATCAATTGATTACTTTGATTATCTTTTGATTTTGAAAGAGCAGATAAAAGTGCAACAATATCACTAGGATTTTTTACATTATAAAAATTCATTAAATAAGCAACTAAAGCACTAGTTACAGCACTAGAGCCACTAGTTCCCATTATATGATCTAAATAATAAGTTGCTATATTTGGTTTTAATGGTAAATATTTTAATTTCTTTTCATCTCATTTTCTATCAGAAAAGTATTCTAAATCATCATGTTTATTTACTGATCCTACAACAAGTGAATTAACCGCTCCATCTTTATCTGATAAATATGCTCCTAAATGATTATCATTACCTGCAGATGAAACAAATAAAATGTCATTTTCGTAAGCTAACTTATCTATATATTGAGAAATAGAGTAATCGTATGCATCAGAATTTTTTTGATTTTTTACTCCATAGCTCATATTTATAATTTTAATACCTTCATTTTTTAGATATTCCATAGCAGCAAATTGGTTATCATAATCACTAATTGATACAACATAAACTTGAGCATAAGGATAAATTCCTTGATTAGTATTTGAAAAAACGGTGCTCATTAATTGTCCATGAGTACTTGTACCATCGTTTTTTGGACTAAAATGTTTAGTTGTTATTTTATATAAAAAGTTGCTTTGAGTTTCTTCTATTTTTTTAAGATCAGCTTTGTATTCAATAAATCCTACCTTAATTAAGGATGAATCTTTAATATACAATTTTCCCAAATTATCTTTGAGCGAGTCATATAAGTTAAATTTTTCTAAAAATTCTTTATTTAATTTACTTATATCTACTAAACTAAAACCTGTAATTTCCGTTCCGTTTTTGTCCTTAGGTTTTTCTTTTCCAGTTCATAAAAACAAGTTTCCGTCTTTGTCAAATTGTTTTCATTCTGCTTTATTATCAACACCAACTTGTATACTGCTTATTGCTACAAAACTACTTAATGGTATTAATGATAAAAATCATAGTTTGCTTTTTTTCATTTAGCCTCCTATTTTTATTATATATACTCACTATCTTAAGAATTTAGTAGTAAAAAAAATAAAAAAAATATTTTCTAAATAGATTATTTCTTTTAAAAAAATTTCTTTTTTTGACTATAAACAAGGCAAATTAAAAATTTTTTATTTAAAAATTGAATAAAAAAATAATAAAAAACCCTTATCTCTAAGCACTTAGTACTCACAGATAAGGGTTTTTGGTGGCCCCGGCAGGAATCGAACCAGCGACACACAGAGCTTCAATCTGTTGCTCTACCAACTGAGCTACAGGGCCATAAATGGCGGTCCAGACGGGGATCGAACCCGCGTTCTCCTCCGTGACAGGGAGGCGTATTAAACCACTTTACCACTGGACCATATGGTTGCGGAGGCAGGACTTGAACCTACGACCTTCGGGTTATGAGCCCGACGAGCTGCCGACTGCTCCACTCCGCTATATTAAAGGTGTCATTAAAGACGAATGGCGGGTGATGAGGGATTCGAACCCCCGCGGGACTTGCATCCCCTGCTAGTTTTCAAGACTAGTCCCTTCAGCCAGACTTGGGTAATCACCCTGGTGGACCTAACAGGATTCGAACCTGTAGCCAACCGGTTATGAGCCGGTTGCTCTAACCGTTGAGCTATAGGTCCTAATCAAACAGTTAGTTTTTTATACCGTATGGTAGCACCGAAGAGAGTCGAACTCTTGACCTTCCGGGTATGAACCGGATGCTCTAACCAACTGAGCTACAGTGCCATAATAATGGTGGAGAGAATGGGATTCGAACCCACCGCCTCCTGCGTGCAAGGCAGGCGCTCTAGCCAAATGAGCTATCCCCCCACATGGTGAAGAAGACAGGATTCGAACCTGCGACCACTTGGTCCCAAACCAAGTGCTCTACCAAGCTGAGCTACTTCTCCTAAATGTGTTGCTTTAATGCTTTACTATTATATATCAAAAAAACAAATCAACAAATATTTTTTATTTTTTTTAAAAGCTAATTTTTAAGCCTATTTATTATATATAAAAAAGATATTTTTAAAGCAAAATAAAAAATAAGCCGAAACTTATTTTTTAACCTAAATAATGTTTTATTAAATAATATAATCCATACAAAGCACTATCATCACCATTTTTATCATAATATAAATTGACATTGTCAAAATGAACAGGATCAGACATTTTTTTAGCTTTATTAAATGCTTCTAGAATAAATTCTTTATTGTTTAGTCCAACACTTCCTCCAATAAAAAAGTTATGTGGGGCTAACATTCCAGCATTTATTGCAAACATTCTTGCAAGAGCATCAGAAGCTTGATTTACTAAATCTTGTGCAATACTATTTCCTTTTTTGGCTAGTTCAAAGACCTCTTGGGCATTATTTGCTAATTTTAAAGCCTTTGCTTTTATTTCCAATCCACGTCCAGAGCAATGTAATTCTATAGCAAAATTATTTTTCATATGGTGGGCTGAAGAAAAATTATTTTGACTAACTGGAATTTGAGCAATTTCTTGTGCTAAAAAGTTTTTTCCATGATAAATTGAATTATTTATTATTAATCCACTACCAAAGCCAGTGCTGACAGTGTAAAATTGACTTACTTGTTTTTTATTCATTCCATATTCAAAATGGTTAGAAAGAGCCATAGCATTAGCATCGTTTTCAAAAGCAATAAATTTTAAATTTGAATTAGACATTAAATAATCTTTCATTTGAAAGTTTAATCATGTGCCTCTTAAATTTGGAGGATTTATAATTAAACCAGTTTCATAATTACTTGGTCCAGGAATACATAAAGCTAAGTATTCAATTTTATGTTCTTTAACTAAGTTCAAAATTCAATCACATGTTTGAGCAGAGTTATCAAAACTTGTTGCTGTTTTTTTCTTAAGTTTAATTTTGCCTTTTTCATCAAAAAGAGCAAAACGAGTATTAGTTCCGCCTATATCAACAGCGGCTATTTTGTTATTATTAATCATATAAACCTATTATATATTTTTAAGTTATTTTACGGTGTGAAAAGACATCGTATCCAACAGCAGCAATTAAAATCATACCTTTGGCAATTTCTTGAATTTGGATTGGAACTGCTTTAATTTGCATTCCTTGGTTAATAATTTGTAAGATAAATGATCCTATAACTGTTCCAGTAATAGTTCCAATTCCTCCTCAAACACTAGCTCCTCCAACAAATACTGATGAAATAGCTAGTAATTCAAAACCAATTCCGGCTGTTGCACTTGCTGTATTTAAAATTGCAGTTAAAACAACACTTGCAAAACCAATCATTCCACCCATTATTGTAAATGTAATAAAGTTAGTTTTTCTTGAATCGATTCCTGATAATTCAGCAGCTTTTCTGTTTCCACCTATTGCATACACACTACGTCCATAAGTTGTAAATTTAGTTATAAAAACAAATAATAAAACTGCAATCATTACATAAAGAATAAAATATTGTAATCCACTTCTGCTTAGGGCTACATAAGTTGCTAATCCTAAACCAAATACTGAATATAAAATTGTTTTAATTAAAAAGATAAAAGCATTTTCTACATGTAATTTTGCTTTTGCTTTTTTAGTATATGAATAAACTCTTAAAGCAACTAAAACCACTGTAAATAAGGTTATTATAGAAAAAGCAACTATTCAAAACTGTCCATTAATTTGCATGTCAGGGAAGCTTCCAATAACACCTTGAACAAATGTTGAATTAAATCCGTTTTGTGGGAATAAAGCAGCACCATTATTAATTGCTAATCTAGCACCATTAAATGCTAACATAGAACCTAAAGTAATAATAAATGCTGGAATTTTTAAATATCCTATTAACACACCATGAGTCATACCAATTAATAGACCTGCTAAAACAGTACAAATAATTGTTAAAATAATACTATTTCCCGTTGTGTTATAGACAATTACGGAAACAAATCCTAAAAATCCGAGTATGTTACCGACTGATAAGTCGATGTTTCCTGAAATAATGACCAATGTCATTGGTAATGCTAATAAAATAACATATGAGTTATTTTGAATTAACAAAATAATTTGATCCGGGTGTAATAAATTTCCATTACTAAACCCTGTAAAAATCATAATGATTACAAGTAAAATGTAATACATTGAAAATTTCTGAATGTGTCTTACTGTTGCAGCAAAATATTTATTACGCATTGGAATTGCAAATACTTTTTTTACTAAATCACTTGCCGGTTTAATTGCTTGAGCAAATGAATTAGCAGCGCCATCAACACCTTCACGAAATTTATCCATGAAGTTCTTTTTTTGTTCCATTGTTCCTCCTTATAATAAACCTATTTGCATTATTTTTTCTTGGGTTGCATCTTTGGTTAAAATTTGACCCTTAATTTTTCCTTGAGCCATAACAAAAATTCGATCAGTTATACCTATTAATTCTTCCATTTCAGAAGAAATAACAATTATTGATTTTCCTTTATTTGCTAATTCAATGAGTAATTCGTAAATTTCATATTTAGAACCAACATCAATTCCTTTAGTTGGTTCATCTATTATTAATATATCAAAATCGGTCGATAAAGCTTTAGCAACAACTACTTTTTGCTGATTACCACCAGAAAGTGATTCAACTTCATTATTAATATTTTTTGTTTTAACACCCATTTGTTTTGAATATTGAAGTGAACCTTTTTCCTCTTTGTTTAAGCTATATACACCTAATTTTGCATAAATATGTTCGGACGCAGAATTTATGTTGTATTTAATTGAAAAAGATTGAATAAGTCCGATGTTTTTTCTATCTTCGCTAGCATACATAATACCCTTACGTATAGCGTCTTTAGGATTTTTAAAATGTACTTTTTTGCCTCTAAGTAAAACTTCACCACTTTCTATTCTATTATAGTATTTACCAAAAATAGATAACATTAGTTCTGTTCTTCCAGAACCTACAAGTCCAGAAATACCAACTATTTCACCTTGTTTTAAATCGAAAGAAGCATTTTGAACTGTGTAATGGTTTGAAACTTTAGGGTTTAAGATATTAATATTTTTTACTTCAAATATTGTTTGCCCAATTTTGCGATCAGGGTTTTTTGGTGGAAATTTAGTTTCTAATGAACGACCAACAATGTCTTTAATTAATTCCTGTTCGTTAATTGCTCTAGTATTTTTATCATAAGAAGAAATAAATTTTCCGTCTCGAATAACTACAATATCATCAGCTACATAAGAAACCTCATTAAGTTTATGTGAAACAAAAACAGATGTAACACCTTTTTTGTCACGTAAATCCTTCATAATATCAAGTAGTTTAAAACTATCTGAATCATTAAGTGAAGAAGTAGGTTCATCAAAAAATATTAATTTTGCATTTTTTGAAAGTGCTTTTGCTATCTCTACTAATTGCTGATTAGCAACCGATAAAGTACCTGCAACAGTATCTGAACTTATATTAAGACCAACCATTTTTAAATACTTTTGGCATTCGATATTCATTTTGTTTCACTGAATAACTCCAAATTTTTTAATGTAATTATTCAAGTACATATTTTCACAAACAGTTAAATAAGGAGAAATTGCTAGCTCTTGATGGATAATAGCAATTCCTTTTGAAACTGAATCGTTAATGGTAGCAAAATTAGCGAGTTTGTCTTCATAAAATAATTCACCTTCGTATTTACCATGAGGTATAACCCCTGAAAAGATTTTAAGTAGTGTACTTTTACCAGCCCCATTTTCTCCAACAAGGCTTAAAATACGGCCTTTTTTAACTTCAAAACTTACATCGCTTAAGGCTTTGGTTGCGCCGTAAATTTTTGTAATGTTTTTTAGTTTTAAAATGTATTCTTGATTCATAGCCCTCCTTTTATTGTTATTAATAAAAAGGTCTTAAGCAATAAGACCCTTTTATATGGGTTTAAACTATTTTCCCTCGTATTGTGAGATATTTGTTTTTGTAACCACTGTAGGTGTAAGAATAATTGTATTAATGTTGTGTGTATCTGTTGATTTGTATTGTGTTTTATCTAAAGTTACCATTGTTTTTAAATCATCAGGTAATGATGCTTTAACTAATTCAAATACTTGCTCAGGTGTTTTTGAAGCATTTTCCTCTTTCATGATTTCTTTAAGAATTGCTACAGCTACTTTTGCTAAACTTGAATCTGGTTTATAAATTGTCATTAATTGATCACCAGCTTTAATATGCATAATTGCATCGTCGTTAAAATCTTGACCTGTAATTGAAATTTTACTTGTGTCTAATTTTAATTGTTTTAAAGCTGTAATAGCTGCATTAGCCATCCCATCGTTAGGTGCTAATACTGCAACTATTTTATCTTTCTTAGCAAATGATGTTAAGAATGTTTGTGTTCCTGATTGTGCTTTAGAATAATCTCAGTTATCTACTGCTGCGACTTCAAAGCTTTCATTGTTTCTTGCAAATTTTAAGTTTGAATCTACTTTCATAACTGCGTCTATAACTTTTTTAGCTCCTCCGTAGAATAAACTTGAGTTATTGTCTGATGGACCACCACCTAGTGTATAAACAAATGATTCTTCACTTAATTTGTTTGCTGTTGCATGAGCAACTGCTTCTTCCATTGTTTTAAATGGTGCATCCATTTTTTTGTAAATTCCTGATAGTAAGTATAAACCTTGTAATTCACCTACATTACTGTTATCAAATGTTGTATATCAGTCGTATTTATCTGTTCCAGAAATTAAACGGTCATAAGCTACAACTTTAACGCCTTTGCCAGCTGCTGCTGTAACTGAACCTGAAACTGTGTTTCCATCAACAGCACCAATAATAAGTCCTTTTGTTCCTCCAGCTACTGCTGAGTCAATAAAACTATTTTGCTGTGTTTGATCTTTAACGATTGAAGAAACGGCTCCAATTTTGTGTGAATCAAATGCTGCTAATAATTCTTTTTGTGCTTTTAATCATCTTGGATTATCTGGATCAGATATAGCTACTCTTGGTGATTGAGCAGTTGTTGGGGTTGTTGTATTTGATGCAGATTTTGCTGTGCTTGATGTTCCACAAGAAACTGCAATAGCTCCAGCTAGTGTAATTGCACTAAGTGCTCCTAATGTAATTAGTAATTTTTTTGTTCTCATAAATCTCCTATGTTGTGTTTGCATATTCTTATTATAAGATAATGAAGTTAATATATATAAATTGTGGAAAAATATGAAAATATACCTTTTAAATAGGTTTTTTTCAAATTTTTAAAATTTTCATTTTGCATAGTTTTAAGCTAAAAAAGTCCATTTTAGTGGTATTTATGAGCGATTTCTTAACTTTTTTGTTAAAAATTTAGAAAATGATAATTTGATTTACTGTATGGTAACAATTCCTTTAAACGGGTCATTATTAGTTTTTTTTTTAAAAAATAATTTAAATCCTAAATATTGATAAAAAATGTAAAAATAAATGCATAAAAAAGTGAATTAAAAAATTGCCAAAAGGCAATTGATTAAGGCAAATTAGTTTTTTTTAGTGTCTGAATTTAAATCTAAATTTTGTGTGCTTGTTTGTGTTTGTAATTGATTTGTTTCTTTACGCTTCTTTAAATACCAGTATAAATAAGAAATTAAGTAACCTAGAACTATTGTTGCAATTAAACTAACTAAAACAATTGTGTTACCTATATCTCATACTTCTTTAACTTCTAATGGGAAAATATTAAACATAACAGGGAACATGTAACTTAATATACAAAACATAATTACTATTGATCCTACAACGTATATTATGTATTCTCACATAGCTATTTTTAATATTTGTTTTTTGTGCATTATTAAAGCAATAACAATGGTTATAAAGTACTGCATTAAAAAGAATATGGCTATAACTCCTAGAAGTTTAGAAAACGTTTCACTAAGTTGTGAATCAGATGAAATTAGTTTAGGTAATAATCCAATTAAAAACATTACAACTATATTTAATAGTCCAAAAAATAGTATAGCGTTTTTGTATTCACCGTGTTTGTTGGTCTTTGTAAATACTTGAGGTAAAAATCCATCAAATGCTAGCGCTACTAAAGCACGTGAGTATCCAAAGATAAACGATGAAGTAGCTGATAGTCTATTAAAGAACATTCCTATCCCAAACAATACCAATCCTGTTAATCCTAATGATGAATTATATAATCCAGCAAAAGTAGGTCCTCCAACTGTTTTAGGTTGGAATATAAATAAGATATAAACTATAAAGTAAAATATCAATATTAAACCAAAGATAAACATTAAAGTTTTTCTAAAGTTTTTAACGTTTGTATCTTTAGATATAATAGCAACACTTTCTATACCACCAAAGGCGATAATAAATGATATTATCCCAGCAAATAAAAGCGATGGTTTAGCTATAGTATCACTACCTCCTAAATCAGGTTGTACTTGTCCATTGTAAAGTCCCTTAAATAAGTTTACAAGTAAAAGTAAAACCGCTCCTGCTATAACTAAATACTTTAGTGCTGATGAAATAAAGATTACATATTTGTTTGTTTTAATTCCAAATGTTGCCACAAGAATAATTATAGAAAATATCACTAACGATACTAACGTATAATAAATCTCATGATCAGGATTTTTATCAAATTCCTTCATTATGGTTGCAAAAAATAAAGGGGTTGTTGAACTTATCAACAACCCTTGTATAAACTGTGTCCATCCAACAAAAAATTGTAATGGCCGATTAAATACTGGCTTTGAATAAGCATAAGTTCCACCCACTGTATCTGGGTATTTATGTGCTAACTTTGAAAAAGATAAAGCAACTGTTAATGCAATAAATGAAGAAATAATAAAAATTAAAATACCTCAACCTTTGTTAACAACAAGTTCAGACATTGTAGCAATAAAACCAAATCCAACAACGAAGTTGAATCCGAAAAATACTAATTGTTTATTATTTAATTTATTCATAGTTTTTATTATATTCAAAAAATGGAATATAACAAGAAATATATTAATATTTTATGTATCATGCAAAAATAATAAAAAAATGCCCTCATTGGGCTTGTTCTTTCAAAACTGAATAGTAAAGATTAATCATAATTCATTAAAATGTCTTAAATGACATCTTACTTTTAAACCTTTCAATTTATTAGTAATGGTCAGCTGAATGTATTACTACACGTACACTTCCATCCTATCAACCTCGTCGTCTACAAGGAATTTCAAGGGAATACTCATCTCTGAGGAGGCTTCCCACTTAGATGCTTTCAGCGGTTATCCTTTCCATACTTGGCTACCCAGCTATGCTTCTGGCGAAACAACTGGAACACCAGCGGTATGTCCACTCCGGTCCTCTCGTACTAAGAGCAGCTCTCATCAATATTCCAACGCCCACATCAGATAGGGACCGAACTGTCTCACGACGTTCTGAACCCAGCTCGCGTACCGCTTTAATTGGCGAACAGCCAAACCCTTGGAACCTACTCCAGCTCCAGGATGCGATGAGCCGACATCGAGGTGCCAAACCTTGCCGTCGATGTGATCTCTTGGGCAAGATAAGCCTGTTATCCCCAGGGTAACTTTTATCCGTTGAGCGACTGCCGTTCCATGACGTACAGCCGGATCACTAAGTCCTGCTTTCGCATCTGCTCGACTTGTTGGTCTCGCAGTTAAGCACACTTCTACCTTTGCGCTCTACATACGGTTTCTGACCGTATTGAGTGTACCTTTGAACGCCTCCGTTACCTTTTAGGAGGCGACCGCCCCAGTCAAACTACCCACCACGCACTGTCCTCCCACCTGATAAAGGCGGCAAGTTAGAAACTCAACATACCAAGGGTGGTATTTCAAGGTCGACTCCTCTAAGGCTAGCGCCTCAGTCTCACCGTCTCCCACCTATCCTACACATGTTAGGCCAAGTTCCAATACGAAGTTATAGTAAAGCTCCATGGGGTCTTTTCGTCTTGATGCGGGTACCCAGCGTTTTCACTGGGACCATAATTTCACCGAGTCCAATGTTGAGACAGTTGAGAGATCATTGCGCCTTTCGTGCAGGTCAGTATTTAGCCGACAAGGAATTTCGCTACCTTAGGACCGTTATAGTTACGGCCGCCGTTCACCCGGGCTTCATTTCAACGCTTCGCTAGTGCTAACGCATCCACTTAACCTTCGGGCACTGGGCAGGCTTCACCCCCTATACTTCACCTTGCGGTTTAGCAGAGAGCTGTGTTTTTGATAAACAGTTGCCCCTCATAATTTACTGTGGCCCATTTACATGGGCGCCCCTTCTCGCGAACTTACGGGGTCATTTTGCAGAGTTCCTTAACATTGGTTTTCTCGCTCGCCTTAGAATACTCATCTTGGGAACGTGTGTCCGTTCTCGGTACAGGTGCCTAATATTTAAACGTTTAGAAGCTTTTCTTGGAAGCATGAAATCATAAAATTCGCTACTTGTTGCCGTTCACTATGCATCACAACTCCCAGTTACAGAATGCGCATTTGACTACATTCACCAGTTGTTGCTTACCCCCAAATCCAATAATGGGTATTATTATCCTTCTCCGTCACTCCATCACTAATATTAGGCAGTACAGGAATATTAACCTGTTGTCCATCGGATACGCTTTTCAGCCTCTCCTTAGGTCCTGACTAACCCTGGGTGGACGAACCTTCCCCAGGAAACCTTTCCCAATAGGCGTCGGAGATTCTCACTCCGAATCGTTACTCATACCGGCATTCTCACTTCTTATCGCTCCACATGTCCTTACGGTCATGCTTCACCGCTGATAAGAACGCTCCTCTAACGTACTTTCGTACCCGTGGCTTCGGTATCGTGTTTTAGTCCCGTTACATTATTGGCGCAAGATCTCTTGACTAGTGAGCTATTACGCACTCTTTAAAAGATGGCTGCTTCTAAGCCAACTTCCTAGTTGTTTATGAAATCTCACAACCTTTCTCACTTAACACGATTTTGGGACCTTAGCCGACGATCTGGGTTGTTGCCCTCGCGAGCCGGGACGTTAGCACCCCGGTTCCGACTGCATGATGATACGTAATGGTATTCGGAGTTTGATTATAGTCAGTACCGCTAGGCGCGGCCATTCCACATTCAGTGCTCTACCACCAAAACTTAACATCACACGCTAGCCCTAAAGCTATTTCGAGGAGAAACAGCTATCTCCAAGTTCGATTGGAATTTCTCCCCTATTCACAAGTCATCCGGGCACTTTTCAGCGTACTACGGTTCGGCCCTCCACTTGGTTTTAACCAAGCTTCAGCCTGCTCATGAATAGATCACCTGGTTTCGGTTCTATGTCAACATACTAAACGCCCTATTAAGACTCGATTTCTCTGCGGCTCCGCTTTTTTCCACTTAACCTCGCATGTTAACATAACTCGCCGGTCCATACTGCAAGATGTACGCCATCACCCATTAACGGGCTCTGACTAATTGTAAGTAAGTGGTTTCAGAATCTATTTCACTCCCCTCCCGGGGTTCTTTTCACCTTTCCCTCACGGTACTAGTTCACTATCGGTGTCTGGTTAGTATTTAGCCTTGCCGGATGGTCCCGGCAGATTCAGACAGGGTTTCACGTGCCCCGCCCTACTCAGGATACAGTCAAAAGTCTTTACCATTTCGCATACGGGGGTATCACCCTCTATGCCAAAGCTTCCCAGCTTCTTCTGCTATGATAAAGTTTTGTAACTTTATGTAGACTGTCCTACAACCCCAACATGTGTTGGTTTGGGCTCTTCCACGTTCGCTCGCCGCTACTGATGGAATCATTATTTATTTTCTCTTCCTGTTGCTACTAAGATGTTTCAGTTCACAACGTATCTCGTCTGTGCAACTATTTTATTCATTGCAAAGCAATTAGGCTTTCCCCTAATTAGGTTTCCCCATTCGGAAATCCCCGTATCAAAGCGTATATCCAGCTCCACGAGGCTTATCGCAGGTAATCACGTCCTTCTTCGACTTCCAGACCCAAGGCATCCACCACAAACTCTTACTTATTTAAAAGTACAACTTCAAATATATTAATTTTAATTGTTATGTATTTTCCTATTGTTGATGTATTTTAAGACATTTCAATGAATTATTACTAATGTAATAAATTTCTCGATGATCAAAACAAATTGACAAATTATCTTTGTTAATTTTATTTATTGATGTCGTTGTTCATATCAATATTCTTTACTATTCAGTTTTCAAAGAACAAAAGAGAGAAGTTCTCTCAAAACTAGATATACCTGATGGACTAATATCATCAGAACATGACGCCTTGTTTATTATAAATTAGTCTATAAATGTGTGTGTTGTGACTTTTTGTAACAACTGTACTCCGTAGAAAGGAGGTAATCCATCCCCACGTTCTCGTAGGGATACCTTGTTACGACTTCACCCCAGTCACCAGTCCTGCCTTAGGCAGTTGTCTCCGTAGTTGACAAAACCGACTTCGGGCATTACCAGCTCCCATGGTGTGACGGGCGGTGTGTACAAGACCCGAGAACGTATTCACCGTAGCGTAGCTGATCTACGATTACTAGCGATTCCGACTTCATGGAGTCGAGTTGCAGACTCCAATCCGAACTGAGAAAAGTTTTTTGAGATTTGCTTAACGTCGCCGTTTTGCTTCTCTTTGTACTTCCCATTGTAGCACGTGTGTTGCCCCTCTCGTAAGAGGCATGATGATTTGACGTCATCCCCACCTTCCTCCCGATTACTCGGGCAGTCTCCCTAGAATATTTAACTAAGGATAAGGGTTGCGCTCGTTGCAGGACTTAACCGAACATCTCACGACACGAGCTGACGACAACCATGCACCATCTGTCTTTCCGTTAACCTCCGCTATATCTCTATAGTTTTGCGGAAGATGTCAAGAGAGGGTAAGGTTCTTCGCGTATCTTCAAATTAAACCACATGCTCCACCGCTTGTGCGGGTCCCCGTCAATTCCTTTAAGTTTCACTCTTGCGAGCATACTACTCAGGCGGATGATTTAATGCGTTAGCTGCGCCGATGGTTCCCATCAGCTAATCATCATCGTTTACGGCGTGGACTACCAGGGTATCTAATCCTGTTTGCTCCCCACGCTTTCGTCTCTCAGTGTCAGTATATGCCCAGTAAGCTGCCTTCGCCAAATTGGTGTTCTTCCTTATATCTACGCATTTCACCGCTTCACAAGGAATTCCGCTTACCTCTACATAACTCTAGYTTGCCAGTATCCAACGCAATTTGGAGTTGAGCTCCAAGTTTTAACGTCAGACTTAACAAACAACCTACAGACGCTTTACGCCCAATAATTCCGGATAACGCTTGCAACCTATGTATTACCGCGGCTGCTGGCACATAGTTAGCCGTTGCTTTCTGATAAGGTACCGTCAAGGTAACGTCATTTCCTACGCTACTTTTTCTTCCCTTATAACAGCAGTTTACAACCCGAAGGCCGTCTTCCTGCACGCTGTGTCGCTCCATCAGACTTTCGTCCATTGTGGAAAATTCCCTACTGCTGCCTCCCGTAGGAGTCTGGGCCGTATCTCAGTCCCAGTGTGGCGGATCAGTCTCTCAACCCCGCTAAACATCATCGTCTTGGTGAGCCTTTACCTCACCAACAAACTAATGTTACGCACCCCGATCTCTTAGTGGAGCAAACGCTCCTTTTATATTAACTTCATGCGAAGCTAATAAGTATCCGGCATTAGCGGCCATTTCTAGCCGTTATTCCAATCTAAGAGGCACGTTAGGCACGTGTTACTCACCCATTCGCCGCTAAGTTCCGAAGAACTCCGCTCGACATGCATGTATTAGGCACACAGCCAGCGTTCATCCTGAGCCAGGATCAAACTCTCGAAAAAATTGACTGTCATGTTATATTGTATATATCTAGTTTTCAAAGAACTTTTTTGTTTGCCTCAACGGGCTTGCTTATCTATTATATGGTAAAAAATAAAATGTCAAACAAAATTTTTATTTTTTTTCTAGCATGAATTTTTCATTCAGTAATGGACTAACATAACCTATTATATATAGTACGCGCGCGTATATGTATATATTAATATAATAAAAAAGAAAAGAAGGGATTCCCCTTCCTGAATTATTTAGGCATTATATTAATAGGAGTAATTGTATTAGTCTTTCTATTTGTAGAAAGTTTAATTAAAACACTATTAAATTGAGCAACATTAGTACTTACTTTGTATTTTAAACGCGATCCATATCTCATTTTTTGATAAACTTCTTCATAATTAGCGCCTATTGCACTATTCATGGGACCTGACATTCCTGCATCGGTAATATAGGCAGTTCCGTTTGGAAGAATTTTAGCATCATTTGTTTGAACATGTGTATGAGTACCACAGATAGCATCAATTTTTCCATCTAAGTATAGACCTAAAACATTTTTCTCAGAAGTTGTTTCAGCATGGAAATCAACAAAGTGAAAATCTGTTTTTTCATCATTTTCTATTACTTGATCTATACAATCAAAAAAGTTATTTGCATATTCTTCTTCTCAAGGAGGTAAAAGATGATTAAAAGTTATTCCCATAAGCGATGTAACTCTTAAAGATTTATCACCAATCATAAAAACACTCGTTCCCTGACCTGGATAAGTTGTTTCAATATTTAGAGGTCTAATAACATCTTTATTGTTAATTATTTTTAAAATGTCAGATTTTGATCAGACATGATTGCCTAGAGTAAAAGCTGAAACACCAGCTTCTTTTAATCTTAAATAATCTGTTTCAGTTAAACCTTTTCTATCTGAAACATTTTCGCTTTGTGCAATAACAAAATCAATATTATGTTCTTTGATTAAACTAGGAAGATATTTTTCAACAATAGCTATTCCTGGTTCACCAAAAATATCACCCAAAAATAATAACGTTAAGTCTTTTTTATTCATGTTTTAATTATATTATATATGCTCTATTTTAATTCTAGTTTTTTAAGTAAGTCATTTTTAAATTCAATGTTTTCTTCTATATAAGCTTCCATTGCTTTTTGACCTTGCGCAACATTTTTCTCATCAATACTATATCATGCAGCTTTTTTAATTACTAAGCCTTTTTCGATGGCAAAGTTTAATAATTCATTAGTTTTATTAATTCCTTTAGAAAAAATAATTTCACTAACAGCACTTTTATATGGCGCTGCAAGTTTATTTTTAACCACTTTAAATTTAACTTCATTTCCAATAATATCTTTAGTGTCAGTTATTGATGTACCTTTTCTTACTTCCACTCTAATTGATGAATAGAATTTTAAAGCTCTTCCACCTGAAGTTGTTTCAGGATTACCAAAAATAACACCAACTTTTTCTCTTATTTGATTTATAAAAATAACTGTTGTTTTGTTCTTGTTTAAATTACCTGCTATTTTTCTTAGAGCTTTTGACATTAAACGAGCTTGCATTCCAATTTGTTGATCTTTCATGTCTCCGTTTAATTCAGCTTCAGGCACAAGTGCAGCTACAGAATCAACAACTATTAAGTCTATGTTTCCATTTTTTGCTAATATATCAACTATTTCTAGTGCTTGCTCACCAGAATCAGGTTGAGATAGAATTAAATTATCTACATCTACACCTATATTAGAAGCATAAACTGGATCAATTGAATGTTCAGCATCAATAAATGCAGCTATACCGCCTTTTTTTTGAATTTCGGCAATGGCATGCAAACAAACAGTTGTTTTTCCTGAACTTTCTGGTCCATAAATTTCAATAACTCTTCCTTTAGGAAATCCTCCAATGCCTAGAATTTTATCTAGTGCATAAGAACCACTTGAAAATGTATCTATACTTATATCAGGCACACCACCTAATAACATAATAGATTCTTTTCCGAATTTTTTACCAATCGAACTTAAAGCTTCTTTGATAATAATATTTTTTTGATTTTCATCTTTCATCTTTACCTCCGACTTATTATTAATAGAATTTAACTATGTGAACAAATAAAAAACTATTTGGCTTTTTGTCAACTTAGCAAAATTTTTTAGTTATTAAATTATATAATTTAAAGTAATATGAAGGCAATAAGTAAATTTAAATTAATTCTTTTAGTTTCATCACTTTCACTTTTAATAGGGATTGCTTTTTTATTGAGCGGTACAAAAGTAAAAGCATTAGCTTATTTAGGTTGAATAATAAATAACTTATCTTTTATTTTTATGGGGTTTGCAGTTATAAATATTTTTTATTTATTTTGTATTAATAATTACAGAAAAAATAATAATAATTTATACATACTATATCTTTTTAGTCATGTTATTAAGTGATTTGTGACAAATTATGTACAAATTCGTTTTATGGAGTTTAAAATAGCTATCACCACTAAGCCACCTATTGCTTTAATCAATTCATTAAAAATAATTATTTTATTAATTGTAATTACTTGATTAATATTTTTAAACTCAATTTCAGGTTTTTTATGAGGGTTATCTTATGTATTTAATGATCAAATTAAAATATCAATAATAATTTCAACTATTTTTGGAATTATTTGTGTGATATTTTTAACAATACTAGTTGTTTTATTTGTCTTATATATAAAATTATTTGATAAATTAATTTTAATTAGAAATGATGTTATTTACAAAGGTGACATTTTAGAAAAAGCCTTAAAGAAAAAGTTTTTTAGCGTTAAATAAATTATTAAAAAATTCTCTTTGTGGAGAATTTTTAAATGTAAATTTATTTACGAATTCCAAGTTCAGCTAAACATTTGTTGTATGCATCTAAATCAGTTTTCTTTAAGTGTTGTAATAAAACTCTACGTTTTGAAATTTTAGCCATGAAACCACGACGTGAGTGGTTGTCTTTTGGGTTATTTGAAAAGTGAGGTTTTAATGCTTCAATTTCTTCTGTTAAAATAGCGATTTGAACAAATGTTGAACCTGTATCTTTAGCATTAGCTCCATATTTTTTAACTAAAGCTGCTTTTTGATCTTTTGTAACCATAATTCTCCTATATTTTAATTATGTTCTATCCAAGCATATATTTGTTAATATAAACCTAGAAATAGAATTTTTCAGTTAATCATTTAACTTTTTATATTATATTCAAAAATCTTTTTTTGATAATAAAATAAACTAAGTATTTTGTAAAAAATAGTTTTTACATATTTCTCTATCCTGTAGAGTTATTTGATCATTATTTTGAGAAATTGTTAACCTGAGTTGTTTTTCAACGATGATTTCAACTAGAATATTATCTTTTAATTCTAAATTAAAATCAATAAAATCTAAAAAATATTCTTTATTAAAGGTAACATGCAATAAGCCATAATAAAGCATTTGATTATATAAAATTCTTATGATGTATACACCACTGTGAAGTTTTTGTATATTTTCATTTAAAATAATTTCTTTATTTATCTTTACTGTAGAGCTAAAGGTATACTTAAAAAGTAACAAATCATTAAGTTCTTCAATATCACCAAATTCAATAAATTCTTTTAATTTGGAAGTAGATATTTTTGTATTATTTACCTTTAAAATAGGCACAGAGATAACACTATAAATAGGATTAAATTTCGAAATATCTTTTCATGTATTTTTTGCTTTAAATCCAAATTTAAAATCATCTCCAACAATAAATGTTGTTTTTTTAGAATTAGCAATTAAATCAATAAAATTTTTGCCTTCTAAATTCTTTATTTGACTATAATCTATACTTATAGCACTATCAAAACCTATTTTACTAATTCATTTATCTCTAATTTTTTGACTTGTAAAAAAAGTAGAATTAAATTTAGTCATTTGTTCAGAATTATTAAAATAAACTAAAATTTTTCTTTGTGTTGAAAAGTCATTATTTGCTTTTTTAAACAATTCATAATGTCCTAAGTGTAAACTTTCAAAAGCCCCCATAATAAAAACATCATTATCCTGAGCGCTAAAATTTTCTATATCATAAACGTAAAAAGGTTCATGATTTTTAAATAACATTTAACTCCTTTAATTTATGATAAGCACCATCATAATCACAGTCTATTGCTACATCTTTTGCAACATCTTTTAGTTCTTGATTTGCTTTTTCCATTGCAACTCCATAGAAAGCATCTCTTACCATTTCATAATCATTAGAACTATCTCCAAAAGCTATTAAATTGTCATGTGATAAATTTAATTTTTTTGTCAAAATATCTAATGTGTGACTTTTAGTTACATTCTTTAATCCAATAAAAAGTCCGTGAGATCAAACTGAATTGACTTCCAAGTTATAATTTTTTTTCTTAATAAATTCCATTAAGTCCATAGTAAGTTCTTTTGGTTCTTCAGTGGCTACACAAACAATATGTAATCGACCAGAACGCATTTTGTCAAAATCAATGTCAATATAATTATGAGAATTAGGTCCGATAAATCATGTACTTATATCTAAGTTTTTGTTTTTGTGTACAGTATCATAATCGGCTATACTAAATCCATTCATTCTTTTTTCAAAATTTAAATATAAGTCTTTTATTTCTTCTTTATCAATTGAAACTTCATATATATTTTTTTTATTTTTTACATCGTAAATAAATGCTCCATTAGCACCAATAAAATAATCAAGACCTTCAAGTTGTTCTAAAAAATCCCCAATAGTTGCAAATTCTCTTGCTGAAGCTAAAACACTAATTATTTTATTTTTGTTTAATTCTTTAAACATTAACTTAATATTATCTGAAAAAACTCTGTTGCCATAAGGCATAATTGTTCCGTCAATATCAAAAGCAGCTATTTTAATTTGTTCTTTAATATTTTTCATTTATATCCTTTCAGGGAATATTTTCTTAACACTTAAAAAAGAATTTTTAATTTGTGCTATTCCACTAATTTCTTTGTTTTGATTTAGTAACAAAATTGTATCTTGATCACTTAATTTTACTTCAAAACCAACTCCGTTTTTTAATAGTTTTTGTTCACTTTTTGTATAGTTATAATGTGATAGTTGAATAATTCTAAATGGATCTATTTTTACGTATTCTTCTTGTTTTAACTCACTTATATCTAAAACACCTATTCCAGTTCTTACCAAATCAGTCATTGTTGCATACGAATTTGACATTAGTCCTAAATCGTAAATTAAAGAGCGAATGTATGTTCCTTCTGAAACATTAAATTCAATACCAAAAGTTTGGTTTTGATAATCAAAATAAACTACTTTATAATCAAAAATTTCAATATTTTGTGCTTTGATCTCAAAATCAAAATTCTCATTTCTTGCTAATTCATAGGCTCTTTTTCCGTTTATTTTTTTTGCGCTGAATTTTGGTGGTATTTGAGTTTTTAAAGTTGATAATTTTTTAACATTACTTAAAAAATCTTCTTCAGTAACCATATTATTGCTTGTAAAAGTTACTTCACCTTCAACATCATAAGTGCTAGTTGCATAACCGAATTTGCCATGCACATAGTACTTTTTGTTTTTAAAAGTAATATATTGAAGTAATTTTGTATCTTCTTGAGTTGCTATTAGTAATAAACCGGTTGCAAGTGGATCTAGTGTTCCACTGTGACCCATTTTTACATGATTAAGTTTTTTAGAAAAAAGATCCACTTCTTTACGAGATGAATTTCCTTTTGTTTTGTTAATTAAATAAAACATATTTATTTTTTATCAAATAATGATAAGTATTCTTTGTATCCTTCTTTTTCCATGTTCTCATACGAAATAAATCTTAACGAAGCTGAATTAATACAATATCTTAATCCGCCTTTATCTCTAGGCCCGTCTGTAAAAACGTGTCCTAAATGACTATCAGCATTTTTAGAACGAACTTCAGTTCTTATCATTCCATGTGTTTTGTCAACAACTTCTACTACTTTATCGACAGGCTTAGTAAATGCTGGTCAACCACATCCAGAATTATATTTATCTAGCGAACTAAATAATACGCTTCCATCTACTATGTCAACATAAATTCCTTTTTCAAAGTGTTCATCATATAAATTTGTATAAGGTGCTTCTGTGGCATTTTCTTGTGTTACTCTGTATTGTAAGTCAGTTAATTTTTTCTTTAATTCTTCTTTATTCATAATATCTCCTTAAATGATCTTGTTTATATATTTTATTAAAATAAGGTACAAAAAAATAAAAAACGCATAATTTTGCGTTTTAATTATCTGATTGTATCAAAGGCATACAACTCAGTTGTTTTATATGCCATTTTTTCAAGAACGTTAAGTTCTTTTTTTACTTCATCTTTTTTAATGAAAGCTTGGTAATCGCTTTTTGAGCTTCATCTTTCTACTAAAATAACTTCTGATTCAGAATTCAAGCCAAATTCAAATGATAGATTTTGTGTTTCTAGTCTTGATTTACTTACAAATATGTATAAATAATCGACAAAACCTTTCATTTTTTCAGGGTTTAATTCATATTTTGTGGCTCTTAAAAAGATCATAATTATATCTCCTTTTGTTATTTTGCTTTTTACTTATTAATATTATCAAATTTAGTAAAAAATTTACTTTATTCATAAATATTGCAAATAATTATTTTTATTTAATTCTTTGGAAAAATAAAAATTTACTTTCCATTTTTTTGTTATCAAATTTTTCAAAATTTTGTACTTGTTCTAAATCAAATTCAATGTTTAATGCTTTTGAAACTTCATTCATTTTTTGAGGCATTACGACTTTTAAATAAGTACTCATTGCATAAATACCGTTTAGTAATCTACTCAAAATTAATTCTAACTCATCTAAACGATCTGTTAATTTTCAAGGAGTTGTCTCATCGATGTATTTATTGAGTGTATTACCTAAGTCTATTGCAACTTTTAAACCTGTGGACAAGTTAAATTCATCAAAATATTTAATAAATTTTTCTTTTGATTCTAAAATTGCTGTATCGATGTTTTTATGAATATTATCATCAGACTTTTTATGTTTGATTCCATTATCAAAGCTGTTTGAAATCATTTTTAAAGTTCTTGAAACCAAATTTCCGTAATTATTAATTAGTTCAGAATTAATGGTGTCTTCAAATAATTTAATATCAAATACTCCATCTTCTCCTAGATTAATTTTAGAGACAAAAAAGTATTTAATCATTTCTGGATGATACTTTGCTAAAAGATCATAAGGATCAATAACATTATTTTTTGATTTAGACATTTTTCCAGTTGGAGTGATTATTCAACCATGGCTTATCATTTTTGAAGGCATTTTAATATCTAATGCTTTTAAAAATATTGGTCAGTAAATAAAATGAAATCTTGAAATTTCTTTTCCTAATAAATGCACTATTTCGTCACCATTTTGCCAATATTTTTCAAAATCTGTGTTTGTATTACTCTTTAAATTAAAACCTAAAGCGCTAATATAGTTACATAAAGCATCAAGTCAAACATATATGGTGTGTTTTGGATCACTTAAAGTTTTTATTCCTCATGACACATTTGAACGAGTTACGGATAAATCTTCTAGTCCCTTAGAAATAAAATTATTATTTAATTCATTAATTACTTTTTGAGGGTTTAATCATGTAGGATTATTTAGTATTTCAAGCTTCAATCATTCTTGAAATTCTGACATTTTAAAGAAATAACTTTCTTCTTTAACAACGCTTAATTTGTGATTGCTTAAAGGGTGATAATAATTTCCGTCTTGACCTTTAACTGCTTGAGTTTTTGTAAAAAATTCTTCATCTGAAACAGAGTATAAACCTTCATAATTTCCATTGTAAATTATTCCCTTCTTTAAAAATAATTCAAAAATTTGTTGAATTGTTTCTTTATGGTTTTGGTTAGTAGTTCTGCTAAAATAATCATAATCAATACCAAAATCACTTCACATTTTTTTATAATTTTTAACTAAATCATCAACATATTTTTGTGCAGAAATGTTAGCTTCCTGAGCTTTTAAAAATATTTTTTGACCATGTTCATCGCTACCTGTTAAAAACTTAACATCATAACCTCTACTTTTTTTGTAATTAGCTATAGTTCATGCTAATGTGGTTGTATATAAATGACCAATGTGCAAATTTCCAGAAGCATAATAAATTGGTGTTGTAATATAAAAAGTTTTTTTATTTTTGTTCATTTTCTGCTCCTACTTTTATTGGTTTATATAATTTTTTAATACTATCTAAATAATCATGATTTAATTTATCGTTTTGATCATGTAAGTATAAATTTGGTAAAAAGTGAACACCTCAACCTGAGTTGTATCTTCCTTCAATCAAGGCAAATTTGGGTTTATCATCGACTCTAGGATAAATAAATTGTATTCGTTTTGGTTCAAAACGATGCTTTCTCATTGACTCAAAACAATCGACTAATCGTTCTACAGGTAAAACTAAAGTTATAAATCCTTTTTGCTCTATAATTTTGCTAGATCCTGCAAAAATTTGATCTAAATTTAGGTATATTTCATGAGTTGCAATAAGCTTTTCTTGCGAAATATTTTTTTTGATTTTTGATTTATCATAAGGATAAAAAGGCGGGTTACAAACTATGCTTTGATATTTTTTTAATGCCTTTTTAGAATGTTCTTTTCAAAAAACATTAAAGTCTTGATTAATAACATTAATTTGTTTTTCCAAGTTATTTTCCTTAACATTTATTTGAGCTAATTCTGCAGCTTTTTGTTGAATTTCTAATGCATCAATTTTTAATTCTTTATATCTTGAAGCAATAAAAATTGATAAAGCTCCATTATTAGTTCCGATTTCTAACATTTTTTTAGTGCTTTTATTTAAAAAAACATAATTCCCTAAAAGGATAGTATCAACTGAATAATTAAACATGTCTTTATCTTGAATCACATATAAATCATTATCAAAACCTAGTGAATTTTTTACTAATTTTCTACTCATTAATTCTTTCTTAAATGTGAATCATTTACTGCACGACGGTTAATTTTTTGTTTTAAAAAGTCTTGATAAAACACTTCTGGAACACAATCTACTTTTCCATCAGCTAAGTCAACAGCTGCAACAATAACATCAATGTTTTGTCCAATAGTGTAAGTTGATTTTGCTCCTTTTAACTGTGTCATAGCATCATTTGGTTCTAAATCACTATCCATTAAAACACTTTTATGAACAAGAGCGTTTGTTTTATTTTCAAATTCTACAAAAAAACCAAATTTAACAACACTAACAATTTGCCCTGTTAATTTTGTTCCTATTTTGTTTTTGTAATACTCAGAAAATAGTAAATCATTGACTTTTCTTTCCACTTCTACAGCACCTTGTTCTGAAGCTGAATTGGCTTTAGAAACAGAATACACTAAATTAGTTAAGTCTTCTTTTTTATTTAATTCTTTATTTAATACTAATTCTCTTAAAATTCTATGAATAACTAAATCTGGATATCTACGAATAGGACTTGTAAAATGACAATAACAATCGGATGCTAATCCAAAATGACCTATATTATCACCAGAATAAACAGCTTTTTGCATAGTTCTTAAAAATAAAAGTTTTATAAATTCATCATTACGTTGTTCTTTTATTGTTTCAATAACATTTGAATACAATAAAGGAGTTATGTTCCCGGTTGGAATATTAGCTTTAATCCCTAAAGTGTTTAAAACGTTTTTAAACGATAATAATCTGTCTTCATCTGGTTTTTCATGAACTCTATACATCGCAGGAAAATTATTTTTGTTTAAAAATTTAGCAACTTCTTCGTTGGCTCGTACCATAAAGTCTTCTATTAAAACTTCAGAAAATCCACGAGGATAAAACGTAATATCTTTTACTGAACCATCTTCATTAAATAAAATTTTAGGTTCATTAATTTCAAAATCAATATAACCTTGTTTAATTTTGAACTTGTGTAAAATTAAGCTTAATTCTTTAGCATCATTTAACATTTTTGCTAATTTATCTAAATTAAACTTCTCAATTTTCAGATTTTCATTATTTCTAAATCAAGTAGGATCTAGAAGATTGTTTTCAAAAAAGTTATTTACTTGTTTGTATGTTAAACGATATTTACTATCAATAATACCTTGTTTTATTTCAGTTTTTAGTGTGTTACCATTTTGATCAATTTCCATAATAGCACTTAAAACAAAACGTTTTTGATTTGGATTAAGTGAACAAATACCATTTGATAAAGCTTCGGGTAGCATTGGAATAACTTGGTCTGCCAAATAAATACTCGTACCTCTTTTTAAGGCTTCATCATTAATTTTTGTTCCTTCAGTTACATAATATGAAACATCAGCGATATGAACAGAAAGTACAAAATTTCCATTTTCTTTTTTTATTACATTAACTGCATCATCAAAATCTTTGGTGTCATCACCATCAATTGTTACTATTAATTCATCAGTAAAATCTGTACGATTAGAAATATTTTCATTAAAAATATCCTCAGGAATTTTAGCAATTTCTTCATTTAATTCTGAACCAAAAACTTTAGGTACATCAACTCCTTCTAAATAAGCTTTTATAAAAAGTTTTGTATCAGCTTGGTTCGTTATTACCTTTTGAATTGAAACTAAAATCAAATTATTTTTTATTTCTTCAATTTTTACTGTTACTAGATCATTTAAACTAGCTTTTTCTTGTAAAGCAATTATTTTATATTTATTAAATTTGTATTTTTTATCAATTGGTTCAAAATCAACAAAAAGTCCATTTTTCTTAACAAAACCAATAAGAGTATTTGTTGCTCTTTGAACAACTTGGCTAACAACACCAAAAAGCATTTGTTCTTTTTCTTTAGTTTTATCAATAAAAATTTTTACTTTTACTAAGTCATTATGAATAGCGCCATTAAAGTTATTTTTAATTATAAAAACACTATCTTTAGTATTTGCTAATTCGTCTATGTTATAGTCAACAAAGGCAAATCTACCATTATTAGAAAGTGACAATTTACCTTCTATTTCTTCTTTGAAAATAGGAGCAAAATATTCATCTTTTTCATTTTTAAAAATTAAAAACTCTTTTTGACTTTCTTGTAAAGCTTTTGTTAAGTCTTTATTTTTATTTGGTTTAATTCCTAAACCCTTAGCAATATTTAAAAATGATCTAACTTGGTTAGATGTTCTTAAATATTTTAAAATTTCCTCTTTTATATTCATTAATTGTTAAATAAAGATTCTTAAAACAAGGGCAGCAATCAAAAGTACTATGCCTAATGTAAACATTGTGTATTTAAGAATTTTTTTAACTCCCCTTTCTTTAGATGTTTTAAATAAATCTAGATCCCCTGAACCAACTAAAGCTCCAGAAAACGCATTAGAATCAGGTGACATAATGAAAGATACGATAATAATTATTACCGATAAAATAATCATAAAAATTACTAATGCAATCATATATCTCCCTAATAACTTTTCATATTATACTTTAAAGTATTTTTTTTGTAAATATTTAGTTTTAAAGTGCTCTAAAAAAAATAGAAAAAGATTAAAAAATATGTTTTAATAAATACGCAAAAATTTATGCAGTTATAAATTGAAATTTAAATTTTATTTTCATATTGAAAAATATATTTAATTTTTATGAAAATAAAAGACTTTTCCATGTGTAAAGTAATTAATAAATTTCTAAAAAGTGCTAAAGTTAAGTAAAATATAGGTATATTAAGATATTTTTAATTTATTAAAAAATATAAGGAGTTATTTATGACTAAAAAAATTAAATTACTTTTAAGTGTAGGAGTCGTTTCATTACTTGCTCCAATGGTAGTGATCGCTTGCTCAAAAAAAGATGATAAAAAACCTGAAGTTAAACCAGATGTAAATAAAGATACAGGCAAAGATTCTTCAACAACTGATAAGGGTGATAAAAATACAAATAATGAAGTAACAAATCCTACAAACACAACAAATACTGAAGCTAACAAAACAGAAAATACTGATAAAGTAGAAGAACCTAAAGTTCCAGATACAACTACAACTGAAAAAACCGAAGATAAAAAACCAGAGGAAAAATTAGAAAAGGTTGAAGAAACAAGACCGGGAACTCCTATTGATAAATTTGATGTAAGAGATGGCGTTTTATGAGAATTAAAAGATAAAAATTTAAAAGAAGTTTATATAACTGATAAAGCAATACATACAATTAGAAGACATGCGTTTAAAAACACAGCTGTGGAATATGTAAACGCTCCATATGTTGAAACTGTTGGTGAAACATCGTTTAATGCTACTAACAAATTAAAAGAATTAAGACTTGAAAATGCTAAATCAATTGGGGGATTTTCTTTTATTGGTTCATCAATAGAAAAAATTTATGCGCCTAAATTAGAAACTCTTGAAAAATTTGCTTTTTTTGGTGCAGCTAATCTTAAATTAATACATTTTCCAAGTTTAAAAACAATTGGAATTGAAGCTTTAACTGGAACAAAATGATTAGAAGATAAAAAAGCTGCTGGCGGAAAAATTGAATTAAATGGTATAGAAATAAAATAATAAAGCATGGTAACATGCTTTTTTTATGCAAACATTTACACCTCATTAACAAAAAATAAAATTTAATTTAAAATACACCTTATTTTTATGTTATTATCATGTTGATGCATTCGATACGAATGGTTGCTACTTTACGTGAGTAGCTGCTCTTGGAACTTAGCGTTCACTTTCTTTGAATAATGTAAAATCATTTTTGAGGAAATAGTTTTAAAAGGCACTAGTTGCCTTTTTTTGTTGCTTTTATAGCCAATTCCACATTTCCATATTCTTATTTTTCAAAAAACATTAAGTATAATTGAAAAGAACTAAAATTTACTAAACAAGGAGAAATATGAGATTCAAAAAAATTATGTTATTAGGTTCAATTACACCTATTTTAATTGCTACTAGTGCAATTACAATAGCATGTAATACAACAACAAACAATACAGGCAAAACTGAAGAAGACAAAAAAGATCCAGTTGTTAATAAAGAAAGTCTTGAAGTAGCAAGAGTAAATTATAAAAACGCAATGGAGGCTTATAATACAAAATTAAGTACTTATGCTAAAGAGCTTAAAGCAATGAAAGTTGCTATAGACAAGAACAAAAAGGATGAAGCACTAAAAACATCGAGAAAGGAATTTGTAGCTTCAAAAGAATCTGAGTTAAAAGAATTAAGATCAAAAATAAACACAACTTTTAAAGCACTTAACTTAGCTGAAAAAGATTCAGATACACAAACATTAAAAATTTTTCATACAAATGATGAACATGGAAGATTAAAATTTGATGATGGTAAATACAATAATTATTCAGGAATGGATACACTAGCAGAATTTTTAGAAAATGTAGAATACACATTATTGTTATCGGCCGGGGATTTAATTCAAGGTTTACCACTTTCTGATAGTGATAAAGGTAAAACTATTTCATTAGTTGCTAAAGAAATGAAATATGATGCAATAGCAATCGGAAATCATGAATTTGATTTTGGTTTAGATCATATGTTAGAACTAAACAAAGCAACAAGTTCAACAATGCCGTTTTTATCAGCTAATGTTGTATATAACGACAAAGTTAGTGAAGACAAAAAAGGTAAATTACCATTTAAACCATATATTATTAAAGAAGTTGCAAACGGATTTAAAGTTGGTATTATGGGAATCACAACTCCTGATACAACCATTACTTCTCATCCTAACAATTCAAAAGATGTTTTATTTAATGATCCGGTTGAATCATCAAATAAAACAGTATCTGAAATTAGAGATAAGGAAAAGGTAAATTTTGTTATTGCCTTAACTCACTTAGGTATAGGAAGAAACATTGAAAAATGAGATTCAAATTATTTTGCTAAAAATGCATTAGATGTTGATTTAGTTTTAGATGGACATTCGCACAATAAAGTTGATATAGCTAAAAAAGATGGAGATCAAGCTTATTTAACTCAAACTGAAGCTTATACTCAATATCTAGGAGAAATTGATTTAGTAGTTAACAAAAAAACTGGAAAAATTGAGTCAGTTACACAAAGCTTAAGAGATATTAATGAAGTAGAATTAGCAGCTTTTGGTAAGAAAAATGATAACGTTAAAAACTTAATTAAAGATTTAGAAACCAAGTTTGGTGTTGAAAACAATAAAGTAGCGTTTAAAAATACAGTTGTATTTGATCATGTTACTTTACAAAATGTAGATGGAACTGAGTTCTGAAAAGGAAGAGTAGGGCAAACTAATCTAGGGTTATTCGCAGCTAATGCTATAGCAGATGAAGTTGTTAAAGCTAAAAAGGATGATTCAAAATATAACGCAGATACTGTTATAGGATTAATGAACGGAGGGGGATTACGTGCAAATATTGCAATAGGCGATGTAACACGTGGCCAAGCTTTAGGAGTTTTACCGTTTGGAAATAGAATTTCAGCTGTCAAAGTTGAAGGTGATACTTTAAAAGCAGCTATTATGCATGCGGGTTCAAAAATGAAAAGTGGTGCTTTTGGCCAATTCTCATCAAATGTTAAATTTAATATAGTTGGTTCAGGTGAAGGAAAAACAAAAAAATACGCAGTTGAAGAAGCAAGCATTAAAATTAATGGCAAAGACATTGTTGCTACTAATGAGTACACAATTGTTACAAACGATTTCTTGTTAGCTGGTGGTGATGGATATGTTATGTTAAAATATGCAGATAAATCTAAAAATGTTACATTAGATTACGAAGGTGGAGATTTATTAGATGTTTTAATAAACCATGCTGTTTATACAAGTAATGAAGCTAATTTTGGTGATAGTAAAACAAATACTCCTTTTGCTCACAAAATGAGTTTTTATGGTGAAGCAAGCAGCATAAAAAACATTGTTGTTAAATAATTAAAAACCATATAAAAAGCACTTGCATTCGTGCTTTTTTATATAATGGTTTTGCCGTATTTGCCTTGTGTGTAGTTAAATATAAAAAAATATAAGTGGTGAGCTTATATTTTTATTATAGTTATTATTAAATTATACTAATTCAATAATTGCCATTCTTGTGTTATCTCCAAGTCTTGTAGGCAATTTAATGATTCTTGTATATCCACCATTTCTATCTTTATATTTAGGTGCGATTGTATTAAATAAGTGACTTAAAACTGGTGTTTGGTCTTTTAATACAAGTGGACGTAAAAATCCTGCAACGATACGACGGTTTGCTAAAGTAGGGTTTTTTGCTTTTTGAATCATTTTTTCTGCATGTCTTCTTACTTCTTTAGCTTTAGTTAAAGTAGTTGTAATTCTTCCATTAGCATATAATTCACTAACTAATGAACGCATTACACCTTGTCTTCACTTTGTATCACGTGAAAATAATTGTTTAGGATTAGCCATTTTATTCATCTCCTTTTCTTAATTCAAAACCGTGCTCTTTAATTTTTTGCACAATTTCATCTAATGATTTTTTACCTAGATTTTTTGTTTGTTCTAGTTCTTCATATGACATTTTTGAAATATCACTTACTTTTGTTCTTCCAATTCTTCTTAAAGCATTTAATGAACGAACTGAAAGTCCTAATTGAGTAATATCAATATCTGTCTCTTGATTATCAGTAATTTTATCATCAGCTGTTTCAAAAATATCATTTCTAATTTCATCTACATTTCCAATTTCTTTAAAATGAGCAATTAAAATGTCAGCTGCTTGTTTAATAGCATCTTTAGGTTTTACTGTACCATCAGTATAAACATTAAATTCTAATTTTTCTTCAATTTTAATACTTGATGAGTTTAGTTCAGAAACTACATAATTAACTTTTTCAACTGGTGAAAAGTTTGAATCAACAGCAATAAATTTACCTTTTTTGATTTTTGTTTCTAGTTGAGCTTCTAATTTGCTTACAAGTGCTTTATTTTCTTCACTTGAAACAAAACCTCTACCAGGACGTAAATATAATTCTAACCTTAAAGCATTTTCTTGACTAACTTCAGCAATGTGAACGTTATGATCAATAACTTCAACGTTTAAGTTGTCAACTACTTCTAAATATCTTGAGTTAATTTCACCAACTTGATCAGCTTTTAATTCAACTCTGATGATATCATCATCTTTAACTAATTCAGGATCATAGCTAAAACGAACTTTTCTTAAATTCATAATAAGACTTGGAACGTCTTCGACTACCCCTTCGATACCACGAAATTCGTGAGTAACACCTTCGATTCTTACACAAAATGGAGCTAAAGATGTAATGTTAGATAATAACACTCTTCTTAAAGCTACACCTAATGTTGTACCAAATCCTCTTTCAAGAGGTTGAATAATAAATTTGTTTTCAAAATCACTGGTGTTTGAGTTTGAAGGTACTTCTAAATAGTCTAATTTTTGAAATTTTTCCATTTTTACCTGCTTTCGTTTTTAATTATCTTTTTGATTCACGTTTTAAAATACGTTTTGGAGGACGTGTTCCGTTGTGAGGAACTGGTGTAACATCTTTAATTTCAGTAACTGTAATTCCTGAAACTTCAATTTGTTTTCTAGCAGCATCTTTACCTGAACCTAATCCCTTAAGTTCAACTTTAACTGTTTTTAAACCGTGTTCTTTAGCAGCTTCAGCGGCTGCAGCAGCAGCTAAACCAGCTGCATAAGGTGTTTTTTTCTTTGTACCTTTGTATCCAATAGCACCCGCTGAAGATCAAGCAATAACATTTCCAGCTTCATCAGCAAAAGTAACAATAGTGTTTTGGTTTGTAGAATGTATGTGAGCCACACCACTAGTAATGTTTTTTTTCTTTGTTTTACGAGCCATGATTATTTACCTTTCTTTCCAGCAACTGTTTTTCTAGGACCTTTACGTGTACGAGCATTCTTTTGTGTAACTTGTCCACGAACTGGTAATCCTTTACGGTGTCTTATACCACGGTAACATTTAATTTCCATTAAACGTTTAATGTTTAAAGTAACTTCTCTACGTAAGTCACCTTCTGTTGTGAATTGTTTTGCAACTTCACGAATTTTTGATAATTGCTCTTCGCTTAATGATTTAACACGAGCATTTTCATCAATTTTTGCTTCAGCACATATTTGTTTTGCTAAAGATGGTCCAATACCATAAATATATGTTAGTGAAATAACAACACGTTTATCGTTTGGGATTTCGACGTTTAAAATTCTAGCCATTATTTTCTCCTATCCTTGTCTTTGTTTGTGTTTTGGTAATTTACAAATTACACGATTAACACCTTTACGTTTGATAATTTTGCAATCTTTGCACATTTTTTTAACGCTTGCTCTAACTTTCATAATATCTCCTTATTTATGTCTGTATGTTATTCTGCCTTGAGTTAAGTCATATGGACTAATTTCTACTTCTACAGAATCACCAGGTAAAATACGAATATGGTTTACTCTCATTTTTCCTGATATATGAGCTTTTATAACTAAACCGTTTTCAAGTTCAACTTCATATAAATCAGTTGAAAAAGCTTGTTTTACAACGGCGTTCATTTTTATAGCATCTTTTGCCAATTAGATTCCTTTCGTAAGAACAATTCCCTTACCATTTTTAATTAAAACTGTATGTTCATAGTGAGCAGTATTTGTCTTATTTGTAGACACAACGGTTCATCCATCACTTAAAATTTTAATATTTTTTGATTGAGTAATCATCGGTTCAATACAGATTACCATTCCATCTTTTAAAAGTGGACCAGTTCCTTTTTTACCATCATTTGGTACATTTGGATCTTCATGTAATGCTCTACCGATTCCGTGACCACAGAAATCTGAAGGTGTATATAATTTATTCTTTTTAATATATTGTCCAACTGCAAAGGAAATATCTCCTACTCTTGCATTTGGTTTAATAGCATCAAGTCCAGCTTCAAAAGCTCCTTTTGCTACATCTATCAATCTTTGGTCTTGAGGATTAATTTTTCCAACGCCCTTTGTAAAAGCGCTGTCACTGTTGTAACCTTGTCAAATACATCCAACATCGACACTTACGATGTCGCCTTCCTTTAAAATGTATTCTGAAGGTATACCATGGATCAATTCTTCATTTACAGATATACAAGCTGTTGCTGGAAAACCGTACAACCCTAGAAAGGCGGGTTTGGCATTCCTTTTTAAAATTTCTTTAAAGGCTAATTGATCAATTTCTTTTAAAGAAACCCCTGGTCTTATAAAATCAAACAAAACTTGTTTAACTTCTGCCAAGATCGCACACGATTTTGTAATTTTTTGAATCTCATCATTAGTTTTGATATTTATCATAATTACCTCGCGTTAACTTAAGTTCATATTTTACAACATTTTTAAAATATCGTCAGCAGTTTTTTGTGGAGTTTGTAATCCATCAACTGATAATAATCTGCCTGAAGTTTTGTAATAGTCTAAAAGTGGTTTTGTTTGATCTGCATAAGTTTTCAAACGAATCTTTATAGCCTCAGGTGCATCATCTTTTCTTATCAATAATGGAATGTTACATTTTTGACAATTTTCTCCAAGTTTTGAAGGCATGTTTACAACGTGATATGATGCATTACATTGTCCACAAAAACGTCTTCCACTTAATCTTTGTAGAATTACTTCTTCATTTGCAAGTAATTCAATAACACTAAATTTTATTTCTTTAATATTATCTAAAAATTTAGCTTGATCAATTGTACGTGGATATCCATCTAAAATTATGTATTTATCTTGAGAACATAACTCTAAAATTTTTCCTTTTACAATTGCATTTGTTATATCATCAGGAACATATGAACCTTGTTCAACAAGTTCTTTAACGTTAAGTCCTAATGGTGATTTTTTAGCAATTTCTTCTCTAAAAATATTACCAGTTGAAATATGTATTAAATTAGTTTGATTTGCTAAAACAGCTGCCACAGAGCCTTTTCCGGCACCAGGTGGCCCCATAAAAATCATATTTTTTGTAACTTTTATCATAATAATCCATTTCCTTTGCCTTTTTTGTTTGGATCAAAATTGTTTCTTGTAACTCTTTTTGCTTTTGCAAGCTTGGTAGTTTTTCTTCTAGCCAAAACTTGACCTATTGTCTCTAATGAAACACTTACTAAAATCATCATTCCTGTTCCACCAAATGCTATTTGAGCATCTAAGACACCTGTCATTATTTGTACAAATTGCATAGAAACTAGAATAACTAAATATATACCTGAAAAAACACTTAATCTAAAAACAACACCAATTAAATAATCTTGTGTTTCTTCACCAGGCCTTATTCCTGGTATAAAAGTCGAACTTTTTGCAAAATCTTCTGCTATTTTATCAACTCTAGATTGTTGAATTCCCATTAATAATGAGAATACAAAAGTAATAATTATCAATAACGCTAAACCAAGTGGTTGTGTAAATTGCAAGTTATGATTTATTCAAAACTTAGCGGCGCTATCACCTGGAAAAACATTAGCTATCATTGTAGGGAATGATAAAACCATCATTGCAAAAATTACAGGCATAATTCCACCGGGATTCAATTTAATTGGTAACTTACCCATTTCTTTTATATTTCTTGAACGCCCTGCTCCAGTTTGTTGAATAGGAATATGTCTTTCAGCATTATATATAATGGTAATAATAAGTAATACAATTAAATAAATTAAGATGTAAGTTGAAAAATTAATTATTCCAACAAATGTTCCTTCATTTTGTAAATCTCCAACAAGAATTTTATAAGCAGAACTAAATTGACTTGGTAATCTAGTAGCAATTCCACAGAAAATAATTAAACTTGTTCCGTTTCCAATTCCTTTATTAGTAATTTGTTCACTAATAAACAAAACAAATAACGAAGCAGCAATTAGTATCATTGGTAAAACAAAATAAGAAATCAATGATTCAGAAAGACCAAATGCAGGGACTATTGAAATAAACGCACTACTCTGACCACCAGCCGAAAGTGACTGAGTTAGAAATATTGCCTGTGGGTATGAAATTGCTAATGTAATAGCACGAGTTATAATATTAATTTTTCTTCTACCTTGAGGCCCTGATTGACTTAATTTATAAACAGGTGGAAATAACCTTGATTGTAAAACCATCATAACAAGTGAGGCATTAATAAAAGGTGAAATTCCAAGAGCAAAAACTGAAAATTGGTTTAATCCACCCCCACCAACTAAATTAAGTGTATTAAGAAATGAATCATCATTAATAGAACGACCCGCATTTATTTTTACAAATGGTGAAGTTATTGTTGTTCCTATTACATAAACTCCTAAAAGTAGCAATGTATAAAAGAGTTTTCTTGTTATTTCTTTTGTAGACCAAAAATTGACCCAAGCAGCCCTTAATTTATAAAATAACTTTGTAATACCTAATTTTTTTAGTCGCTGAAAAAACAAATTAACTCCTTAATTAAATTCTTTTCTATTATAGCAAATAAAATTTAAAAAATAACCACAATTTTTTGTATTTATTGTGATTAATTTTATTAATTTTTTTTATTTATTTCGCTTGTACATAGGAAAAAAAGGAAAATTTTTATTTTACTTCCATTTGTTCATTGAATGCATAAGTTCTAGGATCATATAAATTTGCTCTATACATGTGAGCTAAAATACTGAAAGCCTGATTTTTTAAAAAAGGATTTGAATCATTATTTCCACCTATATAATCATAGTTTCTTGTGCCTAAAGCAAAAGCAAATAAGTATCCAAAATTACCACTGTTTACAGCTCCTACGTATTCATTTCTAGAGTTTATAATACCACTACCACTTCCTCCACCAGAAAAGTATAAGCAAGTAATTCCATTTTGGTACAACGAAATTCTTTCATCGTTTTGGAATTTTGCTCTGTTTATTAAATAGTGTGATCTTTTTCCAGCAGGAAATGATCCTAAAGCATAATCAAGAGCTAAATTATCAATAAATGGTGAATCATGTCTATAATCATAAGTAAAGGTTAAAGGTTTAAGATTTTTTCAATTTTCTAATCATTCAGAAAGTTCAAATCTAGATTCCCTTTTTGCCCTTGTTATAGCTTCTTTAATATCAAAAATAACAATATTACCATCATATTTTTGATTGGTTTTGGTTAAATCTTTTCCAATTGGACTTTCTCCACTTCAAAAAACTTTTAAAGGCACATCTTTTATATTTTCATGTCCATCGCTATAACCTGGAGCGTTAAATAAACTATTTGAAATGTGTTTATTAAACCCTCTAATATAAGCTTTTTTATTAATATTTGGATCATCTAGTGTTGGGCGATTTCACATATCAAAAGTTGTTGTTACAACATGTTGATTACTTAGTGCATAATAACGGTAATCATTTGGATCGCCATTAATTTTTCTTATAACAGTAAATGATCCTCCAGCGGCAGCAAATGTTCGAGCACCTATATTTTTAATAATATCAAGATCGGAATCATAAGGCATTACTTCATAATCCGGTTTGTAACCGCTGGTTCATTTTTGTTCAACGTTTTGATTAGGATTATATTTAAATGGTTCATCTTTTTTATATTTATTTTCAATAGCAACCGGATTTTCAAATTGGTTATAAGTAACATTTTTATATTTGAATTCATTTGTTTTTTGTTCACTAAATTTTTCAACTTGAATGTCGCTAGTATATTCTAAAAATATATTTGTTCCATGCGTATCATAAAAAATTGCTATATCTTTATTTATTTGTTCTGGTGTTAAATTAGTTAAATTAGCATATTTTTCTGAATTGTATCCTCTTTCTAAATCCGAGTGATAATTTTGAGTAAATTTATAAGTTTTATTTTTTGGAATGATTTCGAATTTTATTCCTTTATCTGTTAACTCAACGTTAATACTAAAGTTTTCTCTAGTTACCTTTCCATTCACAACAGCACCTTGCATTTGTAATTCATTTATAACTAGTTTTTTGTCATTTTTAAGTGTTTCATAGTCAAATATGGCAACAGGTCAAGAGAAATTTCTATTTTTTCCGAATCGTTCTCAAACATTTGAAACCTTATTATTAAACATAATTGGTAGTTGTAATCTAAATTGTGCGTTTTTAATAATTCCTTGTTTGTTTTCAAAAACTGGCTCATAATATTCTTTTGGCATAAAAAACTCTACTTTAGTTTTATCTTTATTTACAAGTCACATACCATTAGAAGCATTAAATTCTAGTTTTCTTAATCTTCAAAATTCATTATTTTCTTTTTGTATCGTCGTTAAATTAGCATTGTTTGCTAAATCTATGAATTTTTCATGTTCAGATTTAGGAAATGATCAAGATGTTGCTTTTTGTTTTTTAAAACCATCTATTTTCAATCAAGTAATAGATTTCTGGTTGTTTAATCCACCTAATTTTATATAAACACTGCCTTCAGGATCATTTGCTTCTTTAGCTTCATAAATATAAAAATTTTCTACATATTTAGGGCTTGTTTCATTGTCTAATTTATAGTTTTTAAAGATAAAGAAATCTTTTTGATATTTAACTTTTACATAATATTTATTTTCTGTTTTATCTTTTTGACTATTTATTTTTTGAGCGAAATCGCTTGAACTCATAGATTGAATTACATTTTTTTGTATTTCAATATTTTCAAGTCCTAAATTGCTTAAATCTTCCATGGCATAGTACTTATCAGCTAAAGTATTACTTTGGTTTTTTAATGTTATTTCTTTTGTATGATGTTTAATTTCTGGATTGTCTTTTCTTATAAAGCCAACTTTAAAACTTAGATCTCTATTTAAACCTTGTGAATTAGGATTTGATGCTTTTACATTATAAAATGCAAAATAATATTGGTTTCTTAAGTGATTAATATTAATATCATTTTTTGTTTCTTTATCTGCAATTATTTTATTTGATGGTTCATCTCTTGAACCACTTATTCCTTTATTAGGATCTCTAAAACCTAAAAAGTATTTTAAATTTTCCGCGCTCATTGAACTAGGATCTAAGTATTGAAAATTAGATACTCTACGAGGAGTAAAATTAGAACCGTTTATTTTGTCTACTTGTTCTTTTAGTTTAGTAAATTTACTATCAGTTTTTAATTCATCTTTTGTTGAAAAATAAGTATCGCTAAAATCTTTATAATTTTCTGGATCATCTTCTTTTCTTAACAATCCCATTCAATGTTCTTTAGAATGTGTAACTGTTTTATCTATATTATTTTCTACTTTAAATTTATATTTTAGTGAACCATTTTTATCATGAAAAGATGTTTTTTCCAAAGTTATTTTATATCCTTCAAATTCTTTTACTTTAAAAACACTGTTTAATTCTATTTTAGAAGGAAGAATTAATGTTGGTACTAATTTAGAAGAATCTCTTAATTCTAATGATTCATTTCCTTTGTCAATATATCATTGAATATCTAACTTAGTTTTTTCTTCTTTTGAAAGATTAAAATACGGTTTACCCTTTCAATTTTCACTTGTTACTTCAAATGTTTTAATTTCATTGTTTTGTAAATATAAACCTATCTTTAAAGAAACATTTTGCTTATTATCATCTTGTTTGAAGCTAATTAATTTATAATCAAAATATCTTATTTTTTTTGGAATAAAATAATTTACAAAATTCTTTTGTTCAAATATTTCATCTACAATGAATTTATTTTTAATCGATTTATCATAATCAAAATAATCATCAAAATTATTAGAATTAGTTAATTTATCAATTAATTCATTAATATTATTTTCAGATTTAAAAGTAAAAATTTTATTAAGTTTTTCATTTTTACTTTTGTCTAAAACCTCTATATCAAAGTTAATTAAGTTAATATTATTTTTATCAATGGTGATATTATTAAGTTTAGTTTCAAGACTTTTATCAGCTATAATTTTAAAATAAGATGAAAAGTTTTCTTTAGTAAAAGATGCTGAATATGGTTTTAAATAAAATTCTTTAATAGCTCTCTTTGCTTCATCTTTAAGATCTAATTTTATAGATTCGGCTTTTTCTTTTAGTGAAGCTGTATTTACTGATTCGCTGTTTAAATTATCAGAAATTTCTTTTTTTTCTTTATCAATTTTACTTACATCAGATACATTAGAATCAACTTGTATTAATTTACCTGTATCTTTATTTTCTTCATTGTTTTCAAGTTTATTTATATTTTCTTTATTCTCAATAATCTTATTATTTGCACAAGAAATAATAATAGTTGTTGAAACTAAAGAAATTGATAATATACTAAACAATTTAATATTTTTTAGTTTTTTTGCTTTCATAAATTTATGTTAGCACTTCTCTATATCAAATATATAAATTTAAAAAATATAAAATAAACCTAATAAATAGGTCTAAAAGTAAAAATTATAATTAAAATTATTTAAAGAGAAAATACAAAGTTAGAAAAAAAGTCGAAATTAATCGACTTTTAAATTAGTTAGTAGCTTTAGGATCTTCAAAAACTAAATCAGCTTGGAATGTTTCTACACCAAAGTGTTTAACTGGTTTACCATCTACTAGTTTATATAAAGCAAATTCAAATCCTACTGTTTCTGATTTTTGATCTTTTGAAGGCGCTGTGTAAGAACCTACACGAACAAATGACTTCATTGATTCTTCATAATCTAACAGTCTATCTTCAGGTTTAGTAATAAATGCATTATTAAATGCTGGGTAATATTTTCATAATGGAATTTTTTCACCTTTAACCATTAAAAACGCATCTTTTCTTATTTCTTCTCAATCTATATTTGAAAATTTATTTTCTTCTGTTCTATTAATGAATTCTTTATATCCATTGTTATTTTTATTTGTTATATAAACTTTTTTGTCAGCTAGAATTAGTACTTCTTGTCACATTCTTTTTATTTCGCTTAAATAAATAACTGGATTTACATTATTTGCGTGATGAACATTATCTAAATTAAATGCATAGTTATAGAAATCTTCTAGTAAAAGTTTAGCTTTTTGTGAATCAGTTAATGTTTTAGATACTGTTCACACTCTATATTTTTTAGATTCAGCACTTTCTTTACCAAATATATATAAATTTTCTCCATCATAAAATAATGTTGCTTCTTTAGGATCTGTAGATAAATAAGCAACTAGGCCTGCTGCTTTAGGTTTATCTTTTGCAGCTTTAATTTCTTTAGTTAAATCTTGGTTTTTATCACTTACAAATTTAAAACCATTATTTGTGATAGTATATTTAACTTCAACAAAGGCATTTCTTTCTAATTTTTTAACTGCATCTCATATAACACTTTCATTTGTTAAAACGTTAGGCGCTGCAACTCAATTTTCCTTATCGTCTAAAAGAGCTTTCATTAACGCTCTACCTTCTGTTTGAGTTTCAGGTACTTCGTTTGCTGGTGGTAAAAAGTCTTTGTCAGTTAAATTAGAGTCGGTTTTAACTTCAACTACTTCTTTTTTTGGCTCTGAGTCTGTTGATCCAGGTGTATTTGTAGGTGGTGGTGTAACATTTGAACTATCAGTTGTGTTATTTCCTGCTGGTTCTTTTGGATTTTTATCTTTTTCTACAGGTTGAGTAGTTTTCTTTTGACAAGATAAAGCAACTATTGGTAAAGTTGTTCCTAGCACAACTAAAGATAATAATTTAAATTTTGTGTTTGTTTTCATTTCTCTCCTTAATTATTAACGTCTTTATTATAATTAAATTATGAATATAAAATCATTTTTAAAATTTCTTAATAAATTATTCACTTTTAGCACTCAAAGTAAATAATTAGGATTTAACTTATCATTAAATATTAGTGATTTTGTAATTTAATTTCTATAAAAAATTTATTTAGTAATTAAAACATTAATATTAAAAATTCCATAAACGTCTAAATAATAGATTAAAAAGTAAAATTTTTTATCTCATATATATATATATATATATTAAATATATAAGAACTTTTTTTATTAATAGCTCTTAAAAAATTTAGCAAAGCAAAATATATTGCTCAACTAATAAAAAATTCCATATCAATAAATAAATTTAATATTTTTTAAAAAAAATACAAAAAAACCAAATATTTTATTTATATTCTGTTTTTTTGATTTTTCTTACTTAACTTCCATTTGCTTATTAAATTCAAAAGTTCTTGGATCATATAAGTTGGCGCGATACATGTGTGCTAAAACACTGAATCCCTCATGTTTACTAAAAGGGTTTTTGTCATTATTTCCACCAATATAATCATAGTGCATTGTTGTAATTAAATCTCCATACAATGAATCTGAACTTATACTATTAATAGCAGCAACATATTCTCCTCGACTATTTATAACACCACCACCACTAACTCCAAAATAAGTAAATATTCTAGTAATATTGTTATTTTTTGCTCTAACTTTTGAGCCTCCACCATAATTAATTCTATTAACTAAATAATGTGCAGGTTTACCATCAGGAAAAACTCCAATCGTATAATCTACAGCAAGGTTTTCAAAAAACACTGATTCATCTTGATAATCATAAGAAAAAGTCAATGGTTTTAAATTTTTTCAATTTTCCAATCATGAAACAACTTCAAATTTTGATTCTTTTCTAGCTTTTTTTATTATTTTTCTGATGTCAAAAACAGAAATACCAACATCTATTTTTTGTCTTGTATTTTTTAAATCTTTTCCAATAGGACTTGTCGCACTTCAAAAAATATCCATTGGAATATCCATAACGGTTTCAGGAGATTTAAAATCTGCAAATGAGTTATATAAATCAGTTCTTGGTCTAGAAAAAGGAATTCTAAAATATGTTGTTCTAGTCTTAGAAGGGTTCATTAAAGGTCTTTCTCACATTTCAAAAGTTGTACCAATAATATGCTGATTAGTAACAGCTAAATAACGATAATCATTTGGATCGTTATTCAATTTACGTAGCATTGTATAACTACCTCCGCCAGAAGCAAAAGTTCTAGCTTTTATATCTTCAGCTTCACGAGTTAAAGATTCAAAGGGTAGAACTTCATAATCAGTTTTATATCCGCTAGATCATTTTTGTGGAACATTTTGGTTAAAATTATATTCAAAAGCGCTGATGTTTTTATACTTAGTTTTTACAAAAATAGTATTATCAAATTTATTAAATGTTACATTGTCATAGTCAAATTCGTTACTTTTTACATCATCAAAAACTTCATTAGCTATATTATTTGTATACATTAAAAGAATGTTTGCTCCTCTAGTATCAAAATAAATAGCTTTATCTTTTGGAACATCTTTATCTTTTACAAGTGCTCCTTCTGGAATATTTTTAAGTTTATAATAACTCCCAAAATCAGAATAATATTTTTGTGTGAATTTTAATGTTGTATCTTTAGGGTATACTTCAATTTCTATACCTTTATCAGTCAGTCTTAACTTTAAATAAAACGGTTTAGTTGTTGGTCAACCATTTTGATAAGCTCCCCTCATTTGATCTTCAATAATCATTTCTCTTTCATTTTTTAATTTATTGTAATCAATAATTATTTTAGGTCAGGTTCATCAAGAAATTCCTGCAAATGTACCTCATAATTTAGCAATATTATTGTTATACATAATAGGAAGATGAAGTAAAAATTTTTGATCCTTAACAATTGCATTTTTATTTTCAAAAACAGGTTCATAATAATTTTTAGGAATAGTAAATTCTATTCTTGTATTATCTTTGTTAGCTAATCATTTTCCATTTGAAGTTTTGAACTCTAATTTTCTATATCTTAAAAATTCATCTCTTGATCTTTGAACAGTCATTAAATTGATTCATTGAAAGTAAGGATCGTTATGTAATTTTTTTATCAATTCAAAGTCATCAATTTTTTTAGAATCTTTTAAGTTGCTATTCAAAAAATGTTTTATCCTAATTCATGTTATTGCTTTTTCTTTGTTTAAATAACCTAGTTTTACATAAACACTTCCGTCTCTATCATCAGCTTCTTTAACATCAATAATGTCAAAATCTGAAATATACTTTTTATATGAAACAGTTTCTAAAGAGTATTTTTTATAATTAAATAATTTTTCATCATATTTAACTTTTATATAATTTCTATAAATACTTCAGTTTGAATCTTTTTTATTAAATGAGTTTAAAAATTCACTGGGTTTGATACTTAATAAATCATTTTCTAAATGCAAGTTTTCTAAAGTTATATTGCTTAAATCCTCTATAGCATAGTACTTGTCGGATAAAGTATTTTTTAGTCCTTTAAGGCTTATTAATTTTGAATGATAACGAATTAAAGGATTTTTTTTATTTATAAAACCTATTTTAAAATTTAATGTTTGATTAAAATTTTGATCATTTGGCTCAGTTGAATGCACATTATAAAAAGCAAAATAATAATTTTTACGAATATTATTGATATCAATTTTTGTATCTTCTTGATCGCTAATATTAATGTTTTCAGGTCTATTTGTATCTTTATTTACACCTTTATTTGGTATTCTAAACGCTAAAAAATACTTTAAATTCTTACTAGTCATTTTGTCAGGTTCAATATAGGTTTGATTAACTACTCTTCTTGGAGAAAAACTTGAACCATTGATTTTATCTACTTTATTTTTTAAATCTATAAATGTATTATCTGTTGATATGTTAGAGTTTTTACTTGTAAAATAATCATCATTAAAATCCTCAACATTTTCTGGATCACCTTCTTGCTTTAAAAATTCCATCTTGTGATTTTTAGAGTAAAAAATTTCGTTATTTTTTAAATTTTTTACCTTAAATCTAAATTCTAATTTACCTTCGATTTCGTTTATTATCTCTTCATGTTTATTATTTTTGGCTTTTTCTAAGCTTAATTCATATCCATCAAATTTTGATAATTTAAACACAGAGTTTAAATCAATTTTTGATGGTAAAAACATAGTAGGTGCTTTTGTTTTAACATCATGTAATTCTAATGATTCTACACCTTGTTCAATGTATCATTTAAGTTCTTCTAAAGCTTTTTTGTCTTGTGATAAGTTAAAAAATGCTTTTCCTTTTCATGAATTTGAATTAACTATTATTTCTTTAATGAATTTATCATGTAAATACAATTCTAATTTTAATGAAACATCAGAATCGTTTTTACTTTGATTTATTTCTTTAAATTTAACATCAAAATATCTAATTTTTTTAGGTGTAAAAACTTTTGAAAAGTTTTCATTGGCAAAAACTTCTTTAGCAAGAAATCTGCTTTTAGCATCCTGAGAATATGTAAAATAATAATCAAAATCATCTGATTTAGAAACTTCATCAGCTATTAACTTAATGTCATTATCAAATTTATATTTAAATTGTTTATTTATTTTTAACTTTAATTCATGATTTATAACATCTAAATCAAAGACAGTTGTATTAATATCTTCTTTGCTAATAGAAATATTATTCACTTCTAAATCAAAGTTTTCTAATTTATCAAATTTAAAATATGATTTAAAATTGTTTTTATCAAATGAAGCAGAATAAGGTTTTAAGTAAAAATTATCTATTGCTTTCAATGCTTCAGGTTTAAAAGAAATTTCAGATTCATTTACAGATGTTTTAAAGTTTTCAATATCAACTTTTAATTTTTCTAAAGCTTCTGATTCTCTTTTTAATTTTTCAGCTGGATCTTCTTTAATAAAGAATGAATTTTCAGAATTTTCTTTTTCTTCTGTCGAACTAGTGTCTTCTATTTTTTTAGGAAAAACACTAGTCACTCTTTTAATTTCTACATTTTTAAGTGCACATGAAACAAACATCGAACTTGAAATAGTAATTAAAGAAACTAATGATAAAATTTGAATTTTTCTTGTATTCTTAGATTTCATATTTATATATTACTACTATTATTCAATAATATATTTATTTAAAATTTACATATAACACAATGACATAGGTTAATATGGAAAATATGAAAAAAAGATGTATTGCTACATCTTAATTGAATAATGTTAGATAAATATTTTAAACTTATTTAACTTCCATTTGCTTATTAAAATTAAAAGTTCTAGGATCAAATAAATTAGCTCTATACATATGAGCTATAATACTGAAGGCTTCATCCTTTAAAAATGGATTCCCATCATTGTTTGCACCTACCATATCATAATTTCTATTTTTCATAACAAACGAAAATAGAGAATTATAGTTTCCGCTGTTAATAGGTGAAACAAATTCACCTCTGCTATTTAAAATACCGCTACCACTTGCTCCTCCACCAAAGAAAAGCCTAGTTATATTAGTATTGTTAATTGAAATTCTTTTATCATCATTGTAAGGAGTTCTATTAATTAAATAATGTGTTGGTTTTCCTCAAGGAAAAGATCCCATTGTATAATCTAAACCTAAATTGTCATAGAAAAATGATTCATATTGATAATCATAAGAAAAATCTAAAGGTTTAAGGTTTTTTCAATTTTCCAATCATTCTGCAGTTTCAAATCTTGATTCTCTTCTGGCTCTTAAAATTGTTTCTTTTATATCGAAAATAGTTATAGCTGCATCTATTTTTTGCCTAGTTTTTGTTAAATCGCGATCAACAGGACTAATTGCACTTCAAAAAACATCATAAGGAATATTTCCCATATTTTCAGGTCCATGAAATAATCCTTTCGAATTATATAATTCAGTTCCTTGTCTTTCAAAAGCTCTAACTAGATATGTGGTTTTTTGTTTTTCAGCATTTAATGTTGGTTTATTCCACATATCAAATGTAGTAGCTACAACATGTTGATTTGTTAATCCATAATAACGATAATCATTAGGGTCATCATTCACTTTTCTTAAAATTGTATAACTTCCTCCACCGCCAGCAAATGTTCTAGATCTAATTTCTTTTGCCGCTTCAGTTTGCGATTCAAAACTTAAAACTTCATAGTCTGTTTTGTAACCGTTGCTTCATTTTTGTGGAACATTTTGGTTGAAATTATAAGCAAATGCTTTACCATCTTTATAATTTGTTTTAATTAAAATCGGATTATCAAATTGATTAAAACTAACGTTGTCATAGTCAAATATGTTAGTTTTATTGTCACTAAATACTTCATTTTTTATATTATTTTTGTACTCTAAAAAGGTATTTGTACCATGAGTATCAAAATAAATCGCTTTGTCTAAAGGCACATCTTCATCTTTAACTTCTTGCCCGTCTTTTATACCTTTATTTGCGTAATAATCTTTAAATCCTTCATAATATTTTTGAGTAAATCTAAATTCTTTATTTTCTGGAACTACTTCAAAAGAAATACCTTTTTCATTTAGTTTTACAACCACGTTAAAGTCTTTTGTAGTATGTCCTCCATTTCTTCAAGCACCCTTCATTGTGGATTTAATAATTAATTCTTTTTTATCTTTCAATTCTTGATAATCTAGCTCAATAGTAGGTCAAGTATAATAGGCATTAGCTGCAAATGTACTTCAAACATTTGAAATGTTATTATTATAAACTATAGGTAAATGAAGAATAATTTTTGGATTTTTTAAATCAGAATTTTTGTTTTCAAAAATTGGTTCATAATAATTTTTAGGCATTAAAAATTCTATTTTACTACTATCTTTATTTGCTAATCATTTACCGTTAGAAACTTTAAATTCTAATTTTCTAAATCTTAAAAATTCATCTTTGTTTTCTTGTATAGTCATTAATTTTATATTTTGAAATGATGCTCAATCATAAAGTCTTTTTACCAAATCAAATTCATCTAATGGTTTAAAGTTACTATTAGAATCGGTTTTAAATCCCTTAATTTTAATTCATGTTAAAGATTGTTCATTATTTAAACCTTTTAATTTAATATATAAACTACCTTCTTTATCGTTGGCTTCTTTAATGTCTACAATAGAAAAATCACTAATGTATTTTTTATCATTTATGTGTCTAATTTATATTTTTTATAACTAAAGAAATGTTCAGAATATAAAACTTTTATATAGTTTTTATATGATTCCCACTCTGTTTTCTTATTTTTAAAAGCATTTCTAAATTCATTAGCGCTTATCTTTGAAATTTCAGTATTTACTTCAAGATTTTCTAAAGTAATATTGCTTAAATCCTCCATAGGATAGAATTTATCTGCAATTGTATTGGTTAATCCACTTAATTTAATAAGATTTGAATGATAACGAATTTCAGGATTATTTTTATTAATAAAACCTATCTTAAAAGTTAAATCTTGCATATATCCTTGATCATTTGGATTAGTACCTTTTACATCATAAAATCCAAAATATCAATCTTTTCTTAAAGCGTTAATATTTACTTTATTTTCTTTATCAGAAGAAATATTTTTATTTTCAGGAACATCTCTATCTGTTTTTAATCCTGTGTTAGGATTTCTAAACGCTAAGAAAAATTTTAAATTAGCATTGGTCATTTTACTTGGTTCTATATAAGTATGAAAAACTGATCTACGTGGAGTAAAATTAGTTCCATTTATTTGATCAACTTGTTGTTTTAATCCTTTAAACGATGAATTACTTTCAAAATTATTAAGAGTGGATGTGAAGTATTTATCATTAAAATTATCAAAATCTTCAGGATCTCCTTCTAATTTTAACAGTTCCATATTATGAGATTTAGAATAAAAAACGGTATTGTCACTCAATTTTGTTATTTTAAATTTATAAGCCAAAGTTCCCTTTTTATCATCATAAATTTCTTTTCCATTTGCATCCATATCTTTAATTAGTTCGATTTTGTATCCATCAAATTGTTTAATTTTAAAAACCTCATTTAGTTTTATTTTTGATGGTAAAAACATAGATGGTGCTTTTTTTACTGAGTCAATTAACTCAAGCGATTCATTTCCATTTTCTACATATCAGTCCAAGTCTTTTTTTACTTTTTGATTTATAGACAAGCTAAAATAAGAACTTCCAGTTCAACTTTGTGAATTAACATCTAGTTCTTTTAGAAGTTTATTTTGTAGATATAATCCTATTTTTAAGCTAACGTTGTTATCGTTAGAAATTTCATTAAATTTAATAAATTTGTAATCGAAATATCTTATTTTTTTTCCTAAAAATATTTTATTGAAATTTTCTTTAGTAAAAATTTCATTTGCACTAAATCTATATTTGAATTTTTTGTCATAATCAAAATAATCATCAAAATCTTTTGATGAGGTAAATTCATCGATTAATTTAGTTATATCATTTGATGATTTTAATTCCATTTTTTTATTTATTTTAATTTTTTTAATAGGTTCAATAATATCAATGTCGAATAATGTTGTGTTTAAATCATTTTCACTAACTGTAATTTTATTTAATTTAACATCATACTTATCTAAGTTAGATATTTTTAAATATGACAAATAATTATGCTCATCAAATGATGCAGAATAAGGCTTTAAATAAAAATGTTCAATTGCTCTTATAGCTTCAGGTTTATATTCTATTTTTGCTTTATCTACATCGCTCTTGAATTCGTTTAATTCTTTTCTTAAATTTTCATCTGTTTTATAAACATTAAAATTTTTTGCCTTATAGTTTTCAAACGTAATTAACTCATTATCTTCTGGTTTTTCTATTTCTTTTTTAGGCTCATTACCTTTGTTATTTATAGTTGTATCATCTTCTTTATTCGGGTGAGTTTCAGAATTATTTAAACTAGTTTTATTACAAGAAATTGCAATAGCACTTGTTAAAGTGCTTAAATTTAAAACGCTTAATGTTAATATCAATTTTATTTTATTTTTTTTCATATTTATATAATACTACTATTAATATAAATATTAAATTTCTAAAATTTTTAAATTATTTGTTTAAACAATTAAATTTTCATCTTACAGTCAATTTAATAAAAAAAGGATTAATATCCCTTTAAAAATATAGCTGTTTTTTTTGATTTAATATTATTTTCAAAACCATTTGGGTATAAAATCCTTAAATTACTTCTATAAGAAGTTTTTTGTAGTCCATATCTAGCTCTGTTTGTATCGTCAATTAAATTATAGGCTGGCATTACCACTTCTTTTCCATTTCTTTTTGCAACAGAAGTGAAGTTTTGAACTCAATAACTAAAATTTCCTCCATCAATTCTTTCTGATGAATCTGGATATAAATGCGAATAATCACTAGTTGAACTTCCGGTATAAATGCCTATTGGTAAGCCATATTCATTCATTGCAAGTGAACCCGATGCACCAGATCCTAGTCCTGATAAAATGCTTGAAGATGTGTATCCATATCCTTCAAGAAAAATTCTATTTCATATATTTAAAGAACTATAAGTAAAATTATTTAAATGCGATCTTGGATTGTTTTTTCCAAACGAAGACATATCCTCATTTGGATAAATTGTACCCGGTCAGGTTTGTTTTCCTCCGCCAGGAGTATCAAATTCAGTATCTGGTGACTTTTTCCCAGTGTTTTTTTCATATCTTTCTGAAATATTGTTAGTAGTTCAATAAAATGATTTATTTATTGAATTATATGGATAACCTGCTAAATGAACAAAATGAGGTTTAGTTTTTGAAAATTCTAAATTAGGGTACTTTGTTTTAGTATCTTTAAATTCGTTAGTTATTGAGCCATAATCATATGTAATATAAGGTATATTTTTACCATCATGATTTGGCACTATATTAGATTTTAAAAAATTGTTTGTTTGATCAAACGATTCTATAGCCGACTTAATTCAAGAACTAAACTCTTTATTATTTGAATTATCAAGATCTAAGTTCACATCAAATTCAAAAATTCCAAAATCTACCATTAATTTAGGGTCTTCTCTTAAATAATTACTATTGCTTTTTTGTAATCTTGCTAATTCATCTTCGTAAGGTTTTTTCATACTTTCTTCAAAAGGTTCAATTGCTTTTTTATTCATAAAGTCTATACCTGCAAAAACAATTTTAGGTCCAGAAATTAACGCTGGATTATAAACACCAACTACTTTTTTTAGTTCTTCATTAACGTCACTTCTATTTAAGTTCTGATAATAATTTCCTGCTTGTCCTTCATGTTGAGATGATTTTGTAGTATATTCAGAGATATTAGGTGTTTTAACTCTTCCAAGAGAAATCCCTGGAGTTGTATTAGAGTTATTTGCTGATAGTCAAACTTATCACTTTTGTCTTTAGGATATGAATTGACTAATTGAGCTAAACATGGACATTTGTAGCTAAAAATAATTTATATTTATTTGAATTTTCATACTTATAATAATCAAATAGTCATCCAGTTCCTGTTCCATCTCGAGGTGAAATTAAATGATTAGTAGCATTTGGATCGTTAATTGTAAATTTAATTGAAAAAGTTCTTTTATAAATATTTTCTAATATAGTTTTTTTATCTAAAGGTTTAATTTTTACTTCTTTTGAAAGGTCTGTGTTAAAATCAAGTTTTTTATTTTCAAAATTTTTATAATCAATAATAGGTTCTAAATTCTCGATATGATCTTCTTTTTTTGACTCATCTATTTTGAAATTTTCATTGTTGTTTGGTTGATTTTTTTCTACATCGTTTTTTTTATTTTCTAAAGCTGAATCTTTTCCTTTATCATTATTTACATTTTCTTTATTTTCACTATTTATAGGTTTTTTTGGTTCTTCTTTAGTAATATTATTATTATCAACTTCTTGATCTTTAAGAGTGGAATTTAAATTTGGTCCTGAAGTACAACTAACTAAAAATGAACTACTCAAAATAGCTAAACCTATAAACGTTGATTTAAAAAATTTTTTATTCATAAAACCTCTTTTTACTATTATAGTTAATTTAGCAATTTTTATAAATTTTCATTTTTCTTTAATATTTATTATGCAAAATTTTCAAAAAGTATATTTTGCTATAATAAACATGTTTAATATTCATATTAAGCAACAATAATATAACAATAACCATAGAAAAAGAGTAAAAATGAAAAAGAAAATTAAAATATTAACAATGGCAACAGCAAGCGTTTTGTTGCCGGTTTTAGCAATAACAGCATGTACTACACCTGCTAATGAAAAAAATAAAACAGAAACACAGCCTGCTACAACAAATAAAGAACCTAAAGTTCCTGAAATACCTTTGGAAGAGATGGCAGCAAATCAAAATGATGAAATAAAAAACTTATATATTTCTTATTTGGATGGTAACTTTCCACGTAATCAAAAAGATAATGAAATTTTGATAAATTTTTTAAAAACGTTAAATAAAGATGTTCAAAAAAAAGCTCTTAAAAAAGCCGAATCAAAATTAAACAGTGTTGATGTTGGTTATTCTGATAACGAATTAGATTTTTCAAAAAGACCACCTTATGAAAAAACACCTATTTCGATATCTGATAAAGCATTTGCACCTGATGACATTACTAAATGAAGTGAAGCAAATGAAGTTGAAAGATGAAAAATAGACTTTTCTAAATATAAAACAGCACTTTTAGGTCATATTAAAAATGAAAGACCACCTGTTCTTTTACCAGGAATGGAAGCTCCTAAATTTGCAAAACCGCCTAAAGATAAACCAAAAGAAATACCAAACGTTGAAAATGAAATAAATTATCCTTCATACGAAGATGCACAAACGTTAGGATTTGCCTCACCAGTAGTCGAAGACGAAAAAATTAAAGTTTTAGATTGACAGGAAAATGAAAGAGGAAAAAGTATTCACTGAACTACTTATCCATACACAGCCGGTTTAGCCAGAACATTACCTAATGCAATGTATAAAAAAATAGCAAAACAAACTTATGCTTTTGATGTTATTGATACTGCTTTACTAGGTGGAACAGCATGAATTCTTGACTTTAAATTAGAAGAAGATGGATCATATCCTAAAACATGATATTTTGGTGCTAATGTTCACCAACTTAAAAGATTTAGTACTGCAGCTGACACAGAAGGAAATTATAGAGACCAGTGAAACAGCAGAACCACTGAATTAAGACTTACAAAAGTAAAAGATTCAGTACTGGAAAAAGAAAAATTATATTCTACAAATGAAGAAAGTCAATTTGAAAAATTCTCATTAAAACCATTTAAGGCCAGAACAGTGTTTTTAGGAATAGACTTTTTAAATAAAGACCCTAAAGATTTTGTTTCAAAAAATTCAAAGTCTAATATTCTAAAAGAGTATATTGATTTTGGAGTTATAGAAATAACTTTTGACACTTCAGAATTAGCAAAAAAAGTTACATCAAATTATGCATTAAATAAAGATGAACATATTTCATTCTTGAAAAATTCATTCTTAAAGGACTATCCTACAGTTGAAAAAGGAAAATCTACAATTGATGATTTATATATTTTAGGATACCCAAATACTAATTCAGATGCTTCATGAGATCTAGAAACAGATGAAAAAGAAAAAGCCAAAAAACCAGAAAGCCAAAGAGGTGTTCCTCGTTCGCTTTATACAAATAAAAATAAATTATTATTTAATAATTTTGACAAAAACTGAACCGAATTCAAAAATGGTGGAGGATTCAGTAGAGGACTTGGACATCGTTCATTTATAGATAAACCTGGTGTTTTTGATTCATTGTTAAGTCAAAGTAAATTTGGTTCATATTACTTTCCATATGAATTACCTGATAATAAAACTAAATTTAAATTTGAAGCTGGAAATGATCAAGAAATAAATAATTTATTTGTTTCAATGGGGTTAGGATATTTAGTTAAAAACTATTCACCAGCATCTGGCTCAAGTGGAAGCAGTGTAAGAAATGGGAAAAATGAGCTTGTTGGAATATTTTCAGCAGGTAATAACTTTAGTAATGAAGGAATTGTTCAAGCTTTTAGGTCAGAAGGATATGATTACAAAGGATATTTTGGAGATTATAATTTACCACAATACGATTTAATTTATGGTGGTGGTAAAGATCAAAGAATTTCTTATAGAGAAATGCTTAAAAAATTATACAAAGATAAAAAAATAAAAACTAATTTATTCAAAGATGGCCTAGATACTATACCAGATGAATACAAATTTAAATAGGAATAAAAATGAAATTAAAAAGAAAATTATTATTAGGAATTTTAACTGTAACCTCTTTTTCTGTCTTAAGTTTAGCTGCAATAGCTTGTAGTCCAAGTACAAGAGAAAAAGAAAAATCAACTACTAATACCAACAACAAACCAAAAGATGAAGGAAACAAACCAGTAACAAATACAACTGATAAACCTAATACATCTACTTCCTCAACAAACGAAGATGCTATTATTCAATTAGTAGAATCAAAAAGAGAAATAGCAAAAGAAAATAATAAGGAATTAAAATTTAGTGATGGTAATATTTTACCTTCACTAATCTTGCCACAAGACTTGATAAGATTTTCCGAATTTTACTACAACCTAGTAATAAAAGAACAAAAAGTAAAATACATGTATTTTGATAAATTAGTACCAAACGATGAAAATGGAACTCTTGATTTTAATGTAAATTATATTTTAAATAGCTCTAATGAGATTCATTCTGAAAAACTTAAATATCAAAATTTAGAAAAAGTTAAGCTGGATGATGCTTCTTTCAAGAAAATGATTGAAACTTATAAGTCATATTATGCTTTGCGTTCAGATTTCTTTAAAATTGATTCTAAATCAAATTTAAGAAAAACTTCTTCAATAGAAGTTGAAAAAGTTAAAAAGGAAAATCTAAAGGAATATTATGATTTAGATGCTCGATTTTTATATCTAAATGATGTTAAGGTAGAACTTTTAGGTGTATCAAAAAGTGACAAAAAAGGCTATGTTAAAGCTAAATACAAATTTACTAAAGGACAATTTAGTTCAGAATTTGAAGTTGAAATACCTGGCTTTAAACCAGATGCTAATTCTAAAGCATTAAGCCCAGAATTAACAGACTATGATGCATATCAATCATTACACGATAGAACATTTTCAATTGGTATACTAAATCCTTCAATTCATCCTGCTGATCCAAATGTACCAGAATCAAAACCTATAAGCATCGATGTTCCTTCAACTGGTACTGGTTGATTATTAGATTATGAAAAAAATGATAAAAGTGACTTTTATAACTTATTTATAGCAACAAACGTTCACGTTGCTGTTAGTCTACATAATAAAATTGATAATAAAAAAGAAGGATTATTTGATTATTCAAGTACTGCAAACATAGAAACAAGTGGATTTTTATTAGGAAAATCAAATAACATAATGCCTTACGGAGTTCAAAAAATTCAATCTGCTAATAATCCTGGTGTTACTTATTATTCAAACACACAACCCTCTTTATACTTTACACAAGGTCCTGTAAAAATTAATTCTTATTTTGCAACAGAAAATCTTTATGAAACTCCAAAAATTGTATTTTTAGGTACTGATACTTTTAAACCAGAGGTCGACTCAGAATATGAACCATATTTTAAAGATAAAACAAAAAAATTATGAGAGTTAAACAATAAAGGTGGATTACCTGATTTAAGAGAACAAAAAATTCATGGATTTAAAGATTTTGCTGTATTAAATCTTAAAGTAAATAAAAAAGCTTTGGAAAATTACCCTGAACTAAAAGAATGAATTTTAAAAGCAATAAAATCTGTTGATAAATCATTAATTTTAGTATCAACATTTAACTACTACAATAATGATTCAAAATTACCATTTATGAACCCAGATCCTGATAGTGTAGTTTCTGATGAAAAAGACAAGTTTAAACTAAATTACAAAAACGAAGATATGAAAAAATTTTATGTTGCAGGATATCCAGTGTTAAGACCTACTTTTGAAAATCATGAAAATGGTCAAAAATACCAACTTTCTCAACCTACATGATCTCAAAACAACATGTTTGGATTAACCAATGAAACTAAAAACGAGAAAAAAGATCGTTATTATTTAATTTCAAATAACTATAAAGATGAACTTAATTTAACAGACGCGGGATTTATATCAAGAAGACAAAATGGAGATTGAATTCAAGTATTTGGAAGAGCATCTATTATAGATAAGTCTGGTTTAGATGGCGGTGCTTCTGGAAGTTTAGTAATTAATAAATACGGATTACCTGCTGGAATATTTTTTGGTGGCTTAAGTGATGGATCAGGTTCTTTTGAAAGATTAATTCAAGATTCGGATAAAAAAGTAAAAATTCCACCATTTAGAGAAAACGATGATAAAAACGGTAAAGAATATTCTCTACCTGCATATAATTTATTAAATGGACTTAATAAAACAAAATACTCAAAACAAAAAACATCTTATTTAGAAAATCTAAAAGAAATTTATAAAAATCAAGGAGACTTTACAAGTGCTTTATTTGGAAAGATTTCTACAATAAGTAAATAATTTTATTAAACAAAGAATAATTTTAGTTTTAAAATTGTTCTTTTTTTTGTATTTTAAAAATTAAAATAAGTTAAAAAGATATGGAAATAATATGAAAATTTTTTATTTTTATATTAAATTGAAAAATAAAAAAATTCTAATATTTTGTCTTTAAGCATACATGTATGCTTAATATAAATAAACATCATGTCTAATGTGAACAAAATTGCTTATTGTTCATTTTTAATAAAGTAATAATCGTTTGCTTAATATATAAATGGAGTAAAAACAAAGGAGATAAGATGAGCTATCAAGATGAAGAAAATGAATTATATAAACAACAATGTAAAGTTGTAAAACAAATTTGTGAGTTAAAAACTCTTAACAGTAAAATGGAAAAAGTAAGAGTTTTTAAAGAACTATTAAAGAAAAATAAAAATAATAAATATGACAATTCAGAACCTATCAAAGAAATAAAAAAAGAAAATAAAAAAACAACTGACCTTATAGATTTTGTATTGGACAACATGAATCCATTTAATTCATGAATCATTAAAAAATCATTTATGGATAAAAATGAAAACTTAATGAGCCACTGATATGAAGAATTTTTTTCTAAAACTACTTATTACAAGAAGAAAAAAGAAGCAATAAGAGAATTTATGGGACTATATTTTGATAAACAATATAACAGTTTACAATAATCAAAATATAGACAAAATTTATTCAGACCAACACAATTTTTTTATAGCTGAAAGAAAACACCGAGAAACAAAACAAAAATATAATTTTGATGTATCTTTAATTAGAAGATTTAAAGATAATAAAGTTGTTTTTTCTATAAATAACTATAAAAAAATTGATCATTATTCAGTAGAAATTGTTGTAAATAAAACACCAATTTATGACAAAAAGTTAAATACAATAGCAAACTTTTTAGTTGATGATAATATAGCTTGGGATAAGGCAAATAATATTCAAGTGATTATTAAACACTATGACAATGTGATTAACTTTTTCACTATTGAAAGAATTGTAAAAAATTATGAAAAGAAAATAGAATTAAAAAATCAAAATTCTATTTTTAATCTACCTTATATTTATACTTTTAATTTTCAAAATTTATACAGTGATAAACCAAAAGTAAAAATAAGAAAAAATTATTATTCAATGAGTATAAATTTAAACAAACCAACTAATATAAAAAATCAAAAAAACTTAATTAAAATAGTTGGATATTATGAAAAAAGTTCATATATAGACATTAGAAAATTCACAAGAAATTTATTTATGAAAACTAAAAAAATGAACATTCTTAACTATGAAGATTACAAAGATCAAAAGGATGCATTACTGTTTTATAAAGAAGATTTAAAAATTAATCAACAAGGATTAGAAAGCCCTAAAGTATATTGGCAAGCAGATTTTGAAGATGATTTTAAATACGAAAAAGAGTCAGAAAAGGTCTTAAAAACAAAAAATACAGAAAGCAATGGATTTATAATAAATCCTAATTTCGAAGGAAAAATATTTTATGAATTACCAATTGAAATAGAGCATTTTGGAAATTATTCATTTTTATTTTTGGAAAAATATAAAAAAATAATAAATAAAAGTGATCAAGATGAATTTATAGCTAAATTTAAGATTAGAATGGAACAAAACAACACTTTTGAAAACTTTACTGAATTTAAAAACATGAATTTTATTATTGATAATAAATATTGACTTGATGTTTTAAATGAGGAAAACATAAAAAACTCTTTTTTAGAAAAACGTTTTTTTATCAGAAAAAAAGAAGATTAGTATAATGAAAATTAACAAAACTATTATATTTTCATTTTTAGGTTCAGCGTTGCTTTTAGGTTCATTACTTGGAGGATTTTTTTATTATAAAAGCAAAAATCAAGTAATAAAAACTTCTAATTTGATTAAAGAAGAAAATATAAAAAAACAAAACACACCACAAGAAGTTTTTCCTGAATGAAGTCCAGAAATGCTAAACGAGTATGTCATTATAGAAAAAAACAAAAATATATTCAATAAAAATGTGATTGCTTTTTTTATACAACAAACACTTAAACGCCTGCGTGTAAGCCAAAAAAGTCTAAAGTATAAATACAAATTTAATGAACAACTAACAGAATTTACTATTTGACTAGAACTAAAAATTACTAGTGATTATATTGCTAGAAAAAAATACCATTTTTCTATTGATGTTTTATAATATAAACTATGAAAATTCAACAAACAATCATTTCTAAATTAGAATACATGTCAAAGAAAAAAGTAACTCTTGATTCAACATTAGAACAACTAAATGTTGATTCTTTAGATCTAGCTGATTTAATAATAGAAGCTGAAAAGGAATTTCAAATTCAAATACCAGATGAAGAGTTAACTAAAATTAAAAAAGTAAAAGATATAGTTATATTAGTTGAAAAATTAAAATCTAATATATAATTAATTGGCTTAGGAGTATAGTTCAACGGTAGAACAACGGGCTTCAACCCCGTGTGTTGTGGGTTCGAATCCTGCTACTCCTGCCATTTTTTTTATTTTTTTGATTCAATAATTCTTAAGTAAAACAATATAATTATTAAGAATTAAGGAGGAAATATGCACAAAAGCAAAATATGTTTTATAGGGACTGGAGCGTGAGGTTCTGCATTAGCAAGTGTAGTTTCAAAAAACGAACATTCTGTTTCTATGTATGGAATAAATAAAGATGAAATAAACGATATAAATAAAGGTAAAAATACAAAATATTTTGGAAATAAAAATTTTAACAATCCAGAAAATATCGTCGCTTCAAATAATCTAAAAGAGTGTTTAAAAGACGCTGATGTTGTTGTTTTAGCAGTTCCATCTCCAGCTATAAAACAAGTGATTAAAGAAATTCAACAAGAACTAAAAACTAAAAAAATTGACTTAATAAACGTTGTAAAAGGAATTGATGAAGATACTGAATTATTGTTTTCAGAACTTATTCAAAAAAAATTCAAAAGAAATCTTTCAAATTTTGCAACACTAATTGGTCCATCATTCGCTACAGAAGTTTTTGAAGATGTTTTAACAATGATTAATGTAGTTGGAAGTGATATTAATTATTTAGCTAAAGTAACTAGAATATTTAATAATGATACTTTTAGACTTGTAATTAATGAAGATGAAAAAGCAAGCGAAATATTTGCTGCGCTCAAAAATGTTTTAGCAATAGGACTTGGAATGATTAATTACTTTTCTCCTAACAAAAACACTCACGCAGCAATTTTATCAATTGGAGTGAAGGAAATTCATAGTGTTTATAAAGCTTTATATCCACAATCAAAAGACACAATTGGCTATGAATTAGCGGGAATTGGAGATATTTTCTTAACTTGCTCATCACCGAAAAGTAGAAATTACTCTTTTGGTTATTCAATAGCTGAACATGGTATTAAAAAAATATTAGAAAAAGAGCAAAAAACAATTGAAGGATATTACACAGCTAAAATTCTTTCTAAAATAATAGAAAAAAATGATTTAAATGTGCCTTTTTTAAAAAGCATTATAGATGTTTTATTTAACAAAAAGAACCCATTTAAGGTCTTAGATTTTGTCGAAGAGTATAATTAATTGTTATACTTTTTTTGTTTTTTTTGATAAAATTAAAACAATAATATTTTAAGGAGATATATGTTTAAAACAAAATTAGATAAAGCATCTCAAACTGTAAACGTTTCTTATAAGGTTGAAGGTGAAAACTGAACAAAAGCATTAGCTAAAAGTAAAGCTACAATTGCTAAAACAATAAAAATTCCAGGATTTAGAGTAGGTAAAAAAATACCTCAAAGTGTTCTAGATAAACACATTTCACAATACAATGTTGTTGATAGAGCTCTAAATGATGTAGTTAAAGAAAAAAGATTTGAAGCTTATCAAGAAGCTTTAAAAACAGCAAAAAACATTTATCACCAACCAAACATTAATGTTTTAAAAGTTGATGATAAAGAATTAGAATTTGAATATGCTTTTGTTTTATTACCAGACTTTTCAGATTTAAAATTTGATGGTTTAAAAACAAAATACCATGTTGAAAAATTCAGTGAAAAAATGGTTGATGCTTTAATTGAAGAAAAATTATCGCAATTAGCAATGCTAAAAACCAAAAAAGGTGCAGCTAAATTAGGCGACACTGTTGTTATTGACTTTAAAGGATTCATTAATGATGAAGCTTTCGAAGGTGGACAAGCTGAAAAATTTGAACTTAAACTAGGTTCAAACCAATTTATTCCAGGTTTTGAAGACCAATTAGTTGGAAAACAAGCGGGATGAAAAGGTGATATTAAAGTTATGTTCCCAGAAACATACTATGTAAAAGAATACAAAGGTAAAGAAGCAGTTTTTGAAATTCTATTACATGAAGTTAAATCAAAAGATACTCCAGAATTAACAGTAGAATTATTACCAATTTTTGGTATGCCAGGTTTAACAACTGTTAAAGAATTAAGAGATGCTTTAACATTACAAGTTAAATTTGACATGGTTCATAGAGCTAAAGAAAAATTCTTACAAGATTTAGTAGAAGAAATTATTGTTCTTAATAAAGTTACATTACACGAAATGATTTATGCTCAAAGAGTTAAATCATTAAACGATGAATTTAATAAATCATTAAAAGACAATGGAATTAAAAGAGCTGAATATCTTGAAGTTACAAAAGCAACTGAAGAAGATATTATGAAAGAACTAAAAACTAATGCTGAAAAAGAAGTAAAAACTCAACACGTTACTTCAGCATTATTTGAAAAATTCTCAGTTAAACCAACTGAAAAAGAAATTGAAGATGAATACGCAAGAATTGCAAAGGAAAATGGTTTATCGTTGCAAGATACAAAACAACATTTACCAGTTGATAGAATCACATTGTACTTAGAAAACAACACATTCTTTAATAACTTAATGAAAAAATTTGATCCTGAAGGATTAAAATCTGTTGAAAAATTTAATAAAGAACGTGAAGCTGAATTACAAAAAGTAAGAAAAGAAGCAGAACAAAAAGCTCCTAAAAAAGAAGCTAATAAAACTGAAACTAAAAAAGAAAAACCTGCTGTTAAAAAAGAAGCTAAGCCAAAAAAAGAAACAACTAAATAATATAAATAATCAAGACATAGTTCTTGATTTTTATATTAAAAAACACATTTGGCTTGTGCATAGTCATATGTGTTTTATACTACTTGTGTAAAAATGTATCATTCTGGTAAATAATCATTAACATTATAAATATTAATTATTAAAAATGAGACCATTAAAATTATAAACAGTGATACTAAAACATCTTTTCATCCAAATGTTAATTTACGGTATTTTGTACGTTTTGAATAAGGGTCATATCCTCTAGTTTCCATAGCATAAGATAAATCTTCAGCTTTAGAAAATGAAGAAACAAAAAGAGGAATGATTAATGTTGTAAATGCAACAACTTTTTCTTTAAACTTTCCATTTTTAAAATCAACACCTCTTGATGATTGAGCCTTCATTATTCTGTTTGCTTCATCTAGTAATGTAGGAATAAATCTTAAAGCAATTGAAATTATCATCGCTATTATATGTACAGGCACAAATAATAATTTAAGCGGGAACATTAAGTCTTCAAGCGCTTTTGTTAACAAAATTGGTTTAGTTGTATTGGTTAATAATGTTGTTATTAACACCATTGTATAAATTCTAAAAAATAACGCAATCGCCTTGTTTATAGATTCATAAGTAAGTGCATAACCATATTTTTCTCAAATAATTAATCTAAATTCAGGATACTTAGTAATAATTGTATCATACCCAAAATCTTTATTTGGATTGAATCCTTCACCATATTTTAATGAGTAAATATTAACAATCAAAATAACTAAGGCAATAAAAAGTGGAAACTTAATTAACTTTATTAAGGGTAAAACTCTTTTTGTTGTAATAATGTAAGCGATTCATAAAGGAACAATTATTATTAGCATATCTATAAAGTATTGAGCAAAGAAAACAAAAATAATGTAAATTAAGGTAATTACAACTTTTAAACGAGGATCTAATCTATAAAGTAATGAATCTCCAGGTAAATATCTTCCAAAAACACTTTTCATATTATTTACCTGCCCTTCATTTGTTTAAAAACTCTGCTAGTTCATCTAAATTAACAACTTTAGGAACACTAATTCCTCTTGCTTCTAAATCGCTTACAAAGTGTAACAATTGAGGTGGTTGTAAATTATTTTCAACCAAAAATTTAGTATCTTTTAAAACTGAATATGTATCGCCATCTTTAACTATTGTTCCATCTTTAAACAATAAAACTCTTTTTGAATAAGCTAGTATATTGTCCAAGTCATGAGTAACATTAATTATAGTTTTTCCCATTTGGTGAAGTTTTTCAAAAATTTCTAAAATTTCAACAACACCAACCGGATCAAGTCCAGCAGTTGGTTCATCGACAACTAAGACATCAAGTTCCATAGCTAAAATTCCTGCTAGGGCAACTCTTCTTTTTTGTCCACCACTTAGCTCAAATGGACTTCTTTTTAAGTAACTTTCATCAAGTCCTACAAGTTCTATATATTTTTTTGCTCTTAACTGTGCATCTTCTTTAGTAACTCCAAAAGAAATAGGACCAAACATAATATCTTCTTCAATTGTTGCTTTAAAAAGTTGATATTCAGCAAATTGAAAAACAGTACCAACTCTTTTCCGAATATCTTTTGCTTTTTTTACCTTTTTACGTCGAGTGTTTTTTACAACCACACTATCAATAAATGATTCAGTGGTTTTTGTTTTTTTATCATATTTTTCGTTTTTAAAAATTCACTCTATTGTTCCATCATCAGGTAATAACAAGGCGTTTAGGTGTTCAATAAATGTTGTTTTTCCAGAACCTGTTTGTCCTATAATTCCAATATATTCACCTTGATTTATTTCAGTATTTACATTATTAAGGGCTTGAAAAACCATTGGAGTTTTTTTATTAAAAATATGCGATAAATTATTTACTTTTATTTGCATAATTCCTCCAATAGTTCATTTTTATTATAAGTAGGATTAATACCTTCAATTTTTTGACTTAAACGATAGATAAAAGGTGAGTCAATTTTTGCTAATTCAATAATTTCTTTATTTTTTAGTATATCAATTGGTGCACCTTTAGCAACTAATTTTCCTTGACTAAAAACTAAACAATAATCAGCTAAGATTGCTTCATCCATATCATGAGTTATTGAAATTAAAGTTTTTTCTCTAGTTTTTTGAATTCCTCTTATTATTGAAAGAATTTGATTTTTTCCTTTAGGATCAAGCATAGATGTAACTTCATCAAAAATCATAATTTCAGGATCTAAAGCTAAAACTGAAGCAATTGCTACTCTTTGTTTTTGTCCACCACTTAAAAATTCTGGTTCTCTATCTAAGTAATCATTCATCCCAACTTTAAGAGCAAAATCTTTAATTCTTAATTCCATTTGTTCTCGAGGTACACATTTATTTTCTAAGCCAAAAGCAATATCATCTTCAACACTTGCTCCAATAAATTGATTATCAGGATTTTGAAAAATAATTCCTATTTTTTTTCTAATATCTTTTAGTGTTTCTTTAGAATAAACTATTCCATCAACTGAAATACTTCCTTGTTGAGGTTTAATTAATGCAACTAAAATTTTAGACAAAGTACTTTTTCCAGAACCATTATGCCCAAGAACTGCTACATATTGTCCTTTTTCAATTTCAAATGAAATATTATCAAGAGCCGGTTTACTTCTTTCATTATATGAGAAGGTTACATTATCTACTTTAATCATGTTTATTATTATAATTTAAATTCAATTAATAATGATTAATATTTATTTAAAATAAATACAAAAAAATAACTTTTTGTTTTTTTAATTTCAAAGTCTATAATATAACTATGAAACTTAAAATACTAAATTATTTAGATTGAAAAATACCGCTTTTTTTCCAAGATAATAAAAGCGATTCAACACTTATTGCAATACATGGAATTAATTCAAGTTCTGATTTTATTGTTCCTTTATCTGAATATAAAAACAACTTTAATTTAATAGCAATAAATATGCCTGGCAGCAAGTATTTTAACGAATTAAATGAAATTAAAAAAGAGCAAATTGATATGAATTTATGATTCAACATGGCAAATTATGTATTGAATAAAATAAAAACAAAAAATAATTATTTGCTTGGTCATTCAATGGGCGGAGGAGTTGTAGCAAGGCTTGGTTATTCAAATAAAATAAAACACATTTTCTTTGTTTCAACAATTCATCCAAAAATGGCTGATAATGTGATTATAAAATTATTTAGCAATGTGCAATCACCTAGAACTAAATTACAAAGCACAATTAGCAAAGGAATAAAAAAAGGTATAAATTTTGTTCAAAAAAGAGAACCTTGGGTTGAAGCTTTTGCAAATGAAAATAGTGTTTGATCAACACTAATTAAGCAAAACATTTTAGAACAAGAAGGTTTGTTAAAATTAGATAATTTTTATAAAGGTTTAAATAACAAATCTACAATGATTATAGGTAAATATGACAAAGTTATCAACACTGATAAATTTATTGAATATGGAAAAGAAATTAATATTCCTGTTTATTTATTAGGCACTGGACATAGTCCTATTTGATATAGTTCAAGAGATTTTTATATATTTTTAAATAAAAGAATCTTAGGTAAAAAACGTTTTATATTGTCTCCTCTAGTATCGACTTCATTGCATGATTTTGAATCACATATAGTTGACGAAGCTGAAGAAGAAGCACTTTTAGTAAATAGTATTACAAGATAGGAAAAAATGGGAAGTAGAGTAACAGCAAATTGTTCAATATGTAACAATTCATATGTATATTATTTTGGTAAAATAAAGGAATTAGAACCTATTAGAATTTTCTTAAATGCCTGTATTAAAGACCAAAAAGATTATTTAAGTAAAAATAAGTTCACAGAATTTATTAATAATTCACTAAAAAATGATCCAAATTTTACAAATTTAGATGATGAAAAAAAACAAGCACATATTAACGATATTTTTGAATATGTTAATCAATTTTTTAATGATGAAGAAAAGGAATTGCTTAGAAAAAATATTTTATTAAATTATGAACTTGAAATTTATCCATATATCACTATAGAAAAAGTAAAAGAAGAAAGAAATATTGTTAATTTACCTATTATGAATTTAAAATTTCTAGGAAAAGAACCTTATAATCGTAAATATAATACAATGGCATATGTTTCATTTAGTGATGATCAAAAACTTTTAACATGCCCAAAAGATTTAGACCTAACATCTTTAGTTACTGGTGAAGAAGAGTATAAATAAAAATAGTTTATAAAGATTCTAAAGCATAAGAAAAACCAAGGCGTAATTGCTTTGGTTTTTCTTCATTATATTTAATGATAATAAAATATATTTACTTTTTATTTGTTTTAAATTTTAGAAGCATCTTTAACAGGTTTGTAACTAATTCTATGAATAGGACTAGGTCCATATTTTTTTAATGCTTCTAAATGTACTTTTGTACCATATCCTTTATTTTTATCAAAAGCATAAATTGGATACTCTAAAGACATTTTATCCATATATTCATCTCTTATAACCTTTGCAACAATAGAAGCTGCTGCAATAGTTATAGAATACTTATCACCAAATTTTATTGCTCGACTTTGAAATTTAGTATTAACTTTTTCATAATCCGTTATAACATAATCAATTTGGTCAAGTTCATATGAGTCAATTAATTTTTCCATCCCAATAATTGATGATTTTTTAGGATTGTGTAAATCAACAAAATCTTTATCTAAGAAAATATATTTATATGTAATAGCGTCTTTAATAATTTCTTTATAAGCTATATCTCGTTGATCTTTAGTCAATTCTTTAGAGTCTTTTATTAGAGGATTATGGTAATTTTTAGGAAACATTACACAGGCGACAACTATTGGACCAGCTAATGAATCTCGTCCAACTTCGTCAAGACCTAAAATTTTTTCATATTTTTGTAGTAAAACTGATTCATAAAATACCATAATTCCTCCTATATCTATTGTTTAATTTTTTTTATTAACGTTTTTTTAAGAATATTAAGACAACTGCGGTAATTATTGCTAATACAATAACACCAATTGCACTTCATAATATTATATTACCGGTTAAAGATCTTCCTTTTTTTACTGTATTTGTATCATCTTGCGTTCCACTAACACCATCGCTAACTTCTTTTTTAAATCCATCAAGTGTTACTGTGTCCCTTAATTTTACATTTTCATCAGTTAGAGAAATTAAATTGTATTCAACTTCTAAAGTTCCTGTTTTATCGTTTGGAGTAACTTTAACTACTTGCGCTTTAAATTTAGTTGTATCAAATCCTTCTATTTTAATATCATCCATTTTCATATCAGAAGGTTTCATTTTATCAATATTTATAGATGAATCTTTTAAGGTTGCAACTGAATTAACAGTGTCTTCATTTTTTCCTGATTGTATTGCTAATAAGGCTGTTACGACTTTTTCAAAATTTTGTGGTGTATTTTTTTCTGGTTCTGAAACCATTTCTTTTAATTTACTAAATAACGGTTTTGCTTTTTCTAAGTTTTTGCCTGAAAAGACTTTATCTAATTCTTTAACATCTTCGTATAATTGTTTACCTTTATCTTTTCAAGTTTTGTCATGTGCTAAACCTTTAAGGGCATTATTGAATTTTTCCATTAAACTTACAGATTCAGCAACAGTTAAATTATCATTGCTTAAACCTGCTTCTAAAGCTTCTTTTGCTTTTTTGACTGGTAAGTATGAATTTCTTGTGTAGTATTTTTCACTATCAAAAATTGTTTTATTATTTGTTAATAAAGTCTTTAATGCTTCCTTATCAGCTTTTAAATTATCTTTGCTTAACTTATCAAATTTATTTAAAACTTCTAATAATTGCGCATAAACTTCTTCACCATATTTATCATTTTTAGTAACTTCATCAACAACTTTTAAAGCTTCTTTAAGCTCTTCTAAATCTTTTGGAGTAATAGAAGTATCACTTAATTTTGAATTTAGTTTAGTTTTTAAAGCTTCAACTTCAGCTTTTTTGTTTGTACTTGGTTTGTCTTTTTTGAATAAAACTACATCGATCATTTCAAGAGGATTTGTATTTCAATCAAATCTTAGTCTAAATAGTTTTTTACCTGCTGGCAAGTGAAAATCATTAATAGCAAGTGGTAATTTTCCTAACTCAACAACTTCTTCTTTTTTAGCAGATTCATCATATAAAACAGCGCTAACTTTTGCATTCATGTTTGGTTTAGCAACAATTTTTACGTAATTAGCTTCAATTGTTTCTTTATCCGAAACTAATCAATCCATAGTACCAGTTTTTTCTTTAGAAATATAACTTGTATTTAAATCTTCATCTTTATACATGTAGAAACGGTTTTTGAAAAGATCTGAAGTATTTGTTAAAAAGTTTCTGTTATTTGTGTCATTAATATATTCTCTTATATAATCTTGTTCAGGTTTTTCATAGTTTCATACAACTTCATTTAATTGACTTCATCTTCCATAGTAATCAGCTGTCATTTTAATTTTTATGTATCTAGCTTTTTTATTAATTTTTTCATTACTTACGGTATTGTATGAAACTTCATGTTTTGGAAAACTTACTAAAATTTTATCATCACTATCTGCATCAGGTTTTCCATCACCAATACTCATAACTTTTTCTCAACCTTCATCACCATCTTTATTAGTTGTAGAAATGTAAATATCTGCATCACGAATATAATCTTTATTTGAATCATTTGTTACTAGTTTTAAGTTTTTTAAATCAATTTCACGACCCATATCAATAATTGTGTATTCGCCAGCTTTTTGTCTATTTTTTAGTTTCATGTAGGTTGTTGGATCCATGTCAAATAGATTTGATGTTTTGTCGTTTCCATTTTCAGCACCCATATTTGTAAATATAACTGACGGTGCAGCGTATTCGACTGTTTTTATGTCTAGTCTTTGTAAATCAAAAGTTAAGTCTTTTCCAGTATTATTTTGTAATCTAATATATCTAGCGTTAATTGTTGGATTTGCCCCAAGTTGAGGAAATGGTAAATACAAGTAATCATTCATTGAATACTCACCAGTTAACTTATCCTTATTAGCAGCATCTAACTCAACTGTTTTTAGAAGAGAATTACGCAATAAATCAACTTTAATGAATTCTCCATTTTTTAGCGTTATATTTTTAGTTGGATTAACAACATAATTACCACTATTTAAAGTGTAATTTGCATATACTTGACTTGTAGATTGTTGTTTATTTGTCAATAAAACAGTATTAAAATTATTTTCATAACCATAAACTTTAAATTCTCTAATTCCGATTCAATTTTTGTGTTCTTTAGTAGATTTTAATCTTAAATATTTTGCTTTAATTGGTTCAGAGCTTAAATCAGATTTATAAATAATATGTCTTTGATTTTCATATTTCTCTAATTCTGTTCAAGTTTTATTATCAATTGAATATTCAAGGACCGCACCTTTCATATAATCATCATCGGTATCATGTCTACCCATAATTACTTCTACTTTTCCAATTTTTGAAAGAGTTTCTAGCTCTACTCCGATATAACTATCTTTTAAAATATGATCCCTTTTATTATTTGGCTGATTTCCATCAACTTGATTTGTTTTAAAGTGCGCTGATGTTTTATCATTGCTGTCAAAAATTAGTTTTGTATCATTTTCAGCAATTACAATTTTTTTCTCTTCTTTGCTATAAATAACATTACTAATAATCGGATCATCTGCTAATTCTAAAGGTAAATCAACGGAAAAGTCTCTAAATGCTACTCATGAATTTCCTTTTTCATTTACTTTCACTCTAATAAAAGTAACAGGTTTATTTGATGTGCTTTTAAATTTAGCTCTTACTGTTACATCGTTTTCATAAGAACCTAATTTAGTTCAAACAGTGTTATTATTTAATTGTGTTTCAGTCGTATATTCTAAATCAAACTTTTTAATTCTGTCGTTATCTCTATCATGACGTCCTAATTTTAAATTAACAACCCCTTCAGAAACAGCTGTTTTTAATTTAATTGCGACTGTATCTCCTACTTTGTATGTATCTTTAGGAAATTTTAATCAACCATAACTTGAAAGATTATTGTCATATATGTTTTCTTTTCTTCCGTTATAAAATGTTCAATCTTTAGGTAAAATCAAGTCTTCTATTTCAGCTTTATTAGGTTTTTGTTTTTCAATTTTTTGTATAAAGTCTACTTCAAACTCTTTAAGACCGGTTCATGTGCCATTTTGATCTTGACTATTAACTATTCTTATTCCTTTAACGTTATCAAGTTTTAATTTATATAAGTCTAAATCAACAGTTGTATATTCTTTTCCAGGATTTTCAATGTCTTTTCAGTCTTTTCCGTCACTTGTATATTCAACCTTATATTTTTTAAAGTAATCACTTGTGTGGTTTGGATAAGCTTGCTTTATATGTAATCCATAAATAGTTCTAGGTAAGGCATATTCTACTTTGTATTCATCACCTTTTCTTGGAGCACCTTTAAATAAAATACCTGTTTCTGGATTTTTGTCGTAAATATTTTCTATTGATCCATCTTTACTTGCGGTTTTAATATTTGTAGAATAAGTAGTTTTTTGAATTCCTTTAAAAGATCTATCAAAAACATAATCATTAAATAATTCGGAAGTTTTTGTTTTTAACTCTTCCATAAATGGTCTAAGTCTTTTTGAACCTGGTTCAGTTTTAGTTAAACCACTTATTATAATGTGTTGGTATAAATGAGATTCTTCATAATCCTTTATAGCTTGCACATATTTAGCAAAACCAGTATTTTTGTTTCCTTCATTAAAGTCTTTATATGCTTCCATAAATCCCAAAATAGCTTTAGCATTGGCACTTATAGCTTTTGCAAAAGGTGTGTATTGCTCTAAAAATCTTTTATTTTTCATATTTACAAGCACATCTTTGCTAGCTTCAATAACTAAATTCATTTCAGTTACTATTTTTTCCATATTTGACTGTGTTAAAGCAGTATTTGTTTTTAAATTTGCACTTAATGCTGTTAAATCATTAACAATATTTTCTGACTCTCCTAAAACTAATCTATGACCATTTGGAGATGGATCAGACATGTGTCATGATAATCTATTTAATGATTCAGGAACATTTTCATCTATATATCTAAATGAATTGGCTCATGATTTATCAGCATTAAACGCTCCGATATTTCAAGTATAGTCTGCAACTGCAGCAATAGCTACTTTAGAAGGTTCTGCTTCTTGCATTGGATTTGTTACAGCACCTACTAAATCATCTGGAGTAATGTCGTTATGTAAAACTTCACCTTTACCCATCAACATTCTTTTTTTGTTAATGTCATTAACTGGTCAGTTTAATCAGAATAATGGTGCTCTTCTATCTTCTTGATTAGCTCTTTTTTTGCTTCTTCTAAAGTGTTCAAGCGTTTGTCTGTTAATGTGACCAGTTACTGTATCTCCAGTTCAAAAAATTTGAACCTCTTTAGGAAATTCTGGATCATAATCATTTAGTTCTTGCATGTCAGTTCAAGCATATGTATATCCAGCAGGACAAAATACTCAATCGTAAACATCACCTTTTTGTTTACCTCATTCAACTAATTTTTTCATCATTTTAATAACAACGGTACGTGGAACTGAACCAACATCATCGGCTAAAACACCAAATTGTCTAATTCCTGCGCTATATAGTTGTTCAAATTTAGCAACCATTGAAGCATAATCTTTGTCAAAATTTGCTTCGTTAGCTCCAAATCTACGTCCAGACATAAATGGGTGAATTGTTCAAACGAATCTAGTTTTAGACATGTTACCAACATGCGACATTTCTTTAATTTTTTCTAGCTCTTCTGGTGGATATAATTCGTATCATTTTTGTCCATGATATGGATCATCTTTAGGTGCAAAAATGTATGAAGTCATTTTTAGTTTACCACCAAATCTCATAAGTGACATTCTATCTTCATTAGATCAAGGAATTCCATAATATCCTTCAATAAAACCTCTAATAGATGTATCTGCGTAATCTTCTACTACTAAATTACGTAGTTCTAAACCATTTAATTGTTTTAAAATATCAAGTAATGTAACTAATCCATAAAATAATGCATCGGCATTTTTTCCTATTACAGTTATGTTTCCATCTTTAATGATTAAAACATGACCATCTATTTTTTCAAATACCTTAGCATCAAAATCTGCCTTGTGTTTTGTTAAAACCTGGTTTTTTAATGCGTCGTTTTTTGTTATATCAACAAGAGTAATATTTGTAACTTTGTCATTCTTTTTATTACTTAACGTCATTCCTTTAAGTTTAGTAATTTCACTTAATTTAAGTGCAGTAGCTTCATCGATATCTGTTTTTGATAAGCTATATTTGTCCCTTAAAATAAATGAACCTTCTTGATAAGTAACTTTGTGAGGATTAGGTGTAATAACATAATCTTTTTTCATTGTTACTTCAGGTTGGTTTGCGTTAGAATTTTGCGAAATTGCAATTAAAGGTGCTACAACACCTAGTACTGATGCACTAGATAAAATAAGCAACTTTTTTCTTTTGTTTTTCATAATCAACTCCTTTAATTTTTATATATGACTATGTATATATATTAAATAAATAAAAATAAGGAACAAATTGTGGAAAAAATCATTCACTTTTTCAATGAATTAAATTTAATTGAATTGAGTTTTGTATCATTTTTTATATATTTTTTTACAAAAAAAGCCTAAAAAATGTCAAAAAATGACTAACAAGTGAATTATTAATTCAAAATTAAGAAATATTTTTTCAATCTAAAAAGTATTTATTTTTCATGTTTAAAAAACAATATTTTTTTCAATATTATTATAAAAAAACCACAACGTAACTCGTTGTGGTTTTTTCTTATTAACCTATGCTAAAGGTTAATAAATTAATTATTAGCAAAGAATTATTATTCTTCATCTTTGTTTTGAATGTTTCTCTTTTTAACAATTTCATCTGAAATGTTTCTAGGAGTTTTTTCATAGTGATGGAATTGCATTTGGTATGTTCCACGTCCACTTGTCATACTACGTAATTCAGTTGAGTAACCAAACATTTCAGCAAGAGGAACTGCGGCTCTAACTATTGTAGCACCATCATTTCTTTGTTCTTGATCGTTTACTAATCCTCTACGACGTGATAAATCACCAATTACATCTCCGATGTGATCACTAGGTACAACTACAGCAACGTCCATAATAGGTTCTAATAATACTGTACCAATAGCATCTTTTGCTTTTGTAAGAGCTTTAGAAGCAGCAATTTTGTAAGCCATTTCAGATGAATCGACATCATGGTATGATCCATCAAATAATGTTGCTTTAACGTCAATCATAGGGTAACCAGCTAAAATACCAATTGCCATTTTTTCTTCAAGACCTTTTTGAATTGGTTTAATGTATTCTTTAGGAATTTTTCCACCAACAATTTTATCAACAAATTCAAATCCGTTGTCAGGGTTTGGTTCAAATTTCAATCAAACGTGACCGTATTGACCTTTTCCTCCTGATTGTTTGATATGTTTTCCTTCAACTTCAGCAGTTTTTGTAATTGTTTCACGGTATGAAACTTGTGGTGCACCAACTTTAGCTTGAACTCCAAATTCTCTTTTTAAACGGTCAACAATAATGTCTAAGTGTAATTCACCCATTCCAGCAATAATTGTTTGTCCTGTTTCTTCATCTGTATAAGTTCTAAAAGTAGGATCTTCAGCAGCTAATTTTTGTAATCCTAAAGATAATTTTTCAGTAGCAGCTTTTGATTCTGGTTCTAAAGCTTGAGAAATAACTGGTTCAGGGAAAATCATTTTTTCTAGAACTATTCTTTGAGCTTTTTCAGAAATTAAAGTATCACCTGTTGTTGTAAATTTAAGTCCAACAGCAGCTGCTATATCTCCAGCACGACATTCATCGATTTCAACACGACTGTTAGCATGCATTTGTAAAATACGTCCAATTCTTTCTTTTTCACCTTTTGTTGAGTTATATACGTAACTTCCTTTGTTTAAAACTCCACGGTAAACACGGAAAAATGTTAATGTTCCAACGTATGGATCGTTCATAACTTTAAATGCTAAAGCTGCAAAATCACCATCATCTGTTGCTTTAACTTCAACTTCTTCTTCATCTAAGTGAGCTTTAATAGATGGGATGTCAAGTGGTGAAGGTAAATAATCAACAACAGCGTCAAGCATTTTCTTTACCCCTTTGTTTTTAAATGATGTTCCACAAACAACTGGGAAGAATTCTGAACTTAAAGTAGCTTTACGAATTCCTTCTTTTAATTGTGCTTCACTAACTTCAGCACCTTCAAGAACCATCATCATTAACTCTTCATCAAAGTTAGCAACTGCTTCTAAAAGTTCTTGTCTTTTAATTTCAACTACATCTACTAAGTCAGCTGGAATTTCAGTTGGAAATTCTTTTTCATCAGCTTCACCATTATATGTAAATGCTTGTTTTGTAACTAAATCAATAATTCCTGTAAAGTCTGATTCAGCTCCTATAGGTCATTGAATAGCTACAGCATTTCCTCCTAAACGAGTTTTAACAGATGAAATAGATGCGGCAAAATCTGCACCAGCTTTATCCATTTTGTTTACATAAACTAATCTAGGAACTTTGTAGTTAGTAGCTTGTCTTCAAACTGTTTCTGTTTGAGGTTCAACACCACTTTGTGCATCTAAAACGGCAACTGCACCGTCTAATACACGCAATGAACGTTCAACCTCAACTGTAAAGTCAACGTGTCCAGGAGTATCAATAACATTGATTCTTTTTCCCTTTCAAAAAGCTGTTGTAGCAGCTGAAGTAATGGTAATTCCACGTTCTTGTTCTTGAGCCATTCAGTCCATTTGACTTGCTCCATCGTGTGTTTCACCAATTTTATGAATTTTTCCGGTGTGGAATAAAATTCTTTCTGTTGTTGTTGTTTTCCCTGCATCAATGTGGGCCATAATACCGATATTACGGTAATCTAATAATAGATAATCTCTTGCCATAAATACCTATATTATCATCTAAAGTGAGCAAATGCTCTGTTGGCTTCAGCCATTTTGTGAGTATCTTCACGTTTTTTAATAGCTCCACCAGCTTTGTTTGATGCATCAATGATTTCGTTAGCTAAACGAACATCCATTGTTTTTTCGTTTCTTAATCTTGAGTATTGAACTAATCATCTTAATGATAAAGTTTGTTTTCTTCTTGCTGAAACTTCTGTAGGAACTTGGTAGTTTGTTCCACCAATTCTTCTTGTTCTAATTTCTAATTGAGGTGTAATATTTTCAACTGCTGCTAAAAATACTTCCAATGGTTCTTTTTGTGTTTTTTCTTTTATTAAATTAAATGCTGAATATAAAATGTCTTGAGCTATAGACTTTTTACCATCAAGCATAATTGCGTTTATAAGTTTTGTAACTAATACAGAGTTAAAAACTGGATCAGCCAATACTTCTCTTATAGGTGCACTTTTCTTTCTTGACATAATGTCTCCTTTCGATAATTAATTATTGTTTATGTAATTATTTAGCTTTAGGTTTTTTAGCACCATATAAGCTACGTCCTTGATTACGTTTTGCTACTCCAGCAGCATCTTGTGTTCCTCTAACGATGTGGTATCTAACCCCAGGTAAGTCTTTTACACGTCCTCCACGGATTAATACAACAGAGTGTTCTTGTAAGTTGTGTCCTTCACCAGGAATATAAGCGGTAACTTCCATTCCGTTTGATAATTTAACACGGGCATATTTACGTAAAGCCGAGTTAGGTTTTTTAGGTGTCATTGTTGCAACACGAGTACAAACTCCACGTTTGAATGGAGAAGGCATTTTTCTAGCCTTTTTTTGTAGTGAGTTGTAGATTAAACTAAGTGCAGGAGCATTTTGTTTTTTAGTTTTTGAACTACGACCATTTGTTACTAATTGGTTTGTTGTAGGCATTTCTACATCCTTTCATATTATTTTTTCTATTATGGACTATTTGATCTAAATAGCTTAACAATTATATAACAACATATCCGTGTGTATCATAAATAATTAATATTTTAATTTACTTATTTACCTATATAATAGGTTAAAAAATAAACAAAAAAATTATTTTGTTAAAATACATAAATTAATTTTTAAAAATTTTGTTCTTTTGTTGAATTATAATTTAGAAGAAAAATATGAAAAAAGACACAATAATTGTGTCTTTTCCTATTTGCTATTTAGTTGTTCTTGTTACTTTTATTATTTGAATTATTAAATCATCTTTTTCCATGTCTTCATAACCATATATATTTAAACGGTTTGCAATATTAAATAATGATTCATTTGGTAAAGATAATAATTTTTTAAATTGTTCTTCTTCGTTTTTTGTGAAATTATGTTTTGCTAATTTAGGGTTTGTTGCACTTTGAGTTTTTTCTGATTTTTCTTTTTCTTCAACTACAGTAGCGTTTTCTTCAGTAGATGTGCTTGTTTGTGAATTATTTGAATTTTCATTTTGTTTAAATGAACCAAAAATGTTTAAAAAATCATTATTTCCTGAAGCTGCATCTTTTTGCATTTTTGTAAAACTTTCAAAAAATTTGGCTTGTTGTTCTTTTCTTACATAAGTAATAAATACTCTTCTTATATAACTAGCTTCTCTTCCAAAAATTACTCATACTAATATAGATAAAACAGAATAAACAAGATTTAGAATAGTTGAAGCTGAGCTTAAATCAATTCTTTGTTCTGGTCTTGATATTAATGTCACTAAAAAGATTACATTAATTATAACTATTGCACAAACAATTGTAGTTGGTCAAGGTGACAATAAGTGAAACGATTTTTTTTCGTATGATTGTTTTAAACCTCATGATAATAAAACAATAGCTATAATAATACCAACAGCAGGTAGTATTGACAATAATAAAGGTCCGCTAGCATAAGCACTCATGGCTATTTGATTTTGTCTTTCAAAAGGTTCTTTTGGAAATTGGTTTTTTACATTTACTAAAAATGATTCAATAATTTCGTCTTTAGAAAGTATAACAACAATTAGTGAAGCAATTGCTAAAGCTAATAAAACAATGGTTGAGATTAAAAAACCAAAAAGTCAAATTCTGAATGTGTCTTTTTCATGTTTATTAAATAGTTCTTCTTTTGTTTTAAAACTTAAATAATCTTGTTTTTTTAACATTTTTTCTCCTTAAATATTTAAATAATTATAATGTATTATCTAATTCTTTTTCTTTATTTATAAAGTCTTGAAAATCATAATCACAAATACCAAATTCAGCAGGTGGAGCTGAATAAATAACTATTTTTTTATTAGTTATTGGGTGATTAAATTCTAGCTTATAAGCATGTAATCTTTGATTAAAATCATCAACTTTTCTTCCGTATACTGGATCTCCAAAAACTGGATTTTTTATATAAGCACAATGCACACGGATCTGATGTGTACGACCTGTTTCTAGAGTTGCTTTTACAAGTGATTTAGGTTGGTTTTCGTAATAAAAACTTTTTAGTAATTCCAAGTGTGTGACTGCACTTTTTGAATTAGCATTTGTAATAGCCATTAATTGTCTATTTTTGATATCTCTTCCTATAGGCAAGTCTAATTTGAGTTTTGGACTTTTTAAAATACCATCACAAATTGCAACATATTTACGATTAATAGTTTTTGTAGCAAATCCTTCTGCAAGAATTTTGTGAACTTCATTGTTTTTTGCAATAAGTAAAAGTCCACTAGTGTCTTTATCAATTCTATGTACTATTCCTGGTCTTAATAAACCATTTTCATTAGATAAGTTATTTTTAAAGTGATATAAAAGTGCATTAACTAAGGTATTTTCGTGATGTCCTGGAGCAGGATGGACTACCATTCCGCTAGGTTTTTTTAAAACTAGTAAATATTCATCTTCGTAAGCTATATCAAGGTCGATATTTTGCGCTTCAATTTTAATTTCTTTATCAATTAGTTTTAAAATTGTTATTACTTGTCCTTCATTTACACTAAATTTAGGTTTGTTAACAACAATGTCGTTTACTAAAACTGCTTTTTGTTCAATAAGTGATTTTATATCATTACGAGAAATTTCAGAATTGTTTGAAATATATTTATCAATTCTTTCTTTATAAGTTACTTCTAATTTAATCATGAATGAATTATACAAAAAAGATTAAAAAAGTTAGGTATAAAGTGAAAAACAAAATAAGGTTTTTTTACTAATAATTTTTAAGATTAATTAAACAAAAATGTTTTTAATGTTTATTCTTTTATATGAATTAAAACAAAAAAATTATAATGATAAATTTATTTATTAGCCTAGAGTATAGGTATTTTAGAAAAAAGTGAAAACAAAAAGATGCCTAAGCATCTTAGTGTTGTTTTAACCTTTAATGGTTGAACCTTGTCTTGAAATAGCATTCATGATTTTAGTACGGAATACAAAGTAGACAATAAACATAGGAACTATAACAATAATTGCTCCAGCCATTCTTATGTTTTGGAAAAATCCTAAATTGTCTCCAGAGTCATCACGTCTAATACCAACTTGGAATAATCAAGTTGACATAACGTTAATATTATTTCCTGTTACTAAAGCAGGTCATAAATAACTATTTCATGAAGCTAGTGCTGTTAGAATAATGATTGTTAAAGTTGTAGGTGTAACCATAGGTGCAGCTATTTTTAAAAAGTATCTAAACCCAGTAGCATCATCAACCAAAGCAACTTCTTTTATTCTTCCAGGAATTGCTTCAAAAGCATTTCTAAACATCATAGCATTAAAGATTGAAGCTACGAAAGGAAGTGCAATAGCAAATATTGTTTTATAAACATCTCTTTGCAAGTTTAACATAACAACAACTTGGTATTGTCCAGCAAGTAATGCTACTTCGGGTAAAACTAAGAGTGATAATAAAACTCTTCAAGCAAATTTTTTACCACTTCATTTTTTAAGTGAAAAAGCATATCCCATTGACATTGTAATAATTATTTTTAAAATAACTGAAACAAGGACGTTTGCAAAAGTAACTCCTAGTGCACTTCAATAACCTTCAACAAAAGCAGCGCTATAGTTAGCTCAGCTAGCAGCTTCAGGAAGTAATTGAATTCCTTTACCAGCTCCCATATCTTCTATTTGTTGATCAGTCATCAAAGAAGTTGAAATCATGTAAAAGAATGGAAATAGAATTATTAACCCAAAAAAACATAATATTAAAAGTTTACTAAAAAGGGAAATTCCAAGTGAAAATAGTGAAGTTTCGTGAACTTGTTGAGAAACTTTTTGACCATTTCGTGCAAGGCGTTTTTTACCTAATCAGTTTTGTAGAATTAATTTTTGTTTGAACATTTCTTTCTCCTAACTGATTAGCGGTTTTTATAACTAAATCAAATCCACCTCTCAAGACCGTTGAAAAGGCAACTCCGATTAAGAATAAGAAGATAGATGCAACCCCAGCATCACTAAAGTTATTACCTTTAACTTTGTCATAAACAAATAACATTAAGGTTGCTCCACCGTTAATTATTGCTTTACTTGGATCATTTTCAAATAAAGCTAATGGAAAGACTTTAATCCCTCCTATCACACCAATAGTAATTAAAAACGTTGTTGTTTTATTAATTGATGGAAGTGTGATTTTGAAAAATTGTTTAATTGTACCACCACCATCAATAGATGCTGATTTGTACAAGTTTTTATCAACAGATAACATAGCTGTTGTAAAAATTAAAATGTTGAAAGCTAAATTTTGTCATATACCTAATACAAACATAGCGACAAAGGCATTTCATCCTGAACTTGAACCTGAGTTAAGTCATAATGTATTAACACCAAAAATTGAATTTACAATCCCAAATTTTGTGTCAAAAATGTTTACGAATGTTAACGAAATCGCTACTCCACTAGTTACATATGGTAAAAAGAAAATTGTTTGTCAAAATCCTTTAGTTCATTTTTTATATAAAAGAGTAATAGCTGAAGAAATTATTAAAGATATAGCAATAATAATCGGTAACGATAAAAGTCCATATAAAATTGAATTTCGAATTGCTACTGAGTAAATAGGGTTTTTAACTAAACGTACAAAACCTACTATTGAGAATCCTCCTGAAGATGGATCGGCAGCTTCTGCTAAAGGATTAAAAGCTTGTTTAATTGTGATAAAAAATGGAATAATAGTAAATAAAATTATTATTATTAAGCCAGGTGTTATCATTAAAAAAGGTTTTCAGAATGGTGTTTTTTTGTCTAAAACTGAAGCTGAAACATTTGGTTTGTGACTAGCTACTTTTTTTGTTGCTCATCTAAAAAGAAACGGAAATGTTGTTGCTATTTTATTAAAAAATCTATTCATGGTTTTTATATTCCAAACGATTTTCTGTTAGTGCATCAAAAACATGTAGTTTGTCTTTTGGTAATTCAAAATGAATTTTATCACCTATGACATAGTTATATTCATTTCCAAGTAAGATATTTACTCTACCTATTTTTTCAACATGACCTAATAATTTAGATTCTTTACCAAAGTTTTCAACAGCTAAAATTTCGGCAGTTAAAGAAGTAGTTGTTGGTTTAGGTTTAATAATGTAATCTTCTCCTCTTACTCCAATATTTACTGAGCCTTGGTCTTTGTTAGCAATTTGAATACCTTTTAATAATTTTTCTTGAATATATACTTTTCCATCCTTAATTTGTGCAGGATAAAGTGCCATTTCAGGCATACCTAAGAATCTGGCAACAAATTGATTTGTTGGTTTATTATATAAATCAAGTGGAGATCCAATTTGTTGTACTTTAGATGTTGACATACAGATAACAACATCAGAAATTGACATGGCTTCTTCTTGATCGTGAGTAACAAAAACAGTTGTTATTCCTAATGATTGTTGAATTTCTCTAATTCATTGACGAGTTGAAATACGTAATTTAGCATCTAAGTTTGAAAGTGGTTCATCCATTAATAAAATTTTTGGTTTTTTAACAATAGCTCTAGCTATCGAAACACGTTGCTGTTGTCCACCACTTAATTTAGTTGGTTTTTTCTGAAGAATAGAAATAATTTCTACTTTTTTGGCAACTTCCATTACATCACGGTGAATTGCTTGTTTAATAGTAATTAAATCTTTTGAATATTCATCTAAAAGAGCTTTTTCTTGTTCATCAAAAACTATTTTATGTGATGTTTTGTTTTCTTTTATTACTTGTTCATAGTTATATTTTTCTACAAGTGATTTTCTTATTGCATAAAATTTATTTAATAAAACATTTGGTAAAACGTTGTATTCTTCAAATGCTTTTGAAACATCGTTCTGCGCATTTGTATTGGCTTTGTAAGAATTTTTAGCTTCAATATATTCTTTGTTTGCAACTTCTTTTTCTTTTTCATATTCTTGCGCTACTTTATTTTTATTAATAAAGTATTTATTTTTAAATAATGCAACCAATACTTTTTGTTCGTGTTTTAATAAATTTGTTTTGTCTAAAAGTGAAATATTTTCATTTTTAGCTGTATTAATATTTAGTAAATATGTTTGAATTTCATCAACATTTTTTTGCGCTTGTTCAAGTGATCTAGTTGAATTAAATTCCGCTAGAGAATGCAATGATAAGGATAAAGGATTTACTTCTTGAGCAACTCCTAAAGCACTTTTTTCGTTGTAATTTAGAGTTTCTTGACTGATTTTTTGCTTAGTGTCTTCTTTTAGCTTATCTATATTTTTTAATATAGTTTTTGCTAATGATGATAATTGTGCATCCCTATGTACTTTAACCATTTTTAATTTGGTTTTAGCATTTTCATAGTTTTCTTTTGAATCAGCAAGTAATCTTTCGTAATTATAAAATGTATCTTGTTTTAAATAGTAAAAATCGCTTAATGTACTATTTAATTCTTCTATCTCTTTTTGGCTTGCACCTAAGTGTTTTAGGTATAAACTTGCAACTTTAATTTTTGCAAGTTCTTTTTTCATAATAATATTATTTTTTCATTGAGCATCGTTTTTCAATGGAAACGCAATATTTGAATAAACACTTAAATGTGGATAAAGTGCGTAGTTTTGAAACACAAATCCTAGTTTTCTTTTTTGTGGTGAGTATTTTGTAACATCATTACCTTGAAAAAGAATTTTTCCAGAAGTTGGTGTTAATAAACCAGCAATAGCATTAAGTGTTGTAGTTTTACCAGAACCAGAAGGACCTAGTAAAGTTACTAGTGTACCTTTTTTAATTTGAAAACTTACATCATCAACCGCTAGAGTTTCTCCAAAGTCAATGAATAAATTTTTTAATTCAATGGCAGGTAATTCTTTTTGTTTTCTAAGTAATCTTTCATTTTTAAAATGATCAATTCTGTCTTGAACAGATTTTTCATTTTCTAAATTTGAAAAAATTGTCTTAGCTTTTTGCTTGCCTAATAGAGATGATAAACATGTGTTTTTCATATCTCTCCAATTTTATCTTTGCGGTACAAAAACAAGTTCTTCTAATTTTTTACCGTCTTGTTTAATATATTTATCAACTAAATTTTTTATAGTTGTAAAATATTCAATATTTTTGTCGCTAAATATTTTTCATCCATTATTGCTACGCATAACATATATACCATCAATAGTATGTGTTACATCATTTTCATCTTTAAAGTATTTTCAGAAACCATTTTTGTTTTTTTTGGCTTCTGCATAGGCTAATGTGATTCCATAATAGTTGTAGTATCTTGATAAAGGACCACGATCCACTAAGGCATCTGAACTTGTTGAACCGTTTGGTAAAGTATATCCAGCTCTTACTATTTCTGTTGAATATTCTAATTCAAAATTATTTCCAAAATAGATAGATCCAACAAATCTATTATAAACGTCTTTACCTTCAATCATAATTCTAACTTTTTGATTTGCAGGTATTGCGGTTTCACCAAATTTAGTAGCAACGCTAGCTCAAGTATATTCAAGAGGTCCAGCATCTGTACCATTAACATTTTTTTCAGGTGTGTCAATTCCTAAAACTCTTATTTTAATTCCATCGACCAAAAACGGTTTGTTATCATTAAAATAATTTTTAGAAATTTCATTATCTCCAGGTTTTAAATTTTTCACAAATGGAGTATCTCCATCAGCTCATTTTTCTATTTGAGCTTCAATGTAATTAACTTTTGTTCAATCTACTTTTGAATAATCATATGCATTAGCAATAATAAATTTAACATTGTTTAATTCTTCTTTACCTTTTTGAAGTTTTTCTTCATGAGAATATGTTTTAGAACATGATATAGCTACTAAACTAATTACGCCGAGTGATAGCGGAAAAGACAATAATTTTATTAAGGATTTTTTATTCATTGTCCCCAAACGTACCTGATTGATCTCTTAGTGATTTAACAATATCTTTTGCGTAAGACACATCACCTGTAACACCATTTTGAATTTTTGTTAATGGTGATTTTCAAGCTGTAACTAAAATGTTTCTAAAGTTATCTGATAATCCATCTGCTGGTTCTTCATCAAGTGATCAACCTTCAGTTTTAATAGCTTTTCCAAATTCTTCAATAGCTTTATCTAAGAATAAGTTTTTAGGATTTGCTTTTGTAGGATTGTCAAATGCACCTTTGTAAGGAACTACATAAGAAGCTTTTTTGAAAATAAATTCAAATGGTGTTAAAGCAAGAGCTTCAGCTTCATTCGATGTTTTTCCTGTTGCTGTAAAGTATTCATCTTTTTTATCTCTTGTTACACCAGATTTAAATTTAAATTTATTGTTTGATGTTAATCATTTAACAAATTTTCTTGTTCCTTTATCTTCTTTTTCGTTTGCATGTATTGTAATTAGTGAAGGACCTTGAACATAAACTGTTTTTAATTTATTTGATTCTTCTCATTTTCTTGGAGCATTTAAAACTTCTAATTCGTTTTCTTGTAATGTATTTTGTGTACCTAATTCTACTTTTTTAATTGCGGTTGTTGCATTAAGTTTAGATAAGTCTTTAACAAAATAAATTTTTCCACCTTTAGAATCTGTACCCACTAAAGTAATTCCATCTTTTTCAAAGTCAGCTTTTTTAGCTTCATATTCTTTATCAAATGTAGGATTGTTCACTAATAAATTTGAACCAGCTGTAACACTTTTCATAAGTTCAGCAAATTTAGCATCAGTTGCTGCATCAGCTAATTTAATGTCGTATTTAGTTAATGTTGCTGTTGCTGTTGATTTATAAATTTTATTTTTAAATTTTTTGTTTAGTGTTCCTGCTAAATTAGGATCAGTTGAAGCTTCTAATTCATTTTTTAATGATTGGTTTACTTCAAAATCACCACCTTCTTTGTTTACTACATAGTTAACTAAGCTTTTATCAGGTTTAAAGTTAAATGAGTAACCTGCTGTTGAACCCATTGAAAAACCAATTTGGTGTTGTGTTTGGTATGTTGATGAGTATTGTCCTCCACCACCCATAAAAATTGCACCTGTTTTAGCTGCATCATAAAGTTTTTTAGCAATTTCATCAAATGCTTTATAAGCTTTAGAATCAGTTTTTCTGTATGCTGTATAATCAATAAATCCATTTTCTTTAATTTTTACATAGTATTCTCTAAAATCATTTTTTTCTTGAGCTGTCATTGCAAAAACATTTATTGATAAGAATCCAGCTATATCGTCAATTCCAAAAATATGTAAATTACCTTTTGGTTTATTTCTTGAATTTGTAAATAATTGTTGTGCTTTTTTAGCAAAATCAATTAATTCACTAGAATTATCAAAAATTGATCTTTTTAGTACGAATCCTTTAATTTCTGCTGCACCCTCTTTATCAACTTCTCCTCATAGTTTTTTTACTGCTTCTCTATCGCCTTTTCCTTTAGTAATAATTCCATCGAAAAATTCTTTAGAAGCAGGCTCTACTGTAGCACCGCTTGAAATCATAGATTCAAAAACGTAGCTCATTAGTGAAGTGTTCATTGCACTAATAATTGAAGATTTACCAAATGGAATAGCATAAATTTTGCCTTTTTTAATTCCTGCTATTCTATCATTAAATGCCATAAAGTCTTCTTCAAATAATGAACGATTAATTGCATATTCATCATTTAATGATTCAGAACTAGATAGATCCTTATTATCATCTAAATGCAATTGCATATTGTAACCAGCAACTGAAGCTAATGCAGTTGGATAAGCAATAAGCATGTTTGGTAATTGAACCGGATCTTTACTACTTAAGTATGTAACAACTTTAGAAGTAGCGTCATTGTAACTGTTTCCTAGACTAATAATTTCAACTGGTACAAAGTCTGCATTATCTTTTTCAGTTTCATTATAAACTCTAAACAATTCATTAAGAGCTTGTGCTTGAATACCGTCTTTAGCTCATCCAATACCAACAACAATTTTATTGTCTTGATTAGCATCAAAACGTTTAACAGTTGAACCACATGAAATTGCGGTTAATCCGGTTGTTGCTAAAGCTAAAGTGCTTCCAGCACTGATTATTAATTTTTTAGATTTGAGTTTCATATTCCTCCTAATATTAAATCGCCTTATAATTATAAAGATTTATGTAAAAAAGCGTATTAACTGGAAATATGGAAATTAGAATTGAAAAGACAAAAAATAAAAAACTAAATCTTGTTTTATTCAAGACTTAGTTTTTTTATTTATTCGTTATGTGAAAATTCTTTTTTGTACTTTGATATAGCTTGATCAGTAAAATAAGAAAAAAGAGTAAATAATCAAAAAGATGTTATGAAGTTTCTTTTTTCAAGATATGTTTTTATTACTATATTTTTAATTTTTGGTCTAATTACAAAAAAGATAATAAAGTGAATAAAAGTAATGATAGAAACCGCAATAGCAAAATATACTGTTGCCATTAAAACATCCATACTTTTTTCTATGATAACAACACAATACACAATACTAAAAGCCGTTGTCAAAGCAATAGGAAATAGAACAACATATATTTTTCAAAATAAAAATAGTGATTTTTCTTTGTTTTTAATAGACATACGTACCTCTCATATCCAAACTAGTAAAATTATTATCAGACAGTGTCAATAGACTTATCATCGTCTCTTTATTTATCTTAAACCCATCTTCAGATAAACTAGCGTAAATTTCTTTTATTAATAGATTCAATTTATCTAAATAAAATTTTTGTTTTTTCTCTTGTTCAATGTTGTTTTTTTCATTATTTAATAAAATGAAAAATAATGAGTCTCATAAAGAATTATAATAATTTTGATATTTACTTTGTTTTAATGTTTTATTGTAAGATACTCCTTGTAATATTAAATTTGTTATTTGAAGACCAAATGAAACATAATTAAAGTTTGAAAAAAATGATGTTATAAGAGATAAATTTGAAGTTAAAGATGTGATTGATTCTAAATCTTTTCTTGAATAAAAAGATATAACACCTAAAAGAAAAAATTTAAAATCTTCTATTTTGTTTAATTCATCATTATCTATATATCTGTTGGAGTAATAATATTTTCTTGTTTTCAAGCTTTTTTTAATGTAATCATAATTGTAAAATTTTTTGTATTTTTCCATATACTCTTTGACTTGTTTTTGTTCAATCATAGTAGTTCTTTTTATTTTGTTAAAATCTTTATAATTCATTTTTTCTAGCAAATCTATTTGTAGCAACATAAATATTTTTTCTTCTTCTTGCAACAAGTCAATTTTGTTTTTATCATCAATAAGCTCTGTTGTGGAATTAATTGGTATAGTAGAAACAATTGTTTCAATCAAATTAGTTAATATGTTTAATTTCATATTTATAATCTCTAATAAGAAATAGTTTTAAAAATTCCTGAATCAAAAGTTACATCATGAACTATGTTAATAATATGTGATTTAAAATTTTCATTATAATTAATTTTGTCATCATTAAAATTATTAAATATCTTTATAACTAGCGATAGTAATTCTTTAGTTAATTTTGATTTTTTAGAAAGTGAACTAGAATCAGTTTTGTTGTAAAGTTTTAATAAATCTAAAAGCAAATCTTGTAGTTCTTTGTTAAAATAATTGTATTTTTCCATTATTTTTTTATTTAAATTATTTGTAACTTCAATTCCTGCTGCGACTCCAGAAAATAATAAAGCTGGAAAAGCAAATATAATGTTTACGCCAGGAATTAATGTTAGTCCAGCAAATGCACCTGCAATTGCTGATACACCAATCGTACCGTTTGAATTAATTTTATTTTTATATAAACTTGCTATAGATTGAATAAAAATTTGTAAATCTTTCAGTTTTAATAATTCTTCATTAGTAAAATTTTTTGCTGTATAAAAGTATGTTCTAGTTTTAAGACTAGATTTAATATAATCATAAAAATAAAATTTTTTATATTTAATCATATATTCTGAAACTTGTTTTTGCTGAGTCATCTTAGTGCCCTTGTATAAATTAAAATCTTTGAAATTTAATTTACTTAATATATCCATGTAACGTAAGTGATTAATTTTTTCTTGTTCAGACATTTTGTCTATCAATTTTATAAAATCAGTATTAACTGTTTCAGTTTTATTTGTTGGCGAAATAGCCGCTACCACACCTGTAATGTGATTAATTAATTCGAAATTTTTCATAATGTTTTTCCTTATTTATTTGTTTGTATAACATAAATAAATCAATGTTAAATGTTGAATTGCTTTCATCAAAATAAACAATATTATGTAAATTTAAATTGTCTTTTTTTAAATTATATTGTCTGTTTAATTTAAAAAATAATTCTTTTATCGATAATAAATAGTCTTTTTTATTTTTAAACATAATAGTTAATCCCTTATTTTTAACAAAATATATATTGTCAAAAATAATCGCATTTAATGTGATGATTCATTCATTAATTATGCTATGAAATTTATGCCGTTCAAAAACAGCATCAGTAAAGTGTTTGTTTTTAAAAAAATTTTTAAATATGAGAAAAATAATTTTTATAAAATCTTTGTCTTTTTTATCGTTACATAAAATTGATAAATATTTTTTATATTCTAAATAACTTATAGGGTAATAAATTATTGAAGAACAAAAATCAAAATATAAACTATCATTTAAATTAGTTAACACATTATTTGAGTAATCTATATTTTTTAAATCATTATTGTTTTTAAATAAATAAAGTAAATCATTTTTTAAGTCATTAAATTTAATTAAATTTTCTTTATCAGTCAAATCTTTTTTAAAAATACTTAACAATTGTGTAATTTTTGAAGTCACATAATAAATTTCATTTGTAAAAAATAAACCGTTATATTTTTTACTTTTATGAATGAAAATATCGTTAATTTTCTTTGGTATTAATGTTTCAAGACAAAAAATTGAATTATTAACTTCAATTAAATATTTTTTTTGTACAAAAGTATCAATTATTTTTTCTTTTATTTTAAAATTTTTAATTAATTTATATCATAAAATAATTTTTTGATCATTTGTTAAATTTGAATTTTTATACAAAATATCTATATCATTTGGAATTCTTTCAGTTTTTTTTTGAAAAAACATTGAAAAACTTCCTTGAATAACAATGTTTGAAGTACCTGATTCTGTAATAGTACTTAATATTTTTTCAAAACTCTTTAATATCATATATTTATTATAACATTTAAAAAAAAAAAAAAATCAATGGAAATGTTTTTTTATAAAAAAAAATCGATAAATTTGTAATTTTTTTCATAATATACTAATATTTATCGTTAGTAGAAAATTTATTATTGTTACTGACATATTATTTTCAAAAAATTTTCATTATTTAAATTATAATTTTAGTGTTGATATTAATTATGGTGGTTATTTATGAAAAAAATATATTTATTAAGCTCTTGTTTATTTTTTTCTTTTGCAGGAGTTATGATTGGTTCTTCTTTTATTGCTAATAATTTAGCTATAAAAAATCAAAAAAATGATTATGAAAATTTTAAAAAAGACAATTTAAACTCATTTCACTTGTATAAAGAAGTTGTGCATAATAAAACAAGTACAAACCCAGTGAGTATTTTATTGAATAAAATGATAAAAATAAAAGAGTTTAAAAATAAATTTTAAAATCAAGAAGCATTCGATGCATTGATTAACAAACCATTTAAAAATTTGGTTTTATTTTACAATCTAAAAAATCCAAACCCTCTTTTGTTAGGAAATATTTATCGAAAAGAAGTTCCCAATCATTTTGTAGATAAAACAAATTTTGTTGATTTATTTTTAAATGAAAAACAATACGAATACTTATTTGAGTACGAAGTAGATAGTACATTAAATAATGAAGGTGCAGAATATATAGAAATTTATTTAAATACTCAACCTTATTTAATAAGTAAATTGGATAAAAATTATAGTTCAGTACTTATTTATGGAGGTTATAATGAAAAATAAATTTTGAATGTTGCCATTTTTTTTAGGTATTGGAATTACTGCTGTTTTAACCACTAGCATATACAATTACCAAATAGCAAAAAAATACGATAATTTAGTTGAAAATAATAATTTAGATATACAAAGTGAAAAAAATAAACAAATTATTTCTAGTATTCAAAAAGCATTTGAATATAAAATAGTTTCAAATGAAAATAAAATTATAATTAACTATTTAGCAAATCTAACAGATAAGAGCAAGGAATTTATAAAAAATAATGAATTTTATGATCTGTTTTATGGATTAAAATTAAGTGAAAAAAATATAGAACCTATTTTAAATGTTAACAACCAAATGCTTGATAAAGATTTAGATAAAAAACAAACGCTTGAAATACCTTTTAATAATAAATTTAAACATGTTGTCCTATTTAATAGAAATAAAATGCTTTACACCAAAGATAAAACTAAACAAAATATTTTAGGAATATTGCTTTTTGAAATAAGTTCATAAATTGAGTATTAACCCAAGTTTTATTCTTTTAAAACAACACTAAATTTATTTTAAAAATAATTATGATATTCTTCAAAACATAATTATTAAAATTAAAAAATCAATTTTTAAAATTGATTTTTTATAATTTTTTTGCGTGTTTTTTAAAATCTTCAACGCATCACAATAATCTTTCTTTTATTGCTTTTTCTGAGGTTGAATGTCCACTTTCTTCAACAATAAATAATGTTGAATTATTTAATTTTCTATCTAATTTATAGGCATTTTTAACCAATGTTACCATATCATAACGACCATGTACAATATATGTTTTTATATCTTTAATTTTGTCTGTGTTTTCTAAAATTCAATTATCGCTTTCAAAAAAACAATTATTAACAAAATAATGTGTTTCAAGTAATGAAATTTCTAAAGCTTCTTTAGGACTGGTTTTTAAGTGATAATTATTTCTTGAGACACTAACTGCATTAGACTCTAAATAAGAAAAATAATTTGCTGCTTCGTAAGCTTTTTCTAAATTTTTATTTTGTAAAAGCTCATAATAAGAACTTAATAAATTATTTTGTTTTTCTTTAGGTACATAATTTTTATAAATTTCAAAAATATCAGGATAAAATTGATCTATTCCACTTTGGTATAGCCACTTATACTCTTCCTTAGTTCCTAAGAATATACCTCTTAAAATTAAACCTAAAACATTTTCTGAATGCTTTATAGCATAAGCAAGAGCTAAAGTAGAACCTCATGATCCTCCAAAAACTAAAATTTTTTTTGCTTTTATTTTTTTACGCAACGCTTCTATATCAGAAATTAATGCTCATGTATTATTATTAATTATCGAAGCAGATGGTTTAGATTTTCCAGCACCTCTTTGATCAAAAACAACTATGTTATAAAATTTTGGATCAAAAAACTTTTTAGATTCAACGTTTGTAGAACCTCCTGGTCCTCCATGGAAATAAAAAACCGGTATTCCGTTTTTATTACCTGATAATTCATAATAAATTTCATGATTATTATCTACTTTTAAATATCCTTCTTCATACACTATATGTTCCATTTTTTAGCTCCTTAGTTTTTATAAATTTTAAAAAATATTTTGAATTTATATTATAAATTCTATTTTAAAATACAAATAAAATCGTTAATTTTAATATTATATAATTAAATTATTAAGGAGTAATATGAAAACAAAAAAATTAATATTAGGCTTAGCATTGGCCACATTAGCACCATTAAGTGCAATAGCAATAGTTTCGTGTGAAAGCGATCCGTATGCTAAACTAGAAACTAAATTAACTGAAATGAATAAAAAAATTGATGATGCAACTAAAAAAGATCCAGTTAAAGGATTTGCCTTAGGTGTGGTTAAATTAGGAGTTACTGCTCAATTAGAAGCAGTTAAACAATTAAGAAAATTAACGCCTGAACAAAGAAAACAGGCTGAAGACGCTTCAAAAGCCGCTACAGGAAAAACACTTGCTCAAGGAGTTGAGGAATTTTTAAAAATAACTGAAAAATCTCTAGCTGAAACATTAGCAAAATAGCTCTAAAAATCAGGAATATCCTGGTTTTATTTTGTTTTTTACTAAAAGAGCTATTTCATAGGCAATTAAATTAATTTTTTTTAAAAATATTAAATTTAACTTAATATTAAAAAATCACTAATTTATTGTTGAATATAATTTCTATAAAAATGCATAATTTTCAAAAAACTTGATTTTTTGCATTTTTTTTAATCATTTTCTAACTTTTGTAGATAATTTTAAAAAAGGAGAATCATGAAAAATAAAAAACTATCTTTAATATTATTTTTATCAATATTTAGTCCTATCTTGACTCTTTCATTAGTTTCCTGTGCAACTAGCAAGTCAACTTCTAACTCAAGCATGGCTAATGATGCTAAAAAGAATGAAGATGCCAACAATTCAAAAACAGAAGAAATGGAAATTCCTAAATTCGAAAAATCATCTATTAAAATTTATGAACATTTTGCAGCTGAATTAGAAAACTTATTAGATAAATTTGAAAAACTTCAATCTAAACAAAATGAAAAAATTAAGTTAACTATAAAAGAAATATTAATAAAACTAGAAGCGCATAAAAAAGAATTACAAGACTTTTTAAAATTAGGTGATTCAGAAAAAGAACTTAAAGAACAAGCAATATGAAGAGCTCAAAAAGATACTTATTTAAACTTTCTAACTAAGTATATAATTGAAACAAAAATAATTTTAAACAATTTTGTTTCATACGAAGACTTAGCGAAAGAATTTGACAAACTAATTTCAGACTTCAAAGAAAAACAATCAAAAATAAATGAAAATGTAAAAATTACATTTAACTCTATTTTTCAAGATATTGAGCGTGTGAAAAAAGACTTAGATACATTTATAAAAATGGTGCCTTCTGAAAAAATAGCTAAAGAAAAGGCAATTTCAAAAGCTCAAAACAAATCTTATAAAGCATACTTAACAAATTACTTAGTGCAATCAACTAAAATTCTTGATAATTTTAAATAAAAGATACTTAAAAGCAAGGTAACTTCTTGCTTTTTTTGTGCAAAAAATAAAGAATAATTGAAATATTTTTACTCTTTTGAAAAATTAAGTGAATTGTCTATTCAAAATTTATAACCAAAATTTACTTTTTAGGCTATATTATAGAAAAATACAAAAAAAGTATGCCTAATAATTTATTCATTATTTTATGTTGAAAAAATCATTCACATAAAATATTTAAAATTAAGTTATATAGATATTCTATATAGGGAGAATGTATGAAAAAAAATAAATTATTAATAGGTGTAGGTATTTTATTATCAACAACTAGCTTATTAGCAGTTGCTTGCAATACCAATGTAAAAAACGTTGATGCAAATGAAGAGCCAAAAAATGATGAGAAATCAAACGAAAAAGATATAAATAAAGTAAAACTTGCTGATCCTAAAGAGGTTAATCCTGTTCTTGATCTACCTAATAAAGAAATGGTCAAAAAAACCGATAAATCACTAAATTTATTACTTAATAAAAAAGTAGAAGTTGATTCTTTTGAAGATAAAACTACTTTTACTGGAGAAAACGCAGTAGATGGAGATTTGACAACTAGATGAGCTACAAATAAAGCTTTACCAGATAAGGGAAGTCATTGATTAATTGTCGATTTAGAAAAAAGATCAACTATTGCTTCATTAAGAATTTTGTTTGAAAGAGACAACATTAAACACATTAAAGTTTATGCTTCAAATGACAAAAATAACTTTGGTGATGCAATATATGAATATAAAGTAGGGGTAAATAATCAAGCAGCAAAATCTGAATTTATTCAAAATTTTAAAAACCCAGTTAAAAATGTTTCGTTTGTTAAATTAGAAATTTTAGATTGAGATGGTGGTAGTTTAAAATGAGAAAACACTGGTTTGATAGAATTTAGTGCGTATGAAACTGAAGTAGAAATTACTCCAATTGAAAAATTAAAAGAATTATTTACAGCATGAGAACCTGTTATTTTAAATGACAAAATAAAAATGCCTGATATGCCAAAAGGTTATGTTGCAAATTTTGATGCAGATTATGAACAAGTTGTAGATAAAAGTGGAAACATTGTTAAACCATTAGTTGATAAAAATATTAAATATAGTGTAAATATTCTAGATCCTGATGGAAATGAATATTTAGTAAAAACAAAAGCCGATACTATAAAAATTGATGGAATAAACAAAACAAGTACAGGAAATAAAAAGCCAGTAGTAGGAACAGAAATTCAAGAATGATATTCAACTTCAAATGATAAATTAGCACTAAATAATGAATTAAAAGTACAAATTAAAGGTACAGATCCACGTTTAGAAAAATTAAAAGCAGAATTAATTAGTGACTACCAACAATTATTTAATAAAAAATTGACATTTGTAACTGAAGATGTTACAGACGGAAATGTTGTAATAGATTTAACGAATAAAGATTTAAAAGGTTTTGATAAAGAAACTTACACTATGGCTATTGACAAAAAAGTTGAAATAAAAGCAACTGATACAATTGGTGCATTTTGAGCAACTAGAACACTTTTCCAAATGCTTAAAACTGATAGTGATGCAAAACTTGTAAAAGGTTTGATGAAAGATTATCCAAAATTTAAAATTAGAGGATTTCACTTTGATGTAGGAAGAAAAGCAGTTTCTATCGAAACAATTAAAAATGTAATTCGTGAAATGTCATGATACAAAATGAATCAACTAGAACTTCACTTAACAGACAACTTTATTTGATTAGAAGATCATGTTGCAACCGCTGGATCTCAAGAAGGTTTAGAAAAATCTTTTGAAGCATATTCAGGATGAAGATTAACTTCGAATATGAAAAATAAAGACGGTAAAACCGTAACATCTGAAGATTTTCATTACACTCATGAACAATTTACAGAATTAATGAATTTTGCTAAAGATTTTGGGGTAGAAATAGTTCCTGAATTAGGATTCCCTGCTCATGCTTTAGCTGTAACAAAAGTATTTAGACAATATGCTTTAATGAAATATGACCCAAGACCAGGTATGGGCAAAAGACCTCTAACAGATCACTTAGACATTTCTAAGCCTGAAACAGTCCAATTTGTAAAAGATTTTCTTGAAGATTATATTGGTAAAAATAAAATATTTAGTGCAGACAAAGGAATTACTGTGCACATTGGAGCTGATGAATTCTTAGATAATCCAGATGCTTTCTGAGAATTTTCAAAAGTGATGTTCCAACACTTTAAAGATAAAGGTATTCAAGTAAGAATTTGAGGAAGCTTTTCATGAATTAAAAGCGCTAAAGTTAAACTGCCTAAAGACCTAGTAAAATTCGTAGAAATGAATATTTGAAGTACGGATTGAGCAAAACCAAAAGACATGTTTGATATGGGATTTAAATTAATAAACACAATTGATCAACCAGGATACATGGTACCTGATGGAGAAGGAAAAACAGGAGTTTATAAAGACTTTTTAGACATTAATAATATTTATAAAAGTTATGAAGCTAACAATATTAGAGGAACAAAATTACCTGAAGGATCAGATAGAATGTTAGGAGCAATGTATGCAATTTGAGGAGATAGATTATTAGATGTGCGAGACACTGGAGTAAATGAAGTAGATCTTTGACAAAGATTTAAACATGCTTTACCATTCTTTGGAGTAAGAGTTTGAGGAGATGGTAACGATGGTCTTGATTTAGATTTTGATAAATTCAAGGCAATAGTTGATAAATTAGGAATTGCACCAAGTAACAATATTTTCAAAACAGTTAGTTTACCAGAAGGTAAAAAACAATTATTTAAATATGATTTTAGCGGTGAAAATAACTCAAAATTAGATGATAAAGTAAATTCAAACAAATCAATTACCAATCTAAATAATGCAGAATTAAAAACCATTGATAACAATGGAGCTTTAGAACTAAAGGGCGGAAATTCTAGTGCAAAACTTCCAATTGGTGTTCTAGGATTTAACAACAAAATTAAATTTAAAGTTAAAAGAACAAAAACTAATCAACCTGAAGAAATTCTATTTAGTGCAAAAAGTGAGTATGGTGATTTTGCTATTAAAGCTAAACAAAAGAATAGCGAAAAATTTGGGTTTAGTAGAGAATTAAAAGACTACACATTTGATTATGTATTACCTGAAAATCAATGAGTTACTATCGAATTAGTTAGTGAACTAGATACAAATAAATTAGTAGGTGTCACAAAATTATTTGTCAATGGAGAACTAAAAGATTCGAAACCAGTTGGTGTAAACGGTTCAAAAAAACTAGATGGTTCACTTCACACATTTAGTAATTCAAGTACTTTATTTATGCCTTTAGAAATGATAGGTAATAAAACTAATGCATTTAAAGGTTATATCTCGTTATTAGAGTATGTAGAAAAAACAAAATAGCCTATAAATAAGGCAAAAAAGATGGTTAATAGCCATCTTTTTAATTATAAAATCTAGAAAATATTTATTAAATATTCATTTTTGTTTTTTAATAAATGTCTTATAATTTTAAGTAAAAATGGAGGTTGTCATGATTGAAGTACAAAATCTTTCAAAAGTCTTTAGTGATAAAAAACTTTTTGAAAATGTAAATTTAAAATTTTTAGATGGAAACACATATGGAATAATAGGTGCTAATGGAGCTGGAAAATCTACTTTTCTAAAAATACTTTCAGGTCAAATGGAATCAACAAACGGTAATGTGATTGTAGAAAAAAATAAAAGAATTTCTGTTTTATCACAGGATCATAACGCCTATGATGACTTTACTGTTACCGAAGTTGTAATAATGGGAAATACAGATTTATATGCAATAAAAGAAAAAAAAGATGCTATTTATGCGAACCCTGATGCAACTATGGATGATTACACTTTAGCTGGTGAACTAGAAGATAAGTATGGACAATTAGGTGGATGAACCGCAGAAAATGATGCTCAGGAATTATTAGGTAATCTATCAATTCCTAAAAGCAAATGAGAATCAAAAATGTCTGATTTAACAGCTAACCAAAAAATTAAAGTTCTTTTAGCTAAGGCATTATTTGGTAATCCAGATATTCTAATAATGGATGAGCCAACTAACCACTTAGATCTTAAAAGCATTAAATGATTGGAAAACTTTTTAATAGATTATCAAAATGTTGTTATTGTTGTTAGCCACGACTCAGACTTTTTAGACTCAATTTGTACACATACTGTTGATATAGATTTTTCTGAAGCTAGAATGTACACAGGTAATTATTCATTTTGAAAACAATCATCAGAATTAGCAAGAGAAATGATGAAACAAAGTAACTTGAAAAAAGAAGCTCAAATGGAAAAACTTAGAGATTTTATTGCTCGTTTTAGTGCCAATGCTTCTAAATCTAAACAAGCTACTTCACGTAAAAAATCGTTAGAAAAAATTACTCTTGATGAAATTAAACCTTCAAATCGTAAATATCCATTTATTCGTTGAGAAATGAATAGAGATCATGGAAAACAAATATTAAATGTTGAAAACTTAACATATGTTAATGAACTAGGGCACACTTTATTTCAAAACGTATCTTTCACTTTAAGCCCAGGTGAAAAAATGGTAATAATTGGTGAAGATGATATTGCTAAAACAAAATTGTTGGATATTCTATCTGGTAATTTACAACCTACATCTGGAAAAGTAACTTGAGGTCAAACAATTAAAACAAGTTATTTTCCTAATGATAATTCAGCGTTTTTTAAAGGGAAAGAAACAATTATTGAGTGAATTTCTAAATGACCTTCACACAATACAACTGAAGAAACTAAGGATAATAGCGATTCAAGAATGCGTGGTTTTTTAGGAAGAATGCTATTTTCAAACGATTCAGTGTTTAAAAAAGTTGCTGTTACAAGTGGAGGAGAAAAAGCAAGATTGATGTTTTCAAGAATGATGCTTTTAGAAAGTAACTTCATTATTCTTGATCAACCTCTTGATCACTTAGATACAGAAAGTATTGATTCAGTTATTGAAGGAGTGAATGGTTTTAAAGGTGGAGCAATCTTTACAACATACAACCGTGCTTTTGTTAACCAATGTGCTAATGTTATTTTAGAATTAAAAGAAGATAATTCAAGCTATTTATTCAGAGGAACTCTTGAAGAGTACGATGAAGCAATAGAAAATCAATAAAAAAAATACTTTTGCTAAAACAGAAGTATTTTTTTATACTCTATGTTGAATTTACAAATAATTCGTGTTTATAAAGATTTTAGTAAAAAAATGAAATCTATAGTTTAAAGAACATAATTTTACTTATTTGCCTTATTCATAGATAATTAAAAAAATGTATGCCTTTTGTGGCATACATTGTATTTTATTCAGTTTTTTTAGTACTTGACTTTTTAACTGGATCAGCTTTGAATAATTCAGAAGCTGTTCCCATAATACCAGCAATATCTTGTAGATTTGGTGGAATAATAATTTTTGTAGCATTTCCGTTTGCTAATTTTTCAAGTCCTTCAATTGCTTTATAAGTTAAAACTTGATTTGTAATAATTGTTTCATTTAATAAGTCGATGCTTCTTTTGTGTGCTTCTGCTGCTAGAATTACAGATTCTTTTTTACCTTCAGCTTCTAAAATAGATGAAGCTTTTAATCCTTCTGAAACTTTAATTGCAGCTTCTCTTTGTCCTTCAGCTTCTAAAATAGCAGCTCTTTTTTCACGTTCTGCTTGCATTTGTTTTTCCATAGCAATTTGTACGGCTGCTGGGGGAGTAATATTTTTTAATTCAACACGGTGAACTTTAATTCCTCATGAATCAGATGCATCATCTAAAGCTATTGTTAATTTAGCATTAACTGTTTCTCTTGATGTTAAAGTTTCGTCTAATTCTAATTCACCAAGTAAATTTCTAAGGGTGGTTGATGCTAATTTTTCAAGAGCAAAAATTGGTTGTTCTGCTCCATAGGTGAATTTTTTAGCATCGGTAATTTGGAAAAAGATTATTGTATCAACTTTAATTGAAACATTATCTCTTGTTATAACTTCTTGTGGTTCAAAGTCTAAAACCTTCTCCATATAATTATTTACATTACTGATTTTATCAACAAAAGGTAATTTAACATGAATACCATTTTGTCAAGTTTTCTTATAAGAACCTAGTCTTTCAACTATATAAAAATTTGTTGGTGGAACAATTCTAATTGAAAAGGCTAAAATTATAATAATGGTTATTAAAACTAAACCTCCAACAGTACCACCTATAATATATCCTCACATTATTCAATCTCCTTATGATTTATATTTTTAAGTTTATCTATGATTAAAATATTTCCTTCAATATCAACAATTAAAACTTTTTGACCTTCGTGAAAGTCTAAATCTTCTTGAATTGATTTAGCACGGTATAACTTACCTTCAACACTTAACATACCTATAACTTGATTATTAGCAGGTTTATCAAATTTTTGATTAAGTATTCCTTGCATTCCAACTAAGCTTATAATTGGATATTCTTTTTTTCGAATTGCATATTTTTTACCATAGTAGAAAAATAAGAAGTTTAATAAGGCTGCAATTAAGGCAAAAATTAAAACTTCTAAAGTTATTTGTAAGCCTGAATTACGGGTTAATGAAGCAATTATTAAAGAAGGAATTGCTGAAAGTCCTATAATCAAACTATAAAAACCTGATACAACAATTTCAACAACAATAGTTACTAAAATAATTGATGATCAAATCACAATCATTATAAATTGTGATAAAGGCATATTTAAAACTGTATTTTCCATACTTTAATTTTATTAAAAAGCATATTAATTATTAGAAATTAAATTTTTTTCTAATAATTTCCAAATTTAAATCATTTGTTGAATTTACAATATAATCTGCTTTTGAAAAATCTTCCTTTGAATTGTGACTAATTACTACTGAATACATTTTTGCTTGAACAATACCTTCAAGGCCTGCTAGAGCATCTTCAAAACCTATGCATTGACAGGGTGTAAGCCCTATTCCTTGAGCTGCTTGAATAAAAATATCAGGAGCAGGTTTACCATTTTTAACATCCGCAGGATTAACAATAAAATCAAAATATTTAAGTAATTGCAACTTATCTAAAATTTTTATTGCATTGTATGAACTAGAAGCAATAGAAAGTTTTATATTATTTTCTTTAGACTCTTTTAAAAATTTTTCAATATTTGGTAAAGTATATGATTTGTCTAATTCTGAATCCAAATATTGAATATAAAGTTCATTTTTTTTATTTGATAAATCAATTATTTCTTTTTCACTTAATAACATCTGTTTATTAAAAATTTTTAAAATAGCTCTTAGTGTTTCAACTCTAGGTAATCCTCTAAGTTTATCGTTTGTGACTATGTCATAGTCAATTCCGATAGTTTTTACAATACTTTTTCAAGCACGAAAGTGTAATATAGCTGTATCAGTTATCACACCATCTAAGTCAAATACAAACCCTTTAATCATTTTTTCTCACTTTAAATTTTCTTTCATTATTCTCAATTAAAACTTCTTGGTCTAAAACGTTAATTTTAATTGATTGATCTTTTTGCAATGTTTTAATACTAAATTCATTTTTTTGAACAATCACTTCTAGTTCAACTCCTTGGTAAATAAATTTATAGGTTAATAAACTTCAGTAATTTGGAAGTATAGGATCAATATTAACCTTATCATTAAATCATTGTAGTCCACCATAACCAAAAATTATTACTTGTCAAATGGCCGCTAAAGAACCTGCATGAATTCCTGCATCTGAGGATTTCATATTTTCTCCCATATCAATATTTAATGAATATTTAAATAACTTATGCGCCTTTTCCATTTTTCTAAGTTTTATAGCTTGTAAAGCATATGTAGAAGATGATAAAGAAGAATCATGAGTTGTTACTGGTTCATAAAAATCGAAATTATCTTCTATTATTTTTTTACTAAATAAGTGTGGCATAATATGAGTTAATAAAACAACATCTGCTTGTTTAACTAACTGACTAGAAAGTCTTCTATGTCCTTCTGAAGTATTAAATAATTTTTTACCAGCATCTCCAAGCATTTGAAATGGTGTTACATCCATTCTTTTTAGTGCTAAAAATTGATCATTTTCAGCTATTATATTGTCTTGATTTGGTTTTTGAAGTTTTAATTTTTTAGAAACGTTTTCCATTAAATCAACAGGTATTTTGTAAGGTATTTTTTTAGAAATTTTTCTTATCTTGTTTTCTGGTAGCTCTTTTAGTAATTTTAGTGCTAGATCAATATTGTATTTAGCTAAATAATTTATATAAGCATTATTATCAATATTACCTTTATATTCATTTGGACCCATTACGTCATTTATTTCATATTGACCAGTTCTTCGATTAAATTCTGCACGATTTGCATAAAAAATAGCAGTATCTATAATCATTTCATAACCCATTTTATCCATGAATTTTTGATCATTTGTAGCAACAAAGTATTGATTAATTGCATAAGCAATATCTGCTGAAACGTGTATTTCTTGTCGTCTAGAAGCAATTGGTTCTTGTTTTCCTGTTACTACATCTGCTTGGCCTCAATAAGGACAAACCTCTCCTTCAGTTGGTCAAGCCATTTCTCATGGAAATTGTGCACCATTTAAATTGCTTTCTTGTTCCCTAAGTTTGATAGATTTTGCTTTTTCACGAGCTCCATTTATACCTAAGTACCTATAGGTAAGGAGATTACGTACTATTTTAGGATTTGTAAATAAGTAATTTGGATTTATAAAAAACTCTGTGTCTCAATAAGTATGACCTTGATAACCTTCACCACTCAATCCTTTTGCGCCAACATTAACGTAAACTGAATCTTTAGGCATGAAAGAATTCATATGAAAAATTCCAAATTCCACTGCAAACAAGTCATATTTGGCTTGTTCATTTCCTTCTATTTTTATGTCAAATTGTCTTCAAACCTTGTATTTCATAGATCTATACGACTCTTTTTCAAGTTCATCATAGGTAGACTTAAGAAGAATATTTAATAATTCTTTAGATTTATTTTGTACTTCTGTGTTGCTTAATACAATTTTATCTCTATCTATTGAAGTATTAACTGACATAAGTTTCTCTAAAACAATAGTATCGTTGATATTTACATCTAAATTAATATTAAATCCAATTGCTCTTCGAGATATAGAAACTAAGTAATTGTCATTACCACCTCGAACTTTATTGCCATTATGAGTTAATGAAGTGACCATATTATGAATTACTAATCTTTTAGAAAAAGTAGTTAATTGTTCCATATTTACTGATTCTAAAGTAGTACGTAGTTTTTGCCCTTCAGTAAAATGTTGAGTTCCTGTATTAGTTACTTGACCGTTTATTTTAGGAAATAATTTAATATTTATTGGTTTATCGGTATTATTTTTTAAACATTTTAAAGTTATTTTTTGACAATAAATATGCTTATTTTTTTGAGAAACAAAACGTTCAAAAGTTAATTTAAAATTACCTTCTTCTCTTTTAAAAATTATTGAACGAGCTAAAGTTCCTTTTTTAACATTTAATGTTTTTTTGTATTTGTCTTTTTTATTTAACACAAATGCTTGACCATTAATGTCAATCATTATTTGTGTAGTGTCAGCTAAATTTGCTAATTCAGAAACTTCATCTTCTGAATCCTTATTGAAAATTCCATTAACAAAAAGGTTTGGTTTGTTGTAATAATCCAACTCTTCATCAGCACTTCTTAATCCTAAATATCCATTTCCTAGCGCAAAAATACTTTCTGTTTTTGCTGTGTATTTTGGGTTTCAAATAACTTGTGAAATTTCTTTTTTATTTGGTAAATATTCTAAATATTTTTCCATTTTATACCTCTTTAATTTCAATAAGAACAGATTCAAATGCTCTTAATTTGTAATTTAATGGTTTTTGATTATATGACGAAATTAAAATTTTTCCTTCTGGTAAATTAAAATTAATTTCTTTATTTTGCATATTTATTAATGCTACCAATTTTGATTTTTCGTTGGTTCTTGTAATAACTATAATGTCGTTTTGTAATTCAATTTTTGAGTTACCTTCTATTAGAACTTTTGCATAATCATTTTTACGTAGGTTTATTATGTTTTTGTAAAAATTAAAAATACTATTTTTATCATTTAATTGGTCTTGAACATTATCATTTAAAAACGTTGAATCGTTGTACTTAATTCAAGTTTTTCCAGTGGTATTAAAGCCTTTATTATTTGACTTATTTCATTGCATTATAGCTCTTCCTGCATCTCTGGAGTTAATATTATTGTATTTAGTAAACTCCTCTTCAGTGTATTTTTTTTCAGTATCAACTAAATCAATATAACCACTAAAAACATCACAATCTCTAAAATCATTACGTTCTTTAAATCTATTGTTTAATAAACCAATTTCTTCACCATAATAAATACAAGGAATTCCTTTTAAAGCAAATAACATTAAGGCATGAGTTTTTGCAGATTCTTCTCAAAAATAATTTACATCCCCTCATCTTGAAATACTTCTTGCAGTATCATGGTTTGATAAAAAGTTTGTAATCATTTCAGGTTTAACTTCTTTAGTTTCTTGAAAAGGTTTTTGTTGCAGAGCAAATTCTTTAAAATCTCAATTTGCATCGTATCCTTTTCTACCTGTTTCTTTGCTTCAACCTATTCATCATCAACTAAAATTAAAATAGTTATCTGAAACTTTGTCTTTTCCAGATCCATATTTAAGTAGTTCTTCTAAATTAATTCCACTTGCTTCTCCTAATGTATAAGCATCATCTTTTCCACTAAAAGCTTGTTTTGTAAAATCTTTAAGAAAATCTACACTTCCTTTACATCATGAAAAATAGATATTTTCAATATCATCAAAATCCTTGGCAACATGTTTAATTGCATCAAGTCTAAATCCTCTAACTCCTAAGTCATATCAAAAATTGATAACTTCAACCATGGCTTTTATAGTGCTAGGATCTTGTCAATTTAAATCAACTTGTTCTTTAGCAAATAAGTGAAAATAGTATTTATCAATGCTTTTTACATATTCTCAGGCTGAACCACCAAAAATACTTTGTGCTTTTTTCTCATTTTCACTTAGAGTTTTTCTTCAAATAAAATAATTATGTTCTACATTATCTACAGATTCACATGCTTTTTTAAATCAATTATGTTCATTTGAAACGTGATTTAAAACAATATCCATAATAATGTCTATTCCTCTTTTTCTTGCTTCAGTTGTTAATTCTTTAAAATCTTCAAGAGTTCCAAATTGTTTTCATACTTGTTTATAGTCTAAAACATCATAACCTGCATCAACAAAATTTGTTTCATAAATTGGACAAAGTCAAATTCCATTAATTCCTAAATCCTTTAAATAATCTAATTTTGATGTTATTCCTTTGATATCACCATTTCCATTTCCAGTTGAATCTTTAAAAGATCTTGGAAATATTTGATATAAAACTTTATCTTGTAATTTAATTGTTTTCATATTTTCCTTCTTTATGAATTATTATTGATGCGTGAGCTGGTAATTCATTTTTATTATTTATAGTATCACTTGATATGATATTTAAACTATTATTTAGTAACTTATTGTTCAATTGCATAGGTGATTTTGTAAAATTATGCATTACAACAACAAAATCGTTTTTTCCTGAAATTGTATAAAGTACACATCCGTTTTTTACTGTTATAAACTTTAATCTTTTGTTTAATTCTTCAACATTTGAGATTCTAAAAAAGTCTGAATTTTGTCTAAAAGCAAACAACTTTTTACAAAATTCATAAATATCTTTAGTTTTACTTTTATTTAAATGATCTCATTTTATTCCATTTACAAAATCACTTGTTTTATAGGTATTATGACAAAATAAATTATCATCAGCTTGATCATCAAATAATTGTTCCCCTAAAGCTTTATGGCTTTTTTTTCATTCTTCACCAGTTTTATCACATGGTTTAGATTGTAATAATTCTGTTCCTGCTAAAATCAATTGTCTTCCTTGACAAGCTATTGATGCTAAAAGCAATTGTTTATAGGTAGCTAATTTTTTATCTATACTTAAATCGCTTTTTAAATTTATTTTATCCCATAATGTGTAACCATCATGGCATGCTACATAATTTAGAACCATTCCTAAATTATCTGCAAACAAGTCATATTTGTTTTTTGCAAATTTGACATTATCAGCAAAATTATAATTTGTTAAGTTACCTACAACACTAGATATAAATTGGCTAAACCTTTTACTTTTTGTTTTTAACATTAATCCGTCATCTTTAAAAAGCATTTCAGAACCTTTTAAAGCATCGCGGTGTGTGTCGTTAAAATAAGCAAAATTTAAATTATTTGTTGTTTCACCCTTAGTGAATGAATCCTGGTAGTTTAAATTTGTAAATTTTCAAGCTTCTCCATGTAAAACAATGTTTGGTTTTATTTTTCTAAGTTCATTAGTTAACAAAATTAAAGTTTCTTTATCTATAAAGGTTGACAAATCAAATCTAAAGCCATCAATATCGTAAGTTTTAACTCAGTAAATTAGAGAATCAATAATCATTTTACGTACCATTGTTCTTTCAGATGCTAAAGGCGCTAAATTTACTGGTACTGATTTTTTTGTTGTATTATATCTATAATAATAACCATTCAAAATTTTGTCATAAATTTTATTAGTCATTGTATGGTTGTAAACAACATCTACAATTACTCCGATTTTATGCTTATGGGCCTGATCAACAAATTTTTTAAACTCTAAAATTGATGTGTAAGGATCATTAGAATTTGACGAATATGACTGGTTTATAGCAAAATAATTGTGCGGATCATACCCTCAGTTATAATTTGTTTTTCAACCACTAGCCTGACCTTTTTTTATAATTTTTACTTCATTACAGTTAACAGTGTAAACAGAGTGTAAGGGTAATAACTGTAAATGAGAAATGCTTAAATCATTTAAATGGTTAAATATCCCTTTTTCTAAGGCACAGTTAAATGTACCTAACTTACTCTTAAAATTATTTTGATTTAAAAGTGAAGTAAAATCTTTTACATGTAATTCATAAATTAATGGATCAGTTATGTTGTTAAAATTAGTTTCTAGTTTTTGAATTTGATAATTTAACTTACTAGAGTTTAAGTTAATAATTTGACCAAATCCAAGTTTTCTTATATTTCCATTTCATTCAAAATTGGCTAAAGCTTTTGCATAAGGATCTAGTGCTAAAGTTTTTGAATTATCATCATGCTTTATTTGAAATTTATATAAAAATTTTTCATATTTTTCTTCTATTTGTGTAGTCCACAAGCCGTTAAGAAAAGCCATTTTCTGGCGTAAAATTTCTTGTTGGTTCTCATTGTAAATTTTAAGTTTTACTTCTTTTGCAATAGGTTGTCAAAAATTAAACGTAATTTGTCCATTTTCAAAAAAATATCCTAATTGAGCATTAGTTTTGGCATATTTTTTATCAAAATCGACAAAAAAAATGTTTTTTTTATTTTTAAAGTTCATATAAATATTTTAAATTGTTATATTTATTTAATTAAAAATTAGATAGATTCTTGATAGACTACTACACTATCAATCTTGACCATGCAAGAAAACAAAAAGCAACCTATGTTGCTTCTTGAAAAAATTGTTAATTTAAAACATTTTTTAACACTAAAGTCATTTTGCTTGAAACATTATCTTTAACAACAACGATTTTAACTTTCATATCTTTTGAATTATTGTCAAAATCATCAAAGTCTAAGTAGTATTTAGCTCCTGCTACAACTTTTACTTTATCAGTTTCATTTTTTATGATTGCGTTTAATTGCTCAACTGTTTTTACAGAATCTTCAAGTTGATCATCATCATTAAATTTCTTAGTAACTTCAATACCTTTGGCTTGTGCTTCAGCAAAAACTTCTTCTAATACAAACTCAAAACTTACTGTTTTTTGGTTATTTGTTGCTCTTAAACCTACTTCACCAACTGCTTCAAGATCTATTTTAACTTTTGCATCAGTTTCCTTAGTTGCATTGCTTGCAGTTATTTTTGTCAATTTTAAGTATGATGGTAAATGAATTTGACTATCTTTTTCTAAAAATTTATTTAACCCAGCAAGGTCTTTTAATTCTGTTTGTAAAGTGGCTAAATCTTTAACTGTCATTTCTGCATCTTCGTCTTTTCCGATTACTTTATCTAAAAATGATAAGATATTTGATCTAACTGGAACAGCTTCATATTTTTCAACTTTAGGTAAAACTTCTTCTAATTCAAAAGTAAATACTTTAGTTACTGAGCCTTTTGATAGTGTTAAGTTTACAAAAACATCTTTTGCATCTCTAGTGTTTTGACTTAAAGAAACTCTTGTTCTAACACCTTGTGGTAATGAAATTTGTTTACTTTTAGCACCAGATTCTAAAAATGTATTTAATACTTCTAGAGAAGTTAATTCTTTTTGAAGTTCTTCAAAAGTAGCTAGAGTTCTGACAGAATCGGTATCATCACCAATTAATCTTACAAGTTTAGCAATTTCTGCATTTAATAATTCTTCATCTTGTTTCATTTGTTCTAATGAAACTGTCGATGCATTAACAAGAACGTTTTCAATTGTAAATGTTACATCTTTTGGCGCAACATTTTTGGCTTCTGCTGCTCTAAAACTTAGTGTAACATCAACACTTTTTGTATTTTTCGCATTTACTTTTGTAGCTACTGAAACTTCAATTCCATTTTTTCTTAATGCTTCAAGATCAAAAATTTTAGCAGCTGTGTTTATATAGTTATTTAATGCTTGTGGGTTTGAACCGACAACTGATGCATTAAAGTTTCCAATTTCATTTTCTTTTAATGGAGTATCACCCTCTGGTGCAGCAGGTTTATCTGGCTTACCACCTAAAACAACAACGTTACTTGCATCATTAAGCCTGGATGTTAATGTTTCAACATATTTGTCTAACTCACTCTGGCTTGTTGCGCTTGTAGTACCCGTAGAACCAGCATTGCTTGTTGAACCAGCATTAGTTGTTGAATCGGCTGAAGTTCCTGTTTTTGCAGTAGCACAAGCTACAAATGCTATAGGTGCAAGAGGAAGAAGTCCTAATGCAAAAATCAATTTCAATTTATTTTTTTTCATATTTTCCTTTATGGTATTTAATTCTTTGCCTTATATAAAAAACTACATGACTAATGTAGTTTTTATTAAAACAATTATTTTGAAAGTTTTGAAAACATTCAAACTTTTTTATGAAGCATTAAAACAATTTCATCTAGAACTGGTTGAACTCTAAAATCTATGTTTTCTAGAGTACCAATAAAGTCTAGAACTACTTTTAAGTCATGAGCAAAAGTAGTTGAAACTTCTTTAACACTTCAATGTTTAGCTTCAACTTCTGAAACTAAAGATTGTTTTAATACTTCTTGGTATGACCCTAATGCTAGCATGTCAAACATTACAAGTTTTTCAGCAACTTCGTCTGTAAATGAGCTTACTTCTTCATGTAATTTATCTAATTCTTCATGCACTTCAAAAAAGGTTTCGCCTTGAAGGTGTCAGTGAGCATTTTTAATTTTTAGACTTAAAACGCTTAAAGACGCTTGTAGTGTATACAAATAATTTAATTTGTTCATTTAATCTCCTTTATGCTCATATTATATATAAAGAATATAAAATTTTTAAAAAAATGCTTTTTTGAAATTTTTCATTGAAAATAATTATAAATTACAAAAAATATGAAAAAACACTCGTTTTTATCAACGAGCATTTTCTCATTAAGAATTTAAGAGTTCTTTTATTTCATTATTTAATTTAGTTGTTTCTAAAAATTGTTTGCTTAATATCTTATCTTTTGTTAAGTAACCATATTTTCTTATTGAGCTTATTATTAGGATAAAACATAAAAACATTAAGCCGAATGCAATAAATGAATATGCATAGGAAATTCTGTCATGAGTTTGTAAAATTTCTTGTCCAAAATCTTCAGAATAAAATGATCTTTTAATATCAACAGGTTGAACAGAAAGGAAAATAAAACCAAATAATAATGAAAATCCTATTAAATAAATGGCAGCTTTTATTTCTTTATTTGCATTATTTAAGTTTTTATAAATCTTTATTTGACCAGAAATTAATAAAATCAGACTTATTCCTAAAAGAGCAAATACAATTGAAATAAAAGCGCTAAATAAAGGAATTAAATTGTAAGAGTGTAAATTTGTAGCAATAGCTGCTTCAATTTCATGAGGACTTAATTCTTCAGCAAAATATCCTTGTGAGATTCACTCTCTTTCAAAAATAATTCTTTGCTTGTATAAAATAGCTTGCATAGAAAATAGAGTAATAATTACAACAAGTAAAATAGTTACAATTAAAACTAAAATTTTTCTTGTTCTATAGTTTAAAAAATTTGCTTTTAAGTTCATATTAGTTAATTCTATTTGTTGTTTTTTTATCAAAAATATGAATTCTTGATAAGTCAAAATCAACTTTTACTTTCTGTGATAAGTTAAATTCTAAACTATTTGAAACTGTTGCAGTAACTTCTATTTTTTCGCTAATAGCAACTGTAATTAATTGTTCTTTACCAATTAATTCAATATTCATTATTGTACCTTCAAAACCTTTTTTAGAAGTAATACTATTAATGGTAATGTCTTCAGATCTAAAGCCAATTACTAAGTCTTGATTTTCCATTATTAACTGTGATTTAGGTAAATTAGGATCAAGTTTTATCGATTTATCTAATGAAATAATTTCTTTATTTGTGTATTTAGCATCAAAAATATTCATTGTTGGAGAACCTATAAATCTTGCAACAAAAATATTTGCAGGTCTAAAATATAATTCTTTACCCGTTGCATTTTGTTGAATCATTCCATCGTTAAATACAACGATTTGATCACCCATAGTCATAGCTTCAAGTTGATCGTGTGTGACATAAATACTTGTTGTGTTTAGCATTCTATGAATATTTACAATTTCACGTCTCATGCTTTCACGTAGTTTTGCATCCAAGTTTGATAATGGTTCATCCATTAAGAAAACTAGTGGTTTTCTTGCAATAGCACGTCCTATTGCAACACGTTGTCTTTGTCCACCAGACAAATCACGTGGTTTTCTATATAAGTAATCTTCTATTTTTAAAATTTTTGCTACGTCTTTTACACGACGATCAATAACATCGCGTCTCTCTTTAGCTATTTTTAAACCAAATGAAATATTATTATAAACATTCATATGTGGATAAAGCGCATATGATTGAAAAACCATTGCTATATTTCTTTCGCTTGGTAATAGGTTATTATATCTTTTACCATTAAAAAGTAAATCACCAGAAGTTATTGAATTTAACCCTGCAATCATTCTTAAAAGTGTAGTTTTTCCACAACCTGATGGTCCTAAAAAAATACAAAATTTCCCGGGTTCAATTTTTAAATTAATATCTTTTAATGTGTACTTATCATTACCTTCATATTTTTTTGATAAATTAACAAGATTTATTTCCGCACCGGTGTTATTAGAGTTAATATTTCCTATCTCTTCTATCATTGCATCTAAGTCAATTTTTTCAAATTCGTAGTTTGCATCATCTACATTATTATTAATAATTTTTTTCTTAAGCATATTAACCTTTCACGGCCCCTTCAGATAAGCCACCTACTATATATCTTTGTAAGTACATGAATAATGCAAAAGCAGGAAGAGCAGCCAGTAAGGCTCCAGCAGCATATGCTCCAGCATTAATTTGTTTTGCTTCAGTTGATAAAAATGTATCTAAACCAACAGCAAGCGTTGTGTCTTTTAATTCAAAAATTACAAATTTAGGAAGTATAACATCTGTAAATGGAATTAAAAATGATCATAGTGCAGTCATAACCAATGTAGGTTTTATAACTGGAATTAAAATTTTGAAAAATAATCCTCAGTTGCTACATCCATCAACTTTAGCTGAATCATCTAACTCTGTTGATACAGTGTCTAAATAACTTTTTAGCATAAAGGTATTTCCAGTTATAGCTTGACCAGAGTAAATTATAACAAGCATAAAGATTGGTGAAACTCCTAGCGAACCACCCATTTGTACAACCATGTATAAACAAATAAGTGAAGAAGTCGCTGGAATCATTTGAATCATCATGATGATAGTTAGCGAGTGTTTTGAACCTGCGAATCTAAATCTAGAATAAGCATATCCATTAAGTGCAACAAATGCTGTAGAAACTATTGTTGTTAGTGCAGCAATAAATAGTGTGTTACCATATCACCTTAAAAAATAACTTTTACTTGTGATTCCAGTACCCATAAATTCAACTGGCTCACCAAATGGAATAAATAAATATCTAAAGTTATCAAATCCAAAAGTAAATGGAGTAAGTGAAACATAACGATAGTTATATACGTTAAATGACGAAACTATAAGCGAAACTATTGGAAATAAAATAATTAAAGCTCATGCAATTAAAAATACATAATTAAAGAATAATCAAACTATTTCAAAAGGAGTGGGAGGTTTTGTATCAGATTGATTTAATTTGATTCTTCTTTGTTTATAGTGATTTTGGTCAACTACACGACTTTGAAGTTTTGAATTATAAAAACTCATTAATCCCTCCTTGACATAGCTCTTATAAATCCTCTTGAAGCAACGGCTATACTTAAACCAGCAGCAATTGTGGTTAATGCAGCAGCAAAGGCTTGATCACCTTCAACTTTTATAGCTCCAGAAGCTAATTTATAAACTCACGAAATTACAATATCAGTAGTTCCTTCACCAAAAACTGTTGGTGTTTGGTATGAAGGACCACCTCCTGAAAATAGGGCAATAATTGTAAAGTTATTAAATGCCCCGACAAATTGACCAATTAACATTGGTGCTATAGCGGCTAAAAGTGATGGTATAGTTAAATACTTAAACAGTTTTCAACCTCGTGCTCCATCAATAGAACCGGCTTCATATATATCTTTTGGTATAGATTGTAAGTTACCTGTAACAAGCATGAATATTCAAGCATGCCCGATTCAAGTTTGGATAATAATTAATAAAGTTTTAATTATATTTACACTTGCTCATCAATCTATAGGTTTGGATATAAATCCTAGTTTTAATAAGATTAAATTAAATAGTGAACCTTCATCAGATTGGAATCCACTTTTTAAAAAAAGTATTGTAACAAAGGCCGGAATAGCTCAAGGCACAATATAAATTAATCTAAATATTTTTTTACCTTTTATACGATGATTATTTACTAAAATAGCTACAGCAAATCCAACTATAATTGGTAAAGTAGCACTAGCAAATGTTCAAATTATTGTTCAAACAAGAACTCTTTGAATTGATAGAGCAAGGTTTAATTCTCTAAAAATTCATCATTTTCCTCATTGTTCAAGTCCAACTCAGTCAACGGTTCTTCCTGGTGCTTCGTGCATGAATCCATAGTTAGTAAATGAAATTAAGACAGATGTTACAACAGGTGCAATAACAATAAAAATCATTAACATTCAGCCAGGAATAGAAATTAATCAAGGAAATCCTGAAGTATTTAATCATCTTTTTGTATGACTTCATTTACTTGGTCTACATCCTCTTTCTAAATTTCTAGCTACACGATTAGCACTAATCGCTGAGGTTGTAAAGTAGATTATGACTAGCACAAAGAGGATTACGGAAATAACTCCTCCAAATAAATAGTATCTAGCATCAGTAAATATTCCTAGTGAACTATTAAATTTACCTTTCCCTAAATCACTAAATCCTGGGATACCACCCATTTTTTCTCAATATGCACCAAATGCAAACGGAATAATTGCTGCATAGGCAAAGATTGTAAAGGCTAACATTAAAAAGCCTTTTGTATATTGTTTGAAGAATAAAATTTCGCTTAATCCTGGTAATAAGAAACCTAAAACAACCGCTAGTCATCTAACATTTTTGTTCATTTCAATTGGATGAGTTTTTAGAGATTCTGATATTTTAGATTCAGCTATTTTATTAACAACTTTTTTAGCACTACTTTTTCTAAAAAAGACAGTTTTTAAAATTTCTTTATTCTTTTTAATTTCACTATTTAGTTTTTCAGAATAAATAGCTTCTTTTTTTTCTATCTTAAGCTCATTAAGTTTATTTTGATAAGCTTGTTTAGTTATTTCAGAGTTTCTTAATTTATCTTTTAGTTCTTTTTTTCCACTAAAAAATACTGTGTTAACCTCTTTTTTCTTATTTTCAAAAAGCAATTTTTCTTCAGCATAACGATTGTTTTTTTCTAAGTTTATTAATTCTAAAATTGCTTCGGCTTTTTCTTTATTGAACAAATTGACAGTATTTTTTAGCTCAAATGACTTTTCAAGAAGAGCTTCATATTTATCATTATTAAATTTAGCTTCATATGTATATTTTTTTTGTACACCTGATAAATCAAAAGATTTTTTTGCTGTAAATAAAGATTTAGCAATTTTTATATAAGAAATCTTATTTTCAAAACTATAAAAAACTTTTTTAACTTTATTTAACGCTTTTTGGTCAAAAATGTTTTTTGTTAGTAAGGTTTTTTCAATTTCTTTGCAATTTTGATGTATTTCTTCAAATAAGTTATTTAAATCAATTAAAAAGTTTTTTGAATTAATTAAATTATTTCTTTTTTTGGCTATATCTAAGGTAAATGTGTCATTTTTATAATTACTTATAGAATTTAAAAACAAGAAATAATCAAGAGTTAAATCTAATTTGGCAAATTTAAATAAGTGCGAATTAACTTTTTTATAATATTTATTAATAGCTGCTTCTTTAGATTTAGCACTAGATATTATTTGCTCTATTTTTTGATTGTTCAATTTTTCTTTATTTAAAATAATTTCTTTTTGAGAATCTATTTTTTCAAGCATAAGTTTTTTTGTTTCTTTAGCTTGTTCTAAATTTTGCTGATATTTTTGATTGTACTCAAATTCTAATTCAAGAATTTTTTTGTCAAATTCTAGTTTAATATTACTTTGCTGTCTTGCAAATAATTCTTTTTGTTTTTTGATTGTTAAAGAATATTTTTTCTCTAAATCTTTTTTCTTTTCAACAAATAATTGTCTTTTACTTTCTAGTGAAGAATAAAATTCCTTAAGTTTATTTGATAAATTGGGTTGACTTTTTATAAACTCATTTTCAAAAGAACTTAATTTTGAGCTTAACTTTGCTAAGTCAAAGTCTAGATCACTATATGAATTTATATAATTTTTAACGATATTATAAATAGCAAATTTTTCTAAAATAAGAACTTCTTCTTTTTTAGATTTTTCTAAAGCATTTTTTAGAGAGTTTGTTTTAAACTCTAAAGAATCTCCAGTGTTTTTTAAGGACTTTTCAAAATCCTTTATATAAGCATATAATTCCTTTCTTTGAGTTTTAATTTTGTTGATTTCAAAACTAATTAAAGAATTGATAGAGTTAGAAAAATTAAGTTGTTTTATAGATTCTTCTAAAACTTTGATTCGATTTTTGTAAGCTACTTTGTTACTAGAAAGTTCACGTTTTTTAGTGTCCTCTAATTTTGTTCTTGCTCTTAAAAATAAATCTTTTTCAACATTTTTACGTGTTTTAATTGCGTCAATTCGTCTATCAAAAGTATTCTGGGCTTGCCTTTTGAATGATTTTATTGACTTTGACTGTTCAGGCAGAATTGTTTCAAATTCTGTATCATACCAGTTATATAATTTAAGATTTTCCATTTTTTTGTTTTTGCTTATGTATTTTTATTTGTTCATAATATTGAATTTTTCTTTTTATGTGAAGACGAATTGTACTATAAACAAGGTGAATAGCTACTAATGCAGAAAAGATACTTATAAAAGTTCCTAAAATAATTAGTAATGTTGATGAGTGTGAAAACTCGGTGGCGTGAGGAACAAAAGCTAATAATATAAAAACTATTGTTCAAATAATTAAGAAAGCATATCCTACTTTAATTCTATGTCTTGCAAAAGTAAGATAGACAACAAACGCTATTATTACAAGTGAATTTGATATATATGAAAGTACTTTTGAAACATAGTAATTGTTAATAAATGATTTTTCTAAGGCTTCTATTTCATCCTTATTACCCTCGTATGTAGGCAAATTAGGATGAAAATAAATCGAAGAAAATAATCAAAATAATAATAGTAGGCTAATTAAACAACAACAAACAAGCATAAAATAGTATGTTTGTTTGTTGATATTAATTTTTATTTTATTAAACAATTATTTGGTAAATAAAACTATATTTCCTGATGAAGTACTGTTAATTGCTTCTATTTTTTGTTTGTATAAATTATGTAATTGTTCTTCAACTGCGTCTGTAAATTGTTGAAGTGTAACATTATCTGCTTTTAATGCAGGTGTTTCAATTAAGAATGGTTTTGAACCAAATGTTTGATCATTTCAAACACCTCATGCAACTGAACCAAATTGAGGATTAGATCCATCAACACGAGTTCCAGTTTTAAGGATTCCTAGTCCACCTTCAGCGATTGTTTTAGTTGAAGTAACAACATTAAGAACTTTGTCAACAGCTAACGATTTTTCGTATTCAGCAATAGCTTCTGAAACTTGTTGTAGTGATAAGTTTGTTTTTGTTTTATCTGCTTTTACAAATTTAGCATTTTTAACATAATCATTTACAAATCCAATTAATAATCCTCTGTTAGCATTGAAATTGAAGTATAAATCAACAGCTTTTTTAATAACTTCTTCAGTTACTGAAGTTTTTGCTAATCAACCACTTACTTGTTTAGCTTTTGTTAAAGCTTCAGCTTTTAATTCTGCAAGTTTGTTTTCTTTTAAAGCTGCAACAACTTTATTATCAAATTCATCTTTATCTGATTGTGAATCACCATCAACTCCAAAAATGAATTTTTCAATTTTTCTAACATGTAGTGAATTTTCAGTTTGTTTAGCGCTGTTCAAGAATTTATTTTTATCATCTTTAGCTTCTGCATCGAATTTTAATCCTTCTTTTAGAATATCGAATCCAACTTGTCAAGGTTCATTGTTACCTTTTAATTTATCTAAATCAACTCCTAAAATACCAGCTACAGCATTTCTTAAACCTGTTGTTTTTCCAAAGTTTTTATTATATTCAGTTACTTTAGAAGCTTCTATTTCTTTAAATTTTGTAGCATCTAAATTAACAGCTGCTTCTTCATTCTTAGAATCTAAAGGATTTTTAGGATCTTTTTCAACTGATCAACCATTTGCACTATAAGCTTTTAATTCATCAAATGATTTTGCTTGTTTTTCATATTCTTTATATAAGTCTTCTAAACTTGAAATTCCAGCTTCTTTCATTATTGCATCTAATTTTTGTTTTGGTAATGTAGCTTCTGCACCTTGTAATTTTTTAACTTCAGATTGACTGTTTAAGTAGAATGGTACTTTTGAGTCAGTTTTAAAGTATTGGTAGTATGATTCTTTAGAAAAAATTAATTTTAAAATTTCCTTTAATGCCTTTACTCTAGTAGGATGTGCACCATTATTACGTGCATTTATTAAATATGATCATGATCCAGCAGCTTGAACATATTGATTACCTTTTGAGGTTTCACCAATATTAACAAATGATTTGGCATCAGCAGATTTTAAAGCATTTTGAATATCTCAAGTTCCAACAATAGCATAATTGAATTTTCTTTGTTTCATTAATGCTCAAATTTCAGCTTGAACTGCTCCCATATCATTACTTAACATTTTTTGTAGGCTACCTTTTTCAATACCTTTTTTTCCTCATACAGTTGTTTTATATGCTTCATCACTTGTATTATATGCAGCTTGTCAAATTGGGAAGTAAATTTTAGCAGCTTCAGCAATTCCTTTTTTGAATGCTTCATGGTTTGCATTAGTTTTTAAAAAACCAGATGTAATTTTTCCTTTTTCTGAGTATAAAATTTTTGTAATTAATTCATTGCTCATTTTTGAAGGATTTGATCCCATAATTCCAGCGTTTAAAACACCATTTCCATATCAAAAGTCTTGTAATCTAATAAATGCTTCACCACTTTTTACTAAATCCTCAAGTGTATTAGTTTTATCGTTTGCCATATCTGCTTTAACACCAGCTAATTCTTTGGTTGATGCTAAAACAATAGCTTCTTGATTGTGTCTAATTCCAAATAGTTTTCTTACTGGACTAAATGTTTTGTCACCTTCATTTGCTCCCACAACAGTTCCAAAGGTTCTAGCTTGAGTTTTTTCGTCAGAGCTAGCACCTGTTACTGCTAAAACATCATCAAATAAAGATTTATCAAATGTATCTAAATCTGAAACTACATTTCTTTGTGCTAAATCTGTAATTCTATCTTGTGGTGCATAAAATAAATCAGGTACAACGTTTCTGTCTGTATGACCAACAAATGTGTCTAATGCACCAAATACATCTTTTTTAATCAATCTAATTCTGTATCCTAGTTTGTATGATTCGCTTTTTGCAAATTCTGCAACTACATGATCGTACATACCTTGTTGTGGACCATCAACTGCTAATAAAATTTCTTTATTTTTATCTATTTGTCCAGATTGTGAGCCTGTTCCAGTGTTTGAACCATTATCGCTTCCACCATTTGTACTTGAACCACAAGAAATTACTGCTAAAGCTGATAATAATGAAGCTGAAGCTAATCCTGTTATAACTAATTTTTTTGTTTTGTTCATAAGAACCTCCATAAGATTATTTTTATTCAAAAGCTATTTCATTTTTCATATATGCAACAATTGCAAAAGGAATTGAAATAACTCATAAACCAACTATGCCTAATAAACAAGCACTTATCCCAACTCACTTCAATGTTTCAGTTTTATCTAGAATGTACAAAATATGAACAAAAACCATAATTTGTATTAATCACGAGATAACAACTACACTAATTAGGAGTCTTGAAAAAGGCTTATTTAGAAAATCTAAAACAAATTCACCATTTACTTTTTCTTTATTTAAAAATAAGTGTAATGCAAACGCTAACATTATTAAGCAAATAATAAAGTTAGAAAAGTTTAAATATAAATACTCAACAACTTTAGGTAGTGATTTTCTTTCTAGTGGTCGCTTACCTAAAATAACGTATCTTAATCTTGTTTTGAAATCTAATTTGTTAAATTTCTTCATGTTGGTCTTTCTTGATTTAATAATCTTTTATATTTTATTTTTTTATTTATTAGTTTAAAAAGTTTTTGAATTATACATGTTTTTCATCTTGATAACAATTCTTGACCATACAAGATAGTGATTTTATTTTACTTTTTTCTTTTTTAACTATGTTATAGGCAAATAAAGTTAGTCATTTTTCATAAAATTAAAAAAGCAAAATAAAAATGTGGAAAACATTTCCACACATTATTTTTTTATTTTTACTTAGTTGCACTAATCACAACTATTTCGCCTTTATCAGATTCAAAACTATTATTTTCAATTTTGTACCCTGAATTGTAAACAATTTTAACGTTTTTTAGGTTGTTTTTTAAGCTAAAACTTGTTGCAGAAAGCCCATAAGTATAGACTATTACCAATACTTGTCCTTCCTTATTTTCTCTTGCAATAATAGTTGATCTAGTTGCGTCTTCTCCTTCTAAATAGTCTAATGGATTTTTAACAAATTCTGGATTTTGCTCTGAAATTCATGGGAATTGTTTTTTAATTTCTATGGCTTTTTTAACTATATTATAGGTAGATAAAGGATTTTTAAGAGCTTGTTCAACAGTGGTTTCGACTTTTGAATCATTTAATTTTATTAAATCATTTTTTGATTTTGCTTCATCAAAAGCAATAACTTTTGAAGCATCTTCTCAATTAAACGGTTCTCTTAGATTAGGATCAGTTTTTTTAGACGCATGCAAGTCTAATTCATCACCATGAAAAATTGTTGGATCACCCGGTCTTAGAACTAATTGGAAAAGAGCGGCTTGTAAAGTACTTTTAAAAATATCATTTAGTTTTTGTTCAGTTTTAAAAGGAATATTTAGTGTTGAACGATAATTGTTAATTCAGCGATTAACATCATGATTGTCTAAAAATGGCATTCATTTTTGATTATTATTACTTTCTTTTATAAAGTTTAGTATTCCTTTTTCTTGGTCTGGTGAAATTGCTAGTGAGGATCCGTCTTTTCAATGAGCGCCATCTATAACAGAGTTAAGAGCTATTTTGTCATTAGATTTTAAGTACTTTAAGCTCTCTTGTGGACTTTTTCATCATTCACCAAACATATTTATTTTGTTAGAAAATCTTTCTTTTTCAGTCATTACTGATTCGGTTGCTTCACGCAATTCAGCTAAAATTTTAGCTGTTTTAGTTCCGTCATTATCCATAGGTTCAAAATGATTTTGGCCAAACATTCCACCATCTCAATAATGATAAAATGCATCATATCTAAATCCATCAACTCCTAATTTAGCTCAAAACTTTTGAACGTTTTTTAATTCTTCTCTAAGTTTTGGATTATCTAAATTTAAATCAGGCATTCATGTACTAAAAGCAGCTACATAATGACGATTTGTTGGTTGAATATTAGGATCATCATTTTGAGTGTACTTGCGAATGTTTCCATCATCAACTCCATAAGCGCTTTTTAAACCATGATCGCTTGGCATAAAACGATAAAATCCTTCATAGTCTTTATTTCCTTTTAGCGCTTCTTGAAATCAAGGGTGTTCAAAAGAAGTGTGATTAAAAACCATATCCAAGTAAACTCTTATTCCTTTTTGGTGAGCAACTTTTAAAAATTCTTTAAAAGCTTCCATCCCACCTAGTTCTTTGGCTACATCCGTATAATCTATAATGTCGTAACCGTGATAAGAACTTGAAGGGTGAATAGGCGATAAATAAAGTTGATCAATTCCTAAATTAGTAAAGTAATCAATATTATTTTTTAAACCAATAAAGTCTCCTATTCCATCGCCATTTCCATCTGCAAAAGCATAAACTAAAAGTTGATAATTTACGTTCGATGGTTGAATTTCTTTATTAAATGGAGCAATAAATTTAGCTTCATTTGCCAATTTTTCATAGCTTAAAACTTTAGAATCAGCTCAATATTTTTCACTTCCTCAGCTGTTAAATTCTTTGTTTACTTTTTCTTTGTTTTTAATTGTTTCCTCCTCAGTTTTTTTCGAGTCATTATTTACATCTTTTTTTACAGATGAACAAGACATTAAAAAAATTATAGGGCTAATAATTGCTCCTAAAAATCCTAATGAAAATTTAAGTAATTTTTTTGAAGTATTTTTTTTCATAATAAAATTATAAACATGTATTTGTTATTTTTTAATTTGTTAAAAAAAGCCTAAAATAGGCTCTTAAATTATACTAATGAAAACTCTTGGTGTTTAATATTAAAGTGGTCTGGGTGAATTACATAACGAGCAGCAAATGAAATACTTTCTAAGTCGTAACCAAATAAGTAAATAACAACTAACTTTTCACAACCATACATATTTACAGTTTCGTACTTTAATTCATAAACCGTGTTATTAACACCGTTTTTAGAAATAAGTTGATCTATTAAAGATTTATTAATGTCAAAACCTAAGTCAAAATATTTTTTTAAAATGAAACATTGGGCAAAGCCAATTTCTTTTTCATCTTTATCATAGGTCTTTTCGTAATAAACATCCTCTTCAAAAACTATGTTTCTATCATACAATCATTGGCGATTTTCTGTTTCTTTTAAAACACCATTATGTTTTTGTGCACCAATTATGTAAGAAATTGGTTTGATTAAATTATGAAAATTCTCTGCAACAAAGTGCCCTCTTTTAGTAATTGAATAAACAGCACCAAGCGCTTCAAGACGATGATAAGCTGAAACCACTATGCTTCTTGAACAATCAAAACGCAACATCAGCGCGTGTTCGGAAGGCATTATTTTATTAGTTGGAACCTTTTTTGTTCTTATTAAATCCATCAAATAAATGATTATTTGTTGGGTTTTATTATTAATAGTTTTACTCATTTTTCTATTATACTTTATTTAAATTTGTATGGTCAAGATTTTTAAATAAAATAAAAAATAAATAATCAAAATTTTCAGTTTTTAATCATTGTTTTTACTGTATTTTGAGTATTTATTTTTTTTAATTTTTATGGTTTTTAAAACCATTGTAAATTCACCTTTTATAGAATCTTTTTCCTTAAAAATATTCAATAATTCTTGCGCACTTCCGCGATAATGTTCTTCATGTAATTTAGTTAATTCTTTACCTAAAAAAACATCAGCATTTTGTGCAAATACACTATCAATATCTTCAAGCGTTCCTAAAAGTTTGTGTGGTGAAACAAAGAAAATATGCGCTTGTTCATCAAGAGAATTTAACTGATTAATTCTTTGTTGAGTTTTATCTTTTATGAAACCGTGAAATGTAAAAGTATTGCTAAAAGAGGAAAGAGTAAAGGCACAAATACTTGCGCTAACTCCTGGAATTAATTCAAATTTTACATTAGATTTTATAGCTTGTCTTATCAGTTCAAAACCAGGATCAGAAACAACAGGCATTCCAGCATCAGAGACAAGAGCAACTTTTAAATTATTCTCTTCAATAAGTTTTAAAATTCCTTTAGCACCATTTCCTTCGTTAAAATTATTATAAGTAATTAGTTTTTTACCAGAAATTTCAAAATGATTCAGTAGCTTTAAAGTAACTCTAGTATCTTCACAGGCAATTACATCTACTTCTTTTAAAATTCTTAACGCTCTTAATGTTATGTCTTCTAGATTTCCAATCGGAGTTCCAACTATAAATAATTTAGTCATAATATCCCATTAGTTTTTCTAAAAGCACTTCTTTTTGCAACATAAAAGATGCATTTGAATCAATGTTGGTTATAAAATTATTAACATCATAAATGAATGAATTTAACTTGAGTACAGTGTTTTTAGGTAAATTAAATTCTTTTTTATTTAGTTTTTTAATAACTCTTAATTCTTCTTGATTTTGACTACTTGTGATTAAAAGTTTAAATAAATAACAAAGAGTTTTTAATATAAAAATATTTTGTTCTTTTGTGTCTAAATTAAGATGCAACGTTAAAAATATATAAAGTTTATATCTATTAACTCATGATTTATCAACGGTATCGATTAAATCATAAACTATCTTTTTCATATTATCACTTATACAATCATGAGCTTGCATTTCATCAGAAAAAGCATTTGAAAGTGCTAGAGAAAATTGTCTTGATCTAGTTAATGATAAAAACTTTGTGTACTTTACATCAAATGAATCAGAAAAAACGTTAATTAACATTGAACGAGACTTTACTGTGGGTAAAACTCGCGAAACATTATTTGTAGAAAGTAAAATTAAAGTATTTTTTATAGGCTCTTCGATAATTTTAAGAACTGAATTTATAGCATTTATTGAACATAATTCTACATTTTTTATAATTACAATTTTGTATTTATTTAACTGCTGTATAGTTGAATCTATATTTTCAAAAGCGTCTAAAATCTCTTCCTTTTTAATCATTTTACCTTTGTTAATTTCAACATAAAAAATATTACTTTGCTCTTCAAAACTTAAAGTTTCTAAATTAGTTTTATTTGCTGCATTAACAAAATATAATAAAGCATCATCAACATTAGAATTATTGATGCTATTAAATAAATAACAATGAGCCACCTTGTTATTTTCAAAAATTTTGTCTATTACTTTAGTTAGTTGATTATTAAGCATTTTGAATAAATTCCTTAAATTTTTTATGAGCTAACAACTTTTGATTTACTTGCTCTAAAACTTCATCAATAGATTTAGAAGCATCAACAATAATGAAACGATCTGATTTTTCTTTTTCTATTATTTTTAAATATCCACCATAAACTTTATTATGAAAAGCTTCAGTTTCATCATCCATTCTGTCATGCACTAAACGGTTTGCTAATCTTCTTTTTTTAGAATCAGCTGGATTGATATCAAAAAATATTGTTATATCTGGCATAGTTTTATCAATAACTAATTTTGTCAACTCTTCTACATATTCAACACCTAATGAACGAGCATAACCTTGGTAAGCATAAAAACTATCAACATAACGATCACACAAAACCAAATGATTATTTTCAAGAGCTGGTCAAATAACAGATTCTAGGTGAATTCTACGACTTGCAGAATATAAAAGCGCTTCTGTAACTGAAGAAAGTTGGGATTTTTTATCAAGTATTATTTCTCTGATTTTTTCAGCTTCTACAATATCTTTTCCTCCCGGTTCACGAGTTAATACGTATTTTAAATTTGGAAATTTTTCGAGAATATTTTCTAAAAATTTCTCAATTATTGTAGTTTTACCACTACCATCTAAACCTTCAAAAGTTATAAACATTTTTACTTCCTTCTATTTTCTATCGATTGTTTTATTGTTATTTTATCTATGTAATCCAAACTAGCACCAACTGGTACACCAATTGAAATACTTGTAGCATTTATTTTTTTACTAGTTAAATATTTTTTTAAGTATTCATTAGTGATAGCACCTTCTAGAGTAGGACTAATTGCAAGTATCACTTCTTCAAAATTTTTTCCATATTCAGCTAATTCATAGGCATATTTTTCTATTTTCTCGTTAAAGTTTTTTATGTTTAGAAGCTCTTTAAAAACAAAGTATTTACCATTATAAATTTCTTCTTTTTCCATTTTTTTTATAATGTTAAAATGTTCTACTACTAGTAAAACATTGTCTCTATCTTCATCTAAACAAATATTACAAACTCCAGATGCAGTTAAATTTCCGCATCTCTTGCACTCCTTAACTTCATTTTTTAAAGTTTTAATTGAATTTAAAAGAGTCTCAACATCTTTAATGTCAGACTGTATTACTCAACTAAGAATTCTTTCAGCTTGTTTTTTGCTTATACCATCAACTCTTTTTAATAATTCAATTATCTTTTCAATTGAATCATATTCGTTCATTATTAGAAAGGAAGTCCCCCGGGCATTTGAGGAGATAATACACTATCTTCTTCTTCGCTAACAGTTGTAATAGCTTCATTTAAAGCAACTACTAATAAATCTTCTAAAAGTTCTACATCTTCAGGATCAACTAAAGCTGCATCAACTTTTATTGATTTAATTTCTTTGCTTCCTAACATAGTGATTTTAATTCCTTGTTTTTCAAATTTAAATTCTTTTTTAGCAAATTCATTTTGTTTTTTTGTAAGTTCTTCTTGCATCTTACGCATTTTTTTAATCATTTCCATTCCCATGGTTATCTCCTTTTATTTTTTAATAAATGATATATTTGAGCCAAATATTTTTTGTAAATCTTCTTGTTCTGAAGACTCTTTTTCTAAAACTGGTAGACCAATATCTTTAGACTCAAAAACGTGGCCGCTTGCTCTTAACTCTTTATATTTAGCAACTGCTTCTTTGTACAATTCTTTTGAAACAGTTATTATGGTTCTTGGACCACCGTAAAATTCTTTGAAATATTCTTGTAATCACTGAGTATTTCTTTTGTCTTGAATTTCTTTAAGTTGAGGTAAACTTTGTTTGTAAATTACTAAAAAGTTTTTATTTGCACAAAGTATTTTTACGTCTCCAAGTAATGAAATTTGTTTTATTAATGCCTCATTATCCATTGATGTGTATGAAGCAGTATCGTTATATCCTTGATATAGTCTAATTACTTCTTGTTTTGATAAACATAGTGCATTTAATATTTCATCAACGGTGTGAATGTCGCTATATTCTAAAACTACTTCAGCTGGTTTTATGTCAACTTCCTCTGTTCCATAGCCAAATAAGGAATTTTTAGGACCTTCGTCATATTCATTTTTAGTTACTTTACTTAAGTCTATTTCTTGAGTATTGTAAACTGGATTAGAATCTGAATAAGCAGAGATATCAACTTCTTGCGTTGTTGTAACATCTTTTGTTAAATCATCTTCATCAGCATTTATTTCATTATTATCAATAGTTAATTCGGTTGTATTATGTATCGCATTTTCTACTTGTGACATTATTTGATCACTATTTTTAATTCGAACTTCTGCGGTACTAAATTGAGATTTTTCTTCTTTTTTACTTAAAAACTTTTCAGTTTCATTTTGAGTTATATCATTACTAAAAAATTCTTTTATAAGTGTAGTTCCATTAGCAACTATATCGTTATGATCCACATCTTCTTCAGGTTTTGTTTGAACCTGATGCATTTTATCTTTTCTTTTTTGCTCTTCTATTTCGTTTTCGGCAAAATTCACTTGGAATAAATTAACTTGACTAGTTTCTGAAACGTGATCCATAGGTGTCTGTGAAAAAAATTGTTTTTCAGGAGCTTTTTCTTGAATTGTCGACTGAACAAAAAGTTCTTGAGTTTTTTCTTTAATTTCTTCTTTGTTTAATTGCTCTTTTACTTGAATTTCTTGAGTTCTAACTATTTTGAATTCCTCATCAAATAAGTTTTCTTTTGTAAGTGTTGATTTAAGTGGAGCAGGAGTAGAGTCTAAAGTAACATTTTGATTAAATTCGGGTTTTTTAACTTCTTGAGTTTTTTCTAAAGGTTCTGAATTCATAAAAGAACTTGAAACAACAGGTTTTTCTTGATGAACATAAACAGATTCAACTGGCTTAGAAGCAGGTTGACTTTGCATTGTATTTAAAATATTTGCAAATGGCGCAGATTTTGTGCTTTGTTCTTTTGAAGCATTTAAAAATTTTATTAAACCAAATTCAATTAGTTGATAAGGCGATACAGCTTTTGTTAGATCTTTTAATAAATTGTATAAATTTTGTGTGTATTCAAGAGCATAATCAAGTGTAATATTTAAAGTTTTTAAAAGGTCTAATTGTACTACTTCTAAAAGAGATGCATCTTTAGTTTTGTATAAAATTATTCAGTCCTTTAAAACATTTATTAGCCCTTGAACAAATTGAATTGGGTCAATGCCACCATCTCTTATTTGAGCAAATAATTGAATAATTTCTTTAGCATTATTTTTGTAAGAATGATTAATTATTTCGATTAAATTCTCATTTGAAGTAATTCCAAATGAGTACATAATATCAACTAGTCTAATTTTCCCTAATCCATATGCAGCAGCTTGATCAGCTATAGAAAGAGCATCTCTAAGTCCTCCTGCAGCTAATCTTGCAATATAACTAATTGCATTTTTTTCGTAATTAATTGCTTCAGCTTCTAAAACATCTTCAAGAGTTTTAGCTAAAATGTTTGTTGGTATTCTTCTAAAATTAAATCTTTGTGCTCTAGAAAGAATAGTCAATGGAATTTTTTGTGGATCTGTAGTTGCTAAAATAAAAATTGCATGTGCAGGTGGTTCTTCAAGTGTTTTTAATAGAGCATTAAAAGCTCCCTTTGAAAGCATGTGAACCTCATCTATTATGTAAATTTTATATCTACCCATTGTTGGTAAATGTTCAACTTTTTCTTTTAAATCACGAATTTCATCAACACCATTATTTGATGCTGCATCCATTTCAACAACGTCAATACTTGTTTTAATTTGTCTAAAACAATCATCACAAGCTCTTGTAATGTTTTCATCATGCATGCAATTTAAGACATTAGCAAATATTCTTGCAACTGATGTTTTTCCAACTCCCCGAGGGCCACTAAAAACGTATGCATGCCCAATTTTTCTGCTAGAAATAATGTTTTTTAAAGTAACAATTATGTGTTCTTGACCTCTAACCTCATCAAAGCTAGATGGTCTATATTTTCTGTATAATGCTTGGTAACTCATCTTACTCCTTATTTATGTATATATTTTAAATTATTAAGTAAATATTTAAAAAATAAAGTTAAAAAACATTTAAAAAGACAAGAGTCATTCCAACTTTTGTCTTTTTTATTTTTTATTAAAATTCAACTATTTTAGTATTGTATTTGATTTGTTATCTTTGTGTTTTTTAAACATAAATGTTCCATAATAAATTACGTATCCAACTAGGATAAAGGCAATATAGGAAACTATTTGAATAGTGTTTTGACTTGTTCAAGCAACTCCAGATATATTAGGAATTGCTCATAAAAGTATTAATGTTAGTCCAATGATAATTCCAAGTCAGTAAATAACTAGTTCTCAAATTTTAATATTTCCAATTAATTTTTTATTATTCATAAATAAAACAATAATTGTTGTTGAAATATACTGAATCAAGAAAGCTGCTGTACCTAATTCTAAAACTGTTTGAAAGGCATCTTGTTGATTAATTAAACGAGGAATTAAGTTAAAAATTATCATAGAAGCAAAAGTAATAATTAAGTTTGCTACTATAGCATAGGAAAATTCGCCATTTTTGTTTTCTTTAGCAAGTAATTTTGGAAAGTATCCGTCTTGCGCTAAAACTACTAAAATTCTTGCATTTATAACTCCGCCCATAATGATTCCGCTAGCTCTATTAAAAAATAGACCAATTGCAAATAAAGCAATTCCAATTGCTGGAAGACCTTTTGCATAGATGTTTAAAAATAGATTATTACTTGTTAATAGGTTTGTTGGTAAATTTAAGAAAATTACATAAACGGTAAAATAAGAGGCAAATACAATAAAGAAAATAATCATTAAAACTTTTCTTAAATTAATTTTGTCTGAATCTTTTCCAATTGAAACTAAACCTTCTAAACCACCGAATGCATATAAGAAACTAATTGCAACACCCGCTATAGAATAGGCAGATATGTCTTTTGGAACGGTAGTAATATTATCAATAAAATATGCATGTTGACCTTCTTTAAAAATCAGTTCAACTACTAAAATTAAAGCTATAAAGATAACTACAAATTTTAGTGCTCCTGTTATAAAGGCTAACGGTTTAGAAATATGTAGTCCAAGAGCGGAAATTACATAAAGTCCTATAAAAATAAAAACGGATATTAGTGAAACTAAAAGTTCATAATTTTGCCATTCAGGTTTAGCTACAAAAATTATTTGTGTAAAAAATAATGGTGATGCTGCTGATAAAATAGGACCTTGAATATAGGCGTTTCAACCAAAATAAAAACTTGTTCTTTTTGAAAAAACTTTTCTAGAATAAGAATAAGTTGAACCAATTTCATCAGGATAATATTTTGCTGCACGAGAAAATGTTAAAGCAACCATAACAGAAATTAAAGTTATTAAAATAAAAACAATTGAACCAGCTCACCCGTTTTTTATAACGTTAGAAATAGTTGCAATAAAACCAAACCCAACTATATAGTTAAGTCCATATAATATAAATTGTCGTTCATTAAATTTCTTAGTCATTTCATCTCCCCAAAAAGCAAAAAATCATTATTTAAGTATAATAATACACTAAAATGAACTTTTTGCAAAAAAATAGTTAATTTAATTTCTTTAAAAGATACAAAAAAAGATCATTATGATCTTATTCTGATTTAATTGTTTTTCTAACTGGTTCAGGTTTTTTAATTAACTCTCACCAAGATTTTCTAAAATATTCTGCATGTTGAGATTTTTGAAATCTAAATACTCATTTTCCATTTTCTTCTTTGTTGAAGTAAATGTAATCTTGAAGTAGTAAAAAAGCTGTTCCAATAAGTAAATATAAAGAACCAAAAATAATAAATGTAAAGACGTTGAATGGTCAGTGGCTTAGCACACCAAACATATTTGATAAGTTATTTACATCATCTTTTCCTGTGTAGAAATAATTTGATTTTCAATATGGAGAAGTTGAATAAGTATAACTAATTCAGTTTATAAAGAATACACTTATTAAAATTCCAGTAAATAAACCATAAGAAATTAACATATCTTTAACACTGAATTTCATAGGTTTAATAATCAATATAACTAATGGCGCTAAAATTGCAAAACCATGTGCTAATAAATAATCGATAAAGAAGAAGTTGTCTCATCCTAAATAAAAACTAACAACATCTCCAGGACCTTTATCCACCCCGTTAAAGATTGCGTTTTCAATAAAAGTATAATTAAACTTAAAGTCTGGATATAGAAGTGCAACTAATCCACCACCAATTTGTACGATTGAAATATATTTTAAGTATTCTGATTTTTTGAATATTAAAACAAATGCTGTTAAAAATAAAGTTAATCTACATAAATGAAGAGGAATTATTTCTCACATGTTTGGATAGTTTCTTGAAATAAGCATTACTATTCTTAAAATTGCAAATAGTAAAATTCCAGCTCCAACTATTTGTAAAGTTAAAGTTTCATTTTTCTTAAATCATGATTGACTATTGTCATATGATGTCTTTATTTGCCTTTTGAATAGTCAAATAAGTAAAAAAGCTAAAATAAATAAACCCGATAATAAGTAAAATACTGCTGGTGTAACACCATCTTGTCAATAAGCCGTATTACCGGTCCAAGAAAAGAATCCTTTTTCTAAAAATTTATAATTTGTATTGTTCATAATGATAAGTATAATAAAAAAAAGAGCTTTTTAAACAAAATTATTTGCTTTGTTTTTCAGCTCTTCTTCTTTCTCTAGCTAATTCTAAAGATAATTTATGCGCTCTTTTTAGAGCTTTTTCTTTGTTTTTTTGTCTAACAATTCTTCTCATATTTTCCTTTATGGTTTTTTTATATTCGTTTTAAATCGAACTTGTTTTATTATATTTTATTTTTAAATATTTAAAATAAATTAATTATAATAATTATAAGTGTTTTTGATTTACTTTAAATGCTTAACTAAAGGAGAATGATGCCAAAAAAGAACAATATTCCAGAAATCAAATATGAAATTGTAGAAACCTTAGGAAAAATTTCAGAACCTATTAAAGGTTGAACAAAAGAAATTAACTTAGTAAGTTGAAATGGATTAGAACCTAAATATGATATTCGTGATTGAAACGAAGATCACTCAAAAATGGGAAAAGGTATAACCTTATCAAAAACTGAAATGAAAAATCTTATTGATCTTGTCAAAAAATAATATTTGAAGCTCTACGGAGCTTTTTTTCAAGGTTTTATAACCGATATTTGTATAATATAAACATGTTAAATTTGTTAGAAAAAAGAATGAGTAAGGCATTATCAAAAATGTCAAAAAAAACAGTCCTTAAAGAGGAAGATTTAGTTGAAGTTATTCGTGAAATTAAAATGTCACTTTTAGAAGCTGACGTTAATTTAAAAGTAGTTAAAGACTTTATTAGTAACGTTAAAACTAAAGCTCTTGAGGCAGAATTAATCGGAAAATTAAATCCATCACAACAATTTATTAAAATAGTTCATGAAGAACTTATTAGAGTTTTAGGAAACAAAGTAGTTGAGCTTAAAATTGAAAAAAAACCGTATGTAATAATGATGATAGGGTTGCAAGGTTCAGGAAAAACAACAGCAACAACAAAACTTTCATACTACTTTAGAAAGAAACATGCTATTGAAAAACCTTTAGTGGTTGCTGCAGACATTTATCGTCCAGCTGCTGTAGATCAATTAGTAACACTTGCTAAATCAATTCAAGTAGACTATTATGAAGAAGGTGTTAAAAATAGTGCCGAAAACATAGTAACAAATGGGCTTAAAAAGGCTCATGAAAACAAAAATGATTTAGTTATTATCGATACAGCTGGTCGTTTAGCAATTGATGAAAATTTAGTTGTTGAATTAGAAAACATTAAAAAAATAGCAAAACCAGATGAAATTTTATTTGTTGCTGATGCATTAAGTGGACAAGATATTATTAACGTTGCTCAAACATTCCATGATAGATTAAAATTAACCGGAAGCATTATAACCAAATTAGATTCGGATGCTAGAGGTGGAGCTGCTTTATCTATTAGACAAGTTTTAAACTTACCAATCAGATTTATTGGTACAGGAGAAAAAGTTTCAAATCTTGATTTATTTTATCCAGATCGTATGGCTGATAGAATTTTAGGAATGGGTGATGTTTTATCACTTATTGAAAAAGCTGGTGATGTAATCGATGAAAAACAAGCCGGAAAAATGATTAACAAAATGTTTTCAGGTAACTTTACAATTGACGATTTAATGGAGCAATTAAAGCAAATTAAAAAGTTAGGTAAATTCTCAAAAATTTTAAAAATGATGCCTGGCGGTTTGGCAAACAAAATTAATGATGATCAAATTGATAAAGCTGAAGAAAAAATGAGATTGTTTGAAATTTTAATTTCTTCAATGACAAAAGAAGAAAGAAAAAATCCAAAACTTCTTAAACATGCATCTAGAAAAAATAGAATTATCAAAGGTAGCGGAAGAAGTGCTCAAGAGTACAACAAATTAATCACAGAGTTTGAAATGATGTCAAAAAGAATGAATGAAATGTCAAGTAAAATGAAAAACGGTGGATTTGGTTCAGGATTTGGCGGATTATTCTAATATAAAAAAATACTTACTAGTCTATAAACAAGGCTAATAAGTATTTTTTTATATTCTATCTACTCTTTCATCAAATTCTTCTTTTGATAATTCATGTTCGGATTTAATAATGTGGATTGTTTCTTCATTTTTTGAAATTTCTAATTCTAGTTTACTTTTTTCATTTGAAATATTAAAAAATGATTGAATAGAAACTATAAAAGTAACTACTACAGTTATAACAGCTATGGCAACAAATAAAGCCATTAATTGAACTGGATAAATATTGAATCTAATTGCAAACAAGTTCAAAATTATACTTAGTGCTGAAATAATTAACGATAAAAGTGATAGTGAAACAAAAGTATATCTAACTCTTTTATATTTTTTATTAGCATTTAAATAAATTTCGTTTGCTGCTTTTTCAAGGTCATTTAAGTTTTTATGCATTGTATGTTCCTTTTTAATCATTATCCTGGTCAACCAATGATAATTTGTTGTTTAAAATGTTTTCACTTCTATATCTATCAATATTTACTATTTGTATACATCTACGATATAGTCGATATTCTTTTTCTCTTTGATTCAATTCTTTATAGTGCAAATCACCAGAAGTGTATAACATGTGTTCAATTTTTAATTTTCCAAAAGTAACTTTTACTTCACCAAAACGTTTGTTTATGGCAAAGAATGAAATAATTCCTGATAAAAGTGCTAAAGCAGCATTTATTAAATAAGTCAAAATTACATAATTACTGTTATCGTTTAAATAAGTAACGTATGGATTTTCAACTCCCTCAGGGTAAAATTTTGATGCCCCAGCTAAAAATACAGAAGCGATTATCCCTGTAAACAAGGTGGATACAATTGTTATTAAATTTAAAATGTAGTAAAACACACCATAAAATATTAAAGCTCTTTTAACGCTTTTATAGTAGTCTTGAAAAAGTGAGAAACCTGATTTTAAATTCATTATTTTTCATTCCTTAAGTGTGATTTAATAACTGCCATTATTTCGTATTTTTCCTTCTTGTTTAATTTTTTGTATAAATTGTTTACACATTTTTTCATTTCTTTTTCACTCATGTATCCATATGAATATTTAATGTATAAGTTTTCAATAGAGTTTTTAATTCTTAAATATCTAGTATCTTTCATATTTCTTTTGTATATTTCAAGAAATATAGTCAAGAAAAACTGAAAAATTATTAAGATTGTTAAAACTAAGATTAATAAAAGTGATACGTTTTTATATCAACTTGTATCATTTAATTCCTTAATAATTCCAGTTAAAATATGTAGAGCATAGCAAGCGATTCCTATTATAACTAAGTTCAATATGGTAATTGCTGCGCCCATAAATTTATCTAGAAAAGAATAAATTCTAAGTAAAATTTTGTCTTTACTTATTCTTTTTTCAAGTATATTAATTATTTTTTCCATAAGATAATTTTATTATAAAAAGCATTTATTATTTACCAATTATTTAAGGTTTATTTTTTAAAAATAAATTCATTTTACCTTGTTTTAAGTTAAAAAATAGTCAAAAACAAATAGGAATTTAGAAATTAACATAAAAACTAAAAAAATTACTAATTAAAATAAGTATTTTCAACATAAATTATTAATTTATAAAAATATATTCATTCTTAATATAATAAAAATAAGGAATTAACCATTTTTGTTTTTTCCTAAGAAAGTAAGGTTAAAATGAAAACAAAAAAAGCTTTAAATAACAGCAGAAGCTTACATGATTACTTTGAAGTTTTAGAAAAATTATCACAAAAAAATAGAATACTATTTTACGGAATAATTTTTATATGGTTCATAGTTTTAATACCATTGGGCTTTATAATTTTCTTGTTAATTGTGGCTGCTGCACAAAATTTTAGCAACTCAGAAGAGCTTTTTACAGTTAAGACTAAGATTACTGTTTTTATTGTTTCGTGTTCGTTGGGAGTGTTACTTATTTATCCTTTTGTTTATTCAATAAATAGATTAATGATATTAAACAATTTACAATTCAACAAATATCGAGCCTTAAAAAATTTAAAAATTCATTATTACTTAACGTTTAAAAAATATGAAGTAAATCAAATAACAAGATTGCTTGAATTAAAAAATATAGCAAGTAACGAGTTAAAAGTAATAAAACATTTCGATCAAAAAAGTGAAATTTCTAAACTGAATAATCATTTAATAACAACATTAAACAAGTTCAATAAAAATAATTTATCAGTACAAAATGATTTTGATGATATTGAATTTTGATTGAGTAAAAATCATTTTTTAACAAATAAGAAGTGTGAAAACGCAATTAAATACTTATTGATTAGCCGTTCTTTTAAAAAGATTTTCCAAAAGGATGCTCAAGAATTTTCAATTACAAATCAAGAACAATTGTTAGTTTTAAGTACTTATTTAGAAACACATAAGCCAGATAACGAAGCTAATTTATGAGTTTATAAAACTCTATCTCACTTAAGAAACAATGCCGAATTTAATAAATTTTTAAATGATATAAATAGTGTTTCTGGAAATATTTCATGACTTTTTGAAATGGAAACAAAAAAAATAATATTTCTTGAGTACACCGATGAAAGATTAAGAATTAAAATTGATAAAGATCTTTTAAACGATTACAAAAATAAAATTTTAAGTAATTGTAAAAATAAATGAATATTAAACTGTATAAATAATTTTGACAAACAAATGACACAAGAAAATGGATATGTAGATCACAAATCGTTAATTCTTTTGGAGCTAGCAAAGAGGTCTTATGCAAACAAATAAAAAATTCTTAATACCAACTATTTTTATTTACTTATTTCTTGTTGTATCAGTTACTCTTTCCATTTTTGCAAAAATTAATTTCAATATTTTTATGATTCAATTAAATGCAATTTTATGAATATTGATATTTGCTTTTTATATTCATTATTATTTTTTATCAAACAGAAGTTATTCATCGAGATGAATTAAATTGTCTCAGTTTGTAATAATTATTTTGTCGATATTCTTATCATTGATAGTAATCTTAACAATAATGGCTTTTAGTTTAAGCGTTAATCCATATATAATGTTTGACATAATATTTAGTTTTTGAATTATTTTTACTATAGTAACTGGCTCATTAGTTGCAATCCAATCTTTAATTTATTTACGTACTGCAAACAAATATACATTTAAATAAAAATTAAAAGCATAATTAATTTTGATTATGTCTTTAATTTTTTAAAGAAATTTATATAATTATTATAGTTTTATAAAAAAACTCTAAAAATGCACTAAAAAAGTAAAAAGTTAATTTTTTAATAAAAAAAGTTCTTTTTTTACATTTTTTGGTATACTTATTACATAACAAAGGAGAAAATATGTTACACGAAGTTAAAAAAGAAAGTCTAGGAAAAGGGTTAGAATCAGGAACAAAATTATTAGTATTTTATGCTTCATGATGTGGACCTTGCCGTATGTATAAATCTTCATTAGAAGATGTGAGTTCAAAAGATGGTGTTGATGTATACAGAGTAAACATTGACGAAGACAAAGCTTTTGCTACAGAAATGGGAGTTTCTTCAATCCCTGCTACATTTATCTACAAAGATGGTCAAGTAGTAAAACATTTTGCTGGATACCGTCCATACGAACAATTATTAAGCGAATTAAAATAATTTTAGACTTTATTAATGCCCTATAAGGGCATTTTTTATATAAAAAAAGACCATTTAGGTCTTTAAATTATTTATAAGGAATAATGTGAATATGAGTTTGAAAAACTCTTTGTCCGGCTTCATAACCATTATTTATTACAAGTTTAAAAGCAGGAATTCCTTTATCTAAAACTTCTCTTTTGGCTAGTTCACGGGCTTTTTGGAAAGCGTAAATAATAACATCGTCAGAATTTTTCATCATATTTTCTGCTTCTTGCTTAGGAACTACAAGAAAATGACCTTCTTGTTCTGGAAAAGCATCCATAAACGCAATAACTTTATCATCTTCATAAATTATTTTAGCAGGTAATTCTCTTTTTATGATTTTAGCAAAAACGTTATCTGACATTATAATAGTTCTGATCCTTTAAGTTCTTCTAAAATTACTGGATCAGTTACTTTTAATTTATAACCAAGTTTTAAAAATCCTGATTTAGCTGTATCATAGAGAGTTTTGTCACTTAACATAAATAAATACGCTAGTCTACTTAAATTTTTTGCATAGATAGTATTGTCAAAAGATAATACTGTACTTGTAATTGCTTTGCCATCTTTATCTTTAGTTTCAACTTTTTTTCCTATTGGTAAAATTAAGTTTAAATAAGTAACTGAAAGTTCATTTGTTTTAGCATTATATAGAGGAATTGGTCTTGATAATTCGTTAGTTCCATTTTTTAAATGAATTAAGCTTTTATCTTCACTATTTGAAAAGAACCCGTATAAAGCTTCCTTAGTAGCAAGTTTTAATTTATCAGTATCCATTTCTAAACCATATTTACTAATTGAATCAGGTGTAAGTCCTTTGTATCCACCTAATTTAGCTTCAATTGCTGAATTATCACTAAAAAGTAAATTTTTGTGCGCTACAACTGCTTGATCATATGTTGAAGATAATAATTTTGAATAATCTTCAATGCTTGAAATTGTTTTATTTTTTTCTGAAAATAAATCAGTTATGTCTTTAGAAACATATTCTCATTTTTGTACATAATTTTTTGATAAAGCATAAGCTAACAAATTGTACTGATTTACATCATAATTAGGTTTATTTTTAGCAAAATCATCATGCATTTTTAATAGTAATGATTCATCTTTAACTTCAAAATACTTATTAACTAATAATAATTTATTTATATCAAACGATAAATCTGTTGATTGATTTTTAAAAATAATATTAAATTGACTTTCATTTGGTGCTTGTTTAGTAATTGATGCTAAATTAGCAACTTCTGATTTTGTAAAAATACCTTTACTTGATCAGTCAGATAATTGTTTTAAATAAAACAATTCATCTGTAGCCAAACTAAATTCGGAAAAAGTATTAAAAGCTGATAATGCATCTTTATAATATTGTGAATTCTTATTTGCAAACTCTTCTTGTAAACTTTTATCTGTTACATTATAAAGTTTTTTAAGTACTTGTTCAACTCAAATTTTATTAGCAACTGTTTTTGCTTTTCCACTTTTGAACAAGTCATTTTGTTTAATTAATTCTGCAGAATCTTCATTTCTTCCACAAGAAACAGCTAAAACTGAAGGAGCAATAAATGCAGCACTAATAGCTGATAAAAATAATTTTTTTCTTTTCATTTTGTCTCCTATTTTAATTTGAACTCTTTTAGAATTCTATCTAAAATTTCATCTTTTGCTGGCCTTGCAGAAAGGGCTGTTGTTCCTTTTGATTTATTATAGTCAATATAGAATTGACCATCTTTAAATGCAAAATTATATGAAGTTTTTGTATTAATTAAACCTTTAATTCAATTTTGTGCTTTTTCTAAAGCGTTGTATGAAGCCATTTTTAGCTCACCAGCTTGAATTGACACTGCTGAATTTGTTAATTCAACAATGTCAGCGTCTGTGTAGTTTGCTCCTTTTTCTTCAGCGTAAATATTAACTTGTGATTTTAAATATTCTTGGAATGATTTATCTTTTAAAGTTAATTCTATTATTGAGTTTCTATTTGATAGTGATGCATTTAAAATATTTAAAGTTTTAAAGTAATCAGGTTTTCCTTGTGACAAGTTGATTAAATCAGCTTTTAATAATTTTAAGAATTTTTCTTTTGAATCAACTTTTCTATTGCTTAATAAAGTAATTCCAGCTTGTGAAATAACTGCTTTTATTCCATTAGCACCTGTAACATTATAAGCAAAAGATAATAAGTTTTGGTTATTAACATTTTTTACAAATAATTTTCTGTAGTTTTCGCCTATGGTTAAGTTAAATTCGTCAGGTTTCATTTGTGATAAATGAGTTTTAATAATTCTGTTTAATTCAGTTGTTTTATCAGCTAATTCATTTAGTGATTTAGAGTCAGTTGGTGTAGTTTTTAACTTTTCTTCTAAAGATTTTATTTCTTTATCTAATTTATCTACAGCTGTTTTAGTTTCTCCAACAAAACTAATTTTAAATAAGTCCTCTAAATTAACTTCAGGCAATTTATGTGAATTTGCTTCAAACAAATCAGAAACAATCGACATTGAAAGTGAAACATTATCATTTTTAAATAATCCGGTTAAACTTGTTACTCCAGTCGATCCTAAGTTTTTCTTTAATTCATCTGGATCAGTAGATAATGTTTGTAAGTAGTTTTCAAAAATAGCTTTATCCTTATTTTTCTGATCATTTGCGTCTAAAACATAATCTTCAATGTTTTTGAATTTAGAAACAAGTGAACCATTTAAAACGACTTTATTGTCAATAATTGAGTATAAAGCAAAATTAGTAAATTTATCTTTATCTACAGTTCAAGGTGAACTAAGTAAAGTAGGAGGAGTACCTGGAATTGTAAACATACTTGTTACATATGGTGTGTTTGTTTTTAAGAATTCATCAATAAAAGTGTCAACACTTCATTTTTGAGGATTAAAACTTTTAGTTTTTAAAGTAATAATTGATTCAGAATTAGCAACTTCAAAATAGTTTTTATCTTTTATAAATTCTTTAAATACTTTTTCACCTTTTTTAACTAAAATGATTGGTTGTTCATTTGCATCTAAAACTTTATTTCCGTCTTTGTCTAATTCAAAAATATCTGATGAAGCGACTCTGTTTATATCTTTTTTAGTTTTAAACAATGAGTCTTTTGAGTTTTCTAATTGGAATGATCTTAAAGCATCACTTTGAATGTCTTTAAACACTAAAAATTCAATTGCTTGTTCTTCAGTTGAACTTTTACCATACTCTTCACCTGCTAAAAGTGTTTTAAATTGTTTTTCTCAATTTTCAAAACCATAGTTATTTTGTGTAGTTCTTTTTAAATCGTTTACTTTGTCTTTTTGTAGTTTTCTTACTTCGTCAATTGTTTTTAAAGCAATATTATTATTTTCTGCTTCTCCAATTTGTCTAGAAAAGTTTCAAAATGTTTGGAATTTTGCAGATGCTTTTTGTTCAGCTTCATAAAGATAAAAAATAACTTTTTTGTAAAGCTCTTCATTCTTTTCTTTAATCTTTAAGTCTTCAGTTTTTAATGAATTAGTTAATTCTTCAACACTGATTGAAACTTTTTCACCCTTATCATCAACAAATTCGATTATTTGGTCGCTAGCATCTCTTGGGTCTTTGTAATTTACTTTTACTGTGTTAATTACAAGAGGTATTGTTATAGCTGAAGTAACTACTAATGCAAGTGCTCCTAAAGTTACTCAAACCTTGATATTTCTTTTCTTTTTATGACTAATCGGCTTTTTACTTTCCTCATGCGAGGCATTCATTTCAGTCAATTTTTCAAAAAATGATTTACGTTCTTTTGCCATCTTGTTCCTTTATTTTAAATTAGTATTTTAATTAATATGTATTATAAAGCATTATTTTTTATATCTTAATAAGTTTAAATTATAATTATTTCATGTTAAACAAGATAAATAACCAAGCCATTTTAGCTTTTGACAAGCTTGCAAAAGAAAATTACACAATCTATTCACTTAGCGGGCAAGGACTAAGTGATACAGTTACAAATAAAAATATTTCAACAAATGAAAGTTTAAAAATAGCATTAAAATTTAATGATTTCATTCGCTTTAAAGCTGAATATCCAAATAATTTTTTCTACTCTAATTACCTTAATGATGGTACTTATTTACCTTATTTTAAGTACAATAATGAAAAAGTGATAATTCAAATTTTGGTACCAACAAACGATGAAACATACAAAAAAGTAAATAAGAAAAAATTATATACTATGTTAACCAATGAACCTGTTAGATTTGATTATTTTATTAAAGATAAATCAATTTCAATAGGTTATGTTGTAGATTCAATCTATAACAAAAAACCTGAGTTTTGAATTTTGCTTGATGATGTAGTAAATAATTATTTAAAAGAAATTGATTATATAAATTTTGATAGATATGAAACAATCGAAATTGAAGGGCATAAATATCCTTATTTAGATGAAATAATTAAGGCCTATAACAAAAAAACATAGAAATTTTTCAAAAAAAATAAATAATAAAAAATTATGGAAATGAAATAGCGTTTCCATAATTTTTATGTGAATTAAGTAAAAAGCTTAAATTCACTAGTTAAATTATAAGAAATCAATCTTTTTGTACAAAATTTATGTTTTTTTACTTAAAAAACAAAAAATTTCCATATTCATTTTTTTATGAAACTTTTAAAGTAAAAACATAATATTTTTATCGAATAAGTAATAAAAATAAACTTTTTGGTGTTTTTTACAATTTAATAAAATTTCCATATTTTAACCTCTTTTTTTGATTGTGGAATTTCCACATCCAGCAAAAAATATCTCTTTTATCAAAGTCAAAAAACTTTTGCTAATATAGTTATTACAAAAACATAAAAGGAGCATAAATTATGGCTAAAAATAACAATAAATACTATAAACAATCAGTCTCTCCATTGGAATATGAATTTAATGGATTCAAAGGAAAAATGAGAGCTGTTAACTGAAACATCATTGATGATGATAAAGACTTAGAAGTGTGAAACAGAATTACACAAAACTTCTGATTACCAGAAAAAATTCCTGTATCAAACGATATTCCATCATGAAGAACTTTAAGTGATGAATGACAAACATTAATAACAAGAACCTTTACAGGTTTAACAATGCTAGATACAATTCAAGCAACAGTTTGTGATATTGCACAAATTCCTAACTCACTAACTGACCATGAACAAGTTATATATGCTAACTTTGCATTTATGGTTGCGGTGCATGCTAGATCATATGGAACAATTTTTTCAACTTTATGTTCAAGTGAACAAATTGAAGAAGCGCATGAATGAGTAATTGATAATGAAGACTTACAAGAAAGAGCAAGATTATTATTACCATACTACCACAACGAAGATCCATTAAAATCAAAAGTTGCAGCAGCACTTATGCCTGGATTCTTATTATATGGTGGATTTTACTTGCCATTCTGATTATCAGCTAGATCAAAATTACCTAATACATCAGATATTATTAGATTAATATTAAGAGATAAAGTTATTCATAACTACTATAGTGGTTACAAATATCAAAAGAAAGTAGCTAGATTATCAGAAGCTAGAAAAGCTGAAATGAAAACATTCGTATTTGAATTATTAGACAAATTAATAGTTGCAGAAAAGAAATTTTTAACAAAATTATATGAAGGATTTGACTTAGCAGATGATGCTATTAGATTTAGTGTTTATAATGCTGGAAAATTCTTACAAAACTTAGGATATGATTCACCATTTACAGAAGAAGAAACAAGAATTGAACCAGAAATTTTTGCTCAACTTTCTGCTAGAGCTGATGAAAATCATGACTTCTTCTCAGGAAACGGTTCATCTTATGTTATGGGTGTCACTGAAGAAACAGAAGATGAAGATTGAGAATTTTAATTTAAGGTAGGTATAGAAAAATGCATGAAGATGTTATCAAAGTGTCAGGGAAAGACATAGTAAAACCAACAGGAGATGTTTTAGTAGTTTACTATTCATCTATATCAAACAACACACACCGTTTCATTATCAAATTAAATAGACCAGCAGTAAGAATTCCTTACGAAATTGATGATGAAATTGAAGTAAATAAAGATTATATTCTTATTACACCAACATACAGTGGTGGAGGAGAATTTAAAGAAGGTGCTGTTCCAAAACAAGTTATTAAATTCTTAAATAAAGAATCAAATAGAAAACATTGTCGTGGAGTTATTGCAAGTGGAAACACAAATTTTGGTGATACATTTGCACTAGCAGGACCAATTTTATCTAAAAAATTAAATGTTCCATTACTATATCAATTCGAGTTATTAGGAACAGATTCAGACGTTAAAAACATTGCAAAAATGTTAGACGAATTCTGAGGAAAATAGGAGATTTATGAAAAAGAAAACTAAACTTGCAGACTTTAATGACTTTGATGAGTATATAGCACTTAATGCCAAAAGTAAACTTTTTACATTTGGTAAAAATGACTTTTTTCAAGACATAGAAGCTGCAAGGTTGTACATGAAGCACAACGCTTTACCAAACACTAGAGAATTTGAAAGTGTAAAAGAAAGATTTCAATATTTAATCAAACACAACTATTACGAAGCCGAATTAGTAAATAAATATAGTTTTGAAGACATCGAAGCACTTAGAGAATATGCTTTAAGTTTCCACTTTAAATTCACTTCATTTATGGGAGCTTTAAAATTCTATAATGCATACTGTTTAAAATCATTTGATGATACAGAATATTTAGAACGTTATGAAGATAGAGCTTTAATGAATGCTTTATTTATCGGAAATGGTAATGTAGAAGTTGCTAAAAATACTCTTGAAGAAATTATGACAGGTAGATATCAACCTGCTACACCTACATTTTTAAATGCTGGTAAAAAACAACGTGGTGAATATATTTCGTGTTATTTATTAAGAGTTGAAGATAATATGGAATCTATTGCTAGAGCAATTTCTACTTCTTTACAACTTTCAAAACGTGGAGGTGGTGTTGCTTTATGTTTAACAAACTTACGTGAATTAGGTGCTCCAATTAAAAATATCGAAAATCAAGCAACAGGTGTTATTCCTGTTATGAAGATTTTAGAAGATTCATTCTCATATGCTAATCAATTAGGTCAACGTCAAGGTGCAGGTGTAGTTTATCTTAGTGCACACCACCCTGATGTTATGACTTTCTTAGATTCAAAAAGAGAAAATGCTGACGAAAAAATTCGTATTAAATCACTTTCATTAGGATTAGTAGTTCCAGATATTACATTTGAATTAGCTAAGAAAAATGAAGACATGTCTTTATTCTCACCATATGACGTTGAAAAAGTTTATAAAAAACCATTTAGTGATATTTCAATAACAAAAGAATACTACAACATGTTAAATAATAAAGCTATTAAAAAAACATATGTTAGTGCTAGAAAATTCTTTACTTCTATTGCTGAATTACACTTTGAATCTGGTTATCCATATTTATTATTTGATGACACAGTAAACGACAGAAGTGCACTTCCTGGAAGAATAATTATGTCAAACTTGTGTTCTGAAATAGCTCAACCAAGCTCACCAAGTACATATAATGCTGATTTATCATACAAAACAATGGGTGAAGATATTGCATGTAACTTAGGTTCAATGAACATTGACAAATTAATGCATGCTGGAGAAAAATTCTCAGAATCAATTTACCGTTCAATTTATGCTTTAAATCATATTTCAACAAATTCAGATTTAAGCTCAGCTCCAACAATTGAAAAAGGTAACAAAAAAAATAGAGCTATAGGACTTGGTGCTATGAACCTACACGGTTTTTTAGCTGTTAACCATATTTTCTATAATTCACAAGAAGCTGTAGAATTTACAGACTTATTCTTCTATACATTTGCATACCACGCTTTTAAAGCATCAAATAGATTAGTAAAAGATGGATTTGGTAAATTTGAAGGATTCGAAAATACAAAATTTGCAACTGGAGAATATTTTGATAAATATACAAAAGTTAGCGATGAAGAATATAAACCAAAACATGCTTCAGTAGCAGAATTATTTAGAAAACACAATGTTCATATTCCTACAAAACAAGAATGAAAAGAATTATCTAAAGAAATTCAAAAAACAGGACTTGCTAACTCACACTTAATGGCTATAGCTCCTACTGGTTCAATCAGTTACTTATCAGGATGTACACCAAGTTTACAACCAGTTGTTTCTGATGTTGAAGTTAGAAAAGAAGGAAAATTAGGTCGTGTATATGTTCCAGCTTACAAAATAAGTGATGAAAACAAAGAATTCTATAAATTAGGCGCTTATGAAGTAGGACCAATGCCAATTATTGACATTGTAGCTGCTGCTCAAAAACACATTGACCAAGCAATCTCATTAACATTATTTGTTAAAGATACTGTAACTACTCGTGACTTAAATAAAGCTTACATTTATGCATTCAGCAAAAAATGTGCTTCAATTTATTATGTACGAATCAGACAAGACGTTCTAGAAGGAAGTGAAAACTTAGATGAAGACACTTCAAGTTACTCAGAATGTACAACATGTGTAATTTAATTATTTACCCATGAACAAGTCAAAAAAGTAAAATTTAATAATAATTAAAAATTTTTAACAGCTACACCACTAGCTGTTTTTTTATACAAAAAACTCGGATACACCGAGCTTTTTACTATTTTAATTCTACTGAAGCTTTATACATTCGATTTGTTCTAACACCGGGTTTAATTTCTCCATTAATTGAATATACATTTTCATTTAATGCCACAAGTGCATGTCCACAAGGTGCATCAAATGGAATTTCACCAATAGAGCTTCATTTATCAGTTAATGAATCGTAAATTAAAATCTTTTTATTTCATCCGTATCAACTAACTTCAGCACCAAAATAAATTTTTTTATAATCAGCTAAAGCTTGATCTTTTAATGTTGATAATTGTTTATTGGCATCATTTCACAAATCATAATTAAATCCACCAATAATCATCATTTTAGTATCACTTATCTTAATAGAATTAGCTCCTAAAAGCAATAGCTTTTGACCTTCTACATCTACGTCGCCTACCTTATTTCAGACTTTTTTGTCAAGATCATAGGCATAACCGTCAGTATACGAGACATTTGATCCACCACTAAACACATAAAACTTATTGTCAAGTATTTGTCCTACTGTTTGTTGTCTAGCTTCTCCAGGAAAAGCGCTTAACTCTTCGGTTTTATTCATTTGTAAATCATAAACAAAAAACTTATTACTATTTGCTAGTTTCTTTTCAGCATTTTCAAACTTACCTACTCCAAAATAAATTTTTCCGTCTTTATAATTAGCTACACCACTTTCAAAAGCAAGCGGTAGTTGTCCAACAACTTCAACCTTTAATTTGTTATTAACAATTGTTACTTTTTTAACATCTCTTCAATGTTCTTGATTAGGACTTCCACCTAAATAATAAATTGCATTTTGTTCTGGAACATTTACTGATGCTCCATAACCTATTTCATGATCAAGTTGCAATTGATCTTGAACTTCAAGTTTGTTATTTACATCTTTAAGTAAATAAAGATCTTTGTGTGTTACCTTCTTACCGCCATTTTCAAGAGCTTCAGGAAAATTGGTACCTCCACCAACTACAATTAAATTGCCAATTGTTCCTTGAAGTAGACCTGCTACTCCAACATTTTTTTCATATCCTTTTTGTGCTGGTAAGTCACCTGCATGTTGTCATAAAAGTTTTTGATTTTGTACATCAGCAAGTTTTTTAACACTTTGTTTGGTATTTGCGCATGATACAATAGTTGCAATTGGCACTATTGATAATGCAGCAAGAGTTAGAATTTTTTTATTCATTTTTTCTCCGTATGCACATACCAATAAAATTATAAGTTTAATATTCTAAATGCTTAAATGTGGAAAAAATGTGGAACAAAACGATAAAAAAAGAGCACTTTATAGTGCTTCTTATTTTGAATTGTTTTTGTTGTAATATTCAACGTTGAACTTTTCAAATTCATCTACTTTTACTAATGTATAGTCACTTAAATCCATTTTTAAGTAAACATCTCCATTGAATTCGCCTTTAATTCTTGAAATAATTAATTCATTAGCAAATTGATAATATTTTTCATAAATAGATTTTCCACCAGATATAAATAAAAATTTTTCTGAGTTTTTAAATTTTTCAAATAATTCAAAAAGTTCTATTTCATTGTGAATCACAGTACAATCTTGATCAATTTCTTCGTGTGATAAAACATAATTATCTCTTTGTTCTAATTTACCTGGTAAGCCCAAAAACGTTGTTCTACCAAATAATAATGCATGATTCAATGTTGTCTTTTTAAAATGAATAAATTCATCTTTAATATGTCATGGCATTTTGTCACCATTGCCAATTAAATTATTTTTGTCTATAGCTACAATTAATTTGATCATTAAACTGCCACCTCTGCTTTAATCTTTGCATGAGATTTATAATCTTCTATTTTGATATCTTCATATTTAAAGTCAAAAATATTTTTAATTTCTTTATTTAATGATAAAGTAGGTAATTTAAAAGGTCTTCTAGCTAATTGTTCATTAACTTGTTCATAGTGATTTGAGTAAATATGAGCATCACCTATTGTGTGCACAAATTCTCCTACTCTTAAACCTGTAACTTGAGCTACCATATGTAAAAGTAATGAGTATGAAGCAATATTAAAAGGAACACCTAAAAATAAGTCACCACTTCTTTGATAAAGTTGTAGCGATAATTCATCATTTGATGAAACATAAAATTGAAATAAAGCATGACATGGTGGAAGAGCCATTTGATCAACTAGTGCAGGGTTTCAAGCATTAACAATCATTCTTCTTGAAAAAGGTTTTTCTTTTAATTCTTGAATAATTTTTGTAATTTGATCAACACCATTAAAATCTCTTCATTGTTTACCATAAACCGGTCCTAAATCACCATGTTTTTGTGCAAAATCATCATCTGTTTTAATTTTTTGAATAAATTGTTCTAATGTTTCGTTTTTAAAGTCACTTGATTTTTTAAATTTTTCATATGGTCATTCATTTCATATGTTTACGTTATTATCAACTAAGTATTTAATATTTGTATCGCCTTTTAAAAATCATAACAATTCAATAACAATTGCTTTTCAAGCCATTTTTTTGGTTGTTAAAAGAGGAAATCCTTTTCTTAAATCATATCTTGTTTGTGTTCCAAAAATTCCAATTGTTCCTACTCCAGTACGGTCTCTTCTTACCATTCCTTCATTTAAAACAGTTTTTATTAATTTTAAATATTGTTTCATATATACTCCTTATTTTTTTACTTCTAATAATTATATAAAAATAGATTTAGAATTTACATTTTACTATAAATTTCCACTTATAAATATGCATTTTTTTAACTTAATATTTTTTTAATTATTTTTCATTAATTTAAGCCTTTATCTCTCTTTTTTTCATAAACTATATATAATAATTTTTATATTGCTATTAAATAGCGCTAGAAAGTAAATATGAGAGAAGAAAAATTCAAAAAAGATTTCAGAGGTTCTAGAGAATCTAGAGCACCTAGAGATTTTAACAGATCAAAACCAACGAACATTCGTTCTTGAAAAAAAGACGATGACAAAAATAAAGATGACTTTAAACCTAAGTTCGAAAAGAAAGACCCTTTAAAAGAAGAATTCGATATTAAAAAAGAATTCGAAAGTATTAAAAAATTAGAAGAATTAATTAATGAATACAATACTATGTTAAAAAACTACAAAGGTATTGTTTTAACAGAATGATTTAAAGAAAAATATAAAGAATTACCTATTGAAACTAAAGAATATTTAGAAGACGTAGAAATTTATGTTTTAAGAATGTCAACTATTCTTAACAATAAAAAAGAAAAATTTTCTAAACTTTTAGCATCAAGTCATGAAAGTTCTATGAACTTAGTTTCAAGTGTTAAAGAAAGAGATAAAGACCAAAAACCTGCATACAAAAAAATAGTTGATGAATTCAAACTAGAAGCTATGAACAAATAAAATAAAATTAACAAAAAACACTATGGCGCAAGGCTTTAGTGTTTTTTTTGGTTTGTTTTTTAAAATTTTTATTAGAAAACAAACTTATTATTTCAAAAAAAGAATAAAAAAAATAGCAGCTCTCTATTTTCACGTTTCCGCTATCGTCGACACTAAAAGGCTTAACTACTGAGTTCGGAATGGATTCAGGTGATCCCTTTTGCTATAACCACTATGACTATTATATACATAAATTTTTATTTTCAAAATAATTATTTATTTTTTTTAATACAAAATTATTTGTATCTGGCATATTTATAAAAAAAGAAAATTGAACCTTATATTGGCTCAACTTTTATATTTAGTTATTAGTAACTATATCCACCACTACTTGCTTTTGGTGCTGCTCCCGCTGGATTAGCAACAGTATTTTTTTCTGGTGTTTTTGGTTTAAAGTTTGCTAAGTCAGCTTCATCTGCTTTTTTGTAACTTCAACCTAATTCTGCTGGATTAGTTAATTTAGCTTGCACAGCTCATCTAACTAATGAGTTTTGTGCTGCTGATGAAAATTGTCTAATGTATTGATTAAATGGTCTAACACTTGTTCTTCCATCACCTGAAGGTACGTCAAATTTAGCTAATTCATCATCAAAAGCTTTGAATGCTGCTGCTAATTTTTTGACAGATTCTTTATTTGAAGTTTGATCAGGTGATCAATTTTTTGCTTTGTTTCTTAAAGTAATTAATTTAACTAATGTTCCTACTGCTGGAACTCATGTAGGTGCAATTTTATTATGAAATTCCATAAATTCAGCCATATTTGTTGGTAATGCTTTTGGTAAAGCTGCAACTTGATCTTCAAGATTTTTTATGTGTGTCATAAATCCTGTTTTTTGGATATCTGCTGGAGCTTTTGATTCACCAGCACCATTTCAATCACTTAAGTAAATTGCTCATATTTTTTGGAATTGTTCTTTAGTAAGTAATTTGTCTCCTGCTCCTTCAATAGGATTTTTAACAAATTTAAACACTTCTTCATTTGCTTTGATAGTTATATCCTCGTTAAACACTTTTCAAGCAGCAACTAATTTTGTTCAAGATGCACTAACTGGTGCTAAATTGTTTTTTAAAGCAGTAATTTCTTCTGAAATTTTCTTTCATTCTCTTGCAACTAATTGTGCTTGCATTGTAGCGTCAAATCCTTCAATAACTGGTTTAAAGTCAAATGATGAATTTTCTAAGTCTGCTAATTCCATTGATACATGTAACATATCAATAGTTTGCAATTCTCTGGCTGTCATTAATGCTGTTAAAAACATTAAGTATTCAGTATTTTTAGGATAAGATAAATCTTTTACAACATTTCAGTACATACCTTGTAAAGCTTCAAAGAATCTAGCTAAATCTAGCGATGTAGCGTTTTCTAGTTTTAAAAAGTTAAAGAATACGTTTTTTTCGTTTCCAAAGTAAGCTTGTAATCTTTTCATCGATGATTCTGTTAATAAATCACTAAATGTTACATTATCTTTTGTTTTTCCTTCAGGTAAAAATAAATTAATTTTTTCATCTAAGTCTTTATTACCGTTTCATTGTGCTGCTAATTCAACACCTTTACTCATTAATTTATTTGCTTCATCAACAATATTTTTTCTTAATGCTAGTAAATCTTTTTTAGCTTCTGGTGTAGCTAATGCTGTTGCATCTTTTGTTGAAAACGCCTTTAGCATAGTTGAAATTGTACTTGACTTACTTGAATCAAACATATCTGCATAAGCTGAAACCATAGCTGAGAATTGCTTATAAATAGCATCTTCTGGACTTACTTTAGAACCAGTAGCAGTTGCTGCTCTGTATCAAGCTCCTCTAAATCCTTGTGGATTAGTTCCATCATATTTTTTAAAACCTTCTTTTCCTTCGTCTCCAGGTCTATTTCCATTTGCTAAATCAATTAAATTTCTTACTTGGTTGGCTGTACCAACAACATTATTTTTACTAGTTACTAAAAAATCTTTATTAGGAAAAGTTCCTAACTTAGAAACTAATTCCTTGTTAGATGATAATGGTTTAGAAGTTGTTGCCATACTATCTCCTGATCCTTGTGTTTTTGCAGGTGCACAACTAGCAGCAATAATTGGTAATGCTAATGCAGTTAATCCACCAAACATAAGTAAATATTTCTTTTTCATATTTTCTCCTTAGTAATTTTTCATATTATACCAATAAAAAATCAATAATTAAAGCAAAAACATTGATTTATGCTTATTTATGCTTAATTTTTGCTTTTTTCAAAATGAATTATTATTATTTTTAATATGAAAAAAAATAAAACATCATCTCTGATATTTTGTAATTGAAATTTAATTATTATTAAAAAAAGAATAAAAAAATAGCAGCTCTCTATTTTCACGTTTCCGCTATCGTCGACACTAAAAGGCTTAACTACTGAGTTCGGAATGGATTCAGGTGATCCCTTTTGCTATAACCACTATGAGTATTATATACAAAAAAATTTTTATGTCAAGAAAAAAATTATTTTTTTATTTCTTAAAAATATTATAAAAAAAGTAGTGATTAGCTACTTTAAAAATATTTTAATCTCGATAGTGACTATTGTCATAGTAAGGTTCTGGCTCTGGTTTAGTTTCTTGTTTGCTTTCAATTTCTGTTTTTACTTGTTTTTCTTTTGTATTGCTATAATCAGAAACGCTTTCTTCACTATTTTGCTCTTCTTCAATTTTTTTTATTTTTTCAACTCTTTCTTCTTCATTTTTTTAATTCGATGATTTTCTTCTTCTGTAATATCTCTTTGTACATATATAAAAGGATTAGGTTCAGTATGATCTCTTTTTATTAAGTTAAATAAAAAGATTAAAGCTATTAATCCAACAAATGGTGCAAACATTGCTATTACTATTAATACACAATTGTTTCTTGAGTAGTTAACATTTTCATTTTTATAGCTGAAAAATAATGCAATGTTACACAATAAATTAATTAAAAAATGACAAATTACTAACGGCATAAATTCTTTTGAATTAAACATTTCTTTTATTACTGTTACAAAATCCGTTACTATTATTCCAGCATATGTATAAAAGAGTTTACTTGCTTCATCAGATGGATAAAATTTGACTAAAAATCATATCATGTAAGTGATGACAAATAGTGTTGTTATAAATTTTAAAATAGTAGCAATAGTTAGAGAATCAGATGGCTTGATTTGTTTTTGCATATAAATTACTTTAAGTATTTAATGCTTATAATTATACAAAAAACCTAGTCATAATATAACTAAGTCTTTGTAATTATTTTTCTAATTTGTAAGCAAAATAGGTATCTGATTTTCAATAGATTTTTTCTTTTGTTTCTTGATTAGTTAATTCATAAATGACTTGGTAATAGCCATAATCGGATTCTTGAGCAGTTTTTTTGGTGTATTCTATATTTCTTGAATTACCTGTTTTAATTACTACATTATTATGAACTAATTTTCATCCTAAATCGAATTTATTTACATTATATTCACCTAATTCAACCTTCATATCAATTTCATTTTCTGAAGTTGTTAGTTTATTTGAAATATGTTTAAAATTAGAACCAGAAATTGGTGATAAAACATTGGATAAATTTTCTGTGAATTTAATAGTTAACGTATTGCTTTTTGTTGTTCTTTTTTCATCAAAAGCATCTTTTATTACTACATAAACTTTCATACCATCTTTTAATTTATTTTTTGCAATAATAAAGTTTATATCTTTAACTTTATGAGTTTCGACCGGGATGTTATCTAAGTATCAAGTGTATGTAATATTTTTGCTATCTTCTAAACTATCACCAAAATGAGAAACAGCTCTAACGTTAAATACTTGATCATAATTTCTTGCGTTAGCATCAACATATTTTATAGAGTCTAAATCCTTATGAATGTAAGGCTTATTCGAACCTGTAGTAAATGGTTTTTTAAATAATGTTTCATTTAATTTAATAGTTTCCATTAATTTATTGTATTCATCATCTCATTGATGATCTTTTTTATCTTTGTTGGATGTGTAATACGTTTTATATTCTTTTATTTTGTTTTCAAATGCTGTTTTTTGTTCTTGAGTAATTTCAAATCTACCAGTTCCTACTTTCATTAAGGAATTCAAAAGTCTAGCTCTTGATAATGTATCATTAAATGAACTAGCACTTTGTTTATATGTTTCAGGCACGCTTTGAGCTAAAATAGTATTTTTTAAATCAATTCTTTTTATAGTGCTATCCACTGGCATTCCATCATTTCTTTGTCCACTTAGCAATACACCATCTGGTGTTAAATACATTGATTGGTGACTATATTGGAATGGAGCACTAATATTGTAAAAGTCAACAAATTTTTTAGTTCTTAAATCATAAGCTATAGGAATTGTTCTACCTCTATTATCAGATAAACGTTTAGCAAAAATCAAAAAGTTTTTGTATTTTAACATACTTATTTCATTGAATTTAAATTTAGATTCTTCAACAAGTTTTTGAAAATCTTCAACTTCTTTCGGTTCTCCATTAATATCAGTTAGTTGGTAAAGTTTACTTCTTTGTTTACCATCATTAGTACCTTTATCTTTTTTAATATCGTAACCATAAAAGTATCATGACTTAGTAACCTCATCATAAAATGGTGCACTACTTGTAGAATAAACTCTAGCAAAATATGATTTGTTTTTTTCTGTTGCTTTTACTTGTTCACCAGCACCTTTATGATCTCATAATTTTGTTAATCAATTACGTTTTGCATCTGTTCCGTATCTTATTGTTCCATCACTTTCTGTTGAAGCAAATTCTTTGTCAGTATTTAAGAATGAACCTACATAACTATATGTTGTAATAGAAGCAATATATGACTTATTCATTCTATTTTTTTCTGGTTTCATAAAGGTTGGATCGGCGTTATATCATTTACCATCTAATTTAACTTTTGTTCAAGCATGTATGTCAGAAACTACTGGTATAGAAGCAATATTTGCAGCAGATAAAACAAGTTGATATCTTTCAGCTCAATCTCCACAGATACCCATGTCATTTAATAATCTATTTTCATAAACTCCACGGTTTGCTGGTACATATTCGGTTGTATCAACAACATATCTAATAAGTTCAAATGCTTTTTCTGTGTCTGACATACTTGGACGTAATCTTTCAAGACCTTTTGTTACAAAATCATAAATTGAATGTCTTGAGTATGAACTTAAAATTTCAGCATTTGAATAAAGTTTAAATACATATTTGCCACTTGAAGGATCTAAAAAGATATTAGGACATAAAACATTATCTGATGAAGAGTTTAATAAATAAGTATTTTCTATATAGTAATCTTTATAGAATTCAGTTATGGCTTCAGCTATATCTTTGTCACTGAGTTTTAAATCTAAAATAACTTCTTTTTGATTACCTCTTTTGATAAGTTCTAATATTAATTCAAGAAATTCTTTTTTGTTATTAACTACATAATCACTTTTTTCTTCTTTAGGTTGTTTATAGGTAAATACGAAATTTTTTTCATGTGCTAAATTAGTAATTAAAGAGTTTTCAAAATCATTAAGTGTGCCTGATGGCTTTATAGGTTGACTTGGGCTAGAAGGGATGCTTGGAGTTGTTGTTGAACTTGAGTTTTTAGTTTTAAATCCACTGATTTCTTTAGAGAATTCAACTGATAAACTGTTTTTACTTAAACGCCCAATAACTTTAATTGAATCACTTGTTCTTTCAGTTATTTGTAAACCGCTTACTTCAAATAAGCTACCATCGTAGTTTGATATTTCTACGCCGCTTGCTAATGATTCAGTGGTTAGTGTTAAAGTCTTGTTTGGATAATCAATTAATAGTTTTTCAACTGCTGAATTAAGTTTATCTTGAAGTTCTTTATTTACATCAACTTCGGCGCTTGTTGCTTTCTTAAAATTGCTAATTGTTTTAGTGAAATATTTGCTTGTTTTTGATTCATCATTTTTGAATGAAAGTTTACCTTGAATAGTTATCTGATCAGCCGATGCTGAAATGATTTTAAGTTCAGATAAAGTTAAGTTAGATTTGTCATAATCAGGAATAATAATCTCACTATCTTGAGTGCTTAGTGGTGAAACATTTTGTTTGTTCTTATAATCAAAAACTAATTTTTCTGCTTCTATTTCAAGTTTTTTTTCAACTTCTGCTGTTGCGCTTGTTTGATTTGAATCGGTATTGATGCTAGCGTTACATGCTAAAGTAAAAGCAGGCAGAACTAATGTACTGCTAATTGCTAATAAGTTTAATAATTTCTTTTTCATGCCCTTATTTTATCAAAAATAATTAGTTATTTTGTGCTTTTTTTTGTTCATAAAAAGGCCAAAAAAACAAGCTAAAAAGCTTGTTGTTTTTTTAAATTATGCTTTAAATTTTTGAGAATATTTAGTACGTCATCACTTGCTTTTTTTCAAGTAATAAATCCCAATTGTTTGTCCAACTGTTCATAGTCCTGTAATTATTCAGTACACTTGAACACCGGCTGTAAATATAACTGTTATAACTAAGAAAACAAGCATAATTATTTTCTGAGTTTTTTCTGATTTTTTCAGTGCATCGTTTTCTGCTATTGAGATACGTTCTTTTAAACGTTTCTTATTTAATAAACGAGGTAGCAATTGTGATGCTAGTTGCACACCAAGGGCAACTATGATTATTCCTAAATATTGTCATTGACCAGCAAATAAACTTTGATATGAAGTAGATGAGAAGTTTAATCCCAATCACACCGTTGATTTAATTTCAGGCATACATTGTATTACCCGTCACATGGCAAAGAATACCGGCATGGAAATAATAATACTTAAAAATTGATCTAGAGGGTTAATATTATGTTTTTTATAAAGCTTTTGCAACTCTTGCTGCTTTCTAGCTTTCATCATTTTATTGTTGGCAAAATCTTTATACTTAGCTTCAATCTGCGCTTTTTTACCACGCAAGTCTTCTTGTATTGATTGTCCAACAATGCTTTTAAATGTTACTATTAAAGAAAATGTTTTTATTACTATAACAACTATAATAATAACAAATATAGTTTCTCAACCAGCCATAGCAGGAAATGCTTGTCTTAAGTGTTGAGATACATAAGAAATAGGATAAACTATTAATCCATAGAATGGTCCTAAACCTCATGATTCACCTCAACTAGTAATAGGTTTTTGTTCCACTGATGAATAAGCTAATTTTGAGCCTACTTGTCATTCGAAAGTTGTAATAGTATCATATCTATTTTCAGCTCCTTCACTAACTAAAGCGCTTGGTTTATAGCCAAATTCGTTTAATTGTGCTGCTAAAGTTTGATGATAAGTTAATATTGCTTCTTTTTGTAAAAATGATAAATTAACTTCTTGTTTTGCCTTTAATTTATCAATAATATTTTCTTTAATAAATGTACTTGGGTCTTTACCTTCAAAAATATCTGTTCATTTTTTATTTGCAAAGGTATTATCATAAACTAGTTGTATAACATCTCTTGAAAATAAGGCATTAGCTTTATTTTCATCAGTTAATTTATCAAAAGTCATATCAATTTTTGCAAGACCAGAAGCTCATGAAATTGTTCCAGAATTTTCATTTGGAGTTTTTAATGGGCTAGGCAAAACTTTTTTATTTGCATCTTCTGCAATTGCAAAAGTATAAATATCTTTAAAAGTAGTTACCGGTTTATAAAGTTTTGCATTGTCAACTTTAAATAAATAACGATCATTAACTAAATGAATATCACTATTTGTTAATCCTTGTTTGTTTACTTCTAATTTAATCGCTGAATTTAAAGAGTTATATGCTCCATATTGACCTTGGTCATCAGCTGTTTGTTTTCTTAATTTTTCTAAAACATCTTTGTTTGAAACCAAGATGTTTTCATCGCTTATGTTTGTTACGGTAGGTAGTTTGATTACTTCAGCGTCTTTTGCGCTTGATTTTTTAACAGATAGTGAGTCTGTTACTTCTAGTCCTTTTACTCTAGGAGCTATGTCGCTTTCACGAACATAAAGTTCTAGTCCAGCACCAGTTTCACCAGCTGTCTTAATTGCAAACGACTGAACACAACCTGTCATTGTAAGTCCAAAAACTAAAACATATAAAGTTATTTTGAGTCAATATCAAATTCTTTTTAATGTGTTTTTTTTCTTTTCAACTGGGTCTTTGTCGTTTGTGAAGTAATCAAATTTATTTGATCTTTTTTGATTCATTCTTAAACTTCTCTAACATTTTTTGTATAGATTCTTTTTTAAGTGCAAAGTCTGCATTTAAAAATTCTTTTCGAACAATAAAAACAAAATGATAATTAAGTTCATAAATATTCGCTTGATGAATAATTGCTCTTAATTGTCTTTTGTAATAATTTCGCCATACTGCATTAGCAAACTTTTTAGGAACAGTAATTCCTACTTTTAAAGAGTCTGCTTTTTGATAATATGCAACCAAAAAATTGTTTGAAAATTGTTTATTCCTTCTAATCAAGTCATTAAATTCTCAATTTTTTTGTAGACGATATTGTTTTTTCATTATTTATCAGATACTGTTAATTGTTTTCTACCTTTAGCTCTTCTAGCGGCTAAAACTTTTCTTCCATTAGCGGTTTTCATTCTTGCTCTAAATCCATGAACTTTAGCATGTTTACGCTTGTTTGGTTGGAATGTTCTTTTACTCATTATTGCCTCCTTGTTTATTAATAAGTGCTTTTAAATTATACAAAAAAAATAATTTTTAGTGCTTTTATTTTAAAATACATTATTTCTTGGTTTTTTGTAATTAATTATTTAGTATAAAAATACCTTTTGTAATATAATTTTAATTACTATTGGAGGCAAAATGCTTAACATAAAATTTATATTAGAAAATGAAGTAAAAATAAGACAATCATTAATTAATCGTAACAATGATTTAGATAAGTTTGAAAAGATTTTAGAGCTAGGAAAAAAGCGTGGCGCAATCATGTCACATGCGCAATCACTTAGTGCACAATTAGCAAAATTATCAAAAGAATTTGGTATTTATAAAAATGACAAAAGCGCTATAGACAAGTTAAAAAAGGAAATAGCGCAAGTAAAAGAAATTCAAAATCAAGCAAATGCAGAAGCTAATGAATTAAATTCACAAATTACAGAATTATTAAGTTATATACCTAACTTACCATTAGATGAAATTCCTGTTGGTAAAGATGAATTAATGAACAAAGTAATTAAGACTTATGATCATTTAGGAAGAGGTTTAGTTTCAGGTAAAAAACCTCATTATGAAATAGCTAAAGAGCTTGATTTGTTTGATTTAGAACGTGCTGTTAAAATGTCAGGATCTAGATTTGTTTTATATAAAAATAAAGGTGCTAAATTAGTTAGAGCGCTAATGAATTTTATGTTAGATCTGCATGAAACTAAAGGATATGAAGAAATTTTACCTCCAGTTTTAGTAAAAGATAAAATGCTTTTTGGAACTGGTCAATTACCTAAATTTAAAGAAGATTTATTCTTCTTAGAATCATCTAATTTATATTTAATTCCTACTGCTGAAGTTCCTTTGACAAATATTTATAACGATGAAATTGTTGATTTATCAAAACCTTTAGCATTTACAGCGTTTACTGAATGTTTTAGATCTGAAGCAGGTAGCTCAGGTAAAGATACAAGAGGAATAATTCGAAATCATCAGTTTAAAAAAGTAGAACTAGTAAAAATAACAAGTGAACAAGACGCTATTAGTGAATATGAAAAAATGGTTGAAGATGCTAAAGATGTTTTGGTTAAACTTGAAATACCGTTTCGTGAATTATTATTATGCACTGGGGATTTAGGTTTTAGCGCTCGTAAAACTATCGATTTAGAATTATGATTACCAAGTGAAATAAAATACCGTGAAGTATCAAGTATAAGTTACATGGGAGACTTTCAAGCGCGTAGAGGAATGATTAGATATAGAGATCAAAACAACGCTACTCAATATGCACATACTATGAATGGATCTGGTTTAGCTATAGATAGAATCATTGCATCTATTTTAGAAAATTATCAAAATGAAGATGGTTCAATTACAGTGCCTAAAGTACTAATTCCTTATATGAACGGTTTAGAGGTAATTAAATAAATGATTAATCAGTTTCAAACAAAAAGTTCACAAGATCTAGACTTATCTTTTACTTTTATGATCACTAATTTTGAAAACAGAGTCTTTTATATTTCATTAGGTAAGATGCTTAGAGATATAAAATATACTCAGCAATACAACGAATGATTTATGGAAGATTTATTATTTTTTCTAGAAAAAAACAAATATCAATTAAGATTTGATCTAGAAAAAATAGTTTTAAGTAATTGAGAGAATCTAAATTTATCAGAATCTAATCTAAAAGAATTCCAAGAATTTTTAAAAACTAAAATTACCAATTTTGACTTGGTCATAGCTTAATAAATTAAAAGTAATAAAAAACAAAGAAATTAATTTTCTTTGTTTTTTCTTCATGGTAGTCTATAAATAAGTTTAAGTCCAAGTCCTAAAACTGGTGGTAATACACTGGCTCCTATTAATAATAGGATGTTTAAAATAATTTGTACAAATATGTTTTGCCCTTTATAAAATAAAGGATTTATAGGATTTAGGAATTTGTATATTGTTATATCTGCAGCGTCATATACATCTTTAGTAGTTTGAGGATCAGGTAAATTTGCATATTTATGTGTTGCACTAAAAGCAATAAGTGCAAATATAAAGTATCCTAATACAAGTAAACTACTTAGTATTATTGCTTTTTTAGACAAGCTAAAATCTTTTCTAACAAATATAAACATAATATATGCAATCATAGGATTAACTACATGAACAATAATACTTTTAATACTTGAATCTACTCTCTTTCATGAATTTCCATTTCATGAAATTAATGCTCAAAACACAATAAATGTAATTGATATTCATGTCATTGACACAAATAAAAACGATTGTGTTTTTTTGTTTTTTCAATAAAAAGGATAAATAATAAAGTTTATTGCCAATAAATAATTACTTATACTTGTAAATGTTAATGTACTTCTTCATATTGTAGCTAATGCAGAAGGTATAATGTTTTTTTCTCTTAAAAAGCTTATTACTTCTGAATTGTCTACTTTAGCATAGAGTCTTTCTGAAAAAGCGTAAAAGTCCAATATTGTAACTGTTAGTGTTAAGACTAGCATAACAATTCCTACAAGTAAAAAGACTTTTTGTTTCTTTTCTCATGAAGACATAAAATCAAATAATGTTTCTTTTAAATTTTTCATGTGCTTATTATATAACTAATTTTATTATTTAACTATTTAAAAAAACAACCAATTACAATTGTAATTGATTGAATTTTTTGGATTAATTAGCTTCTATAAACAATGGATGGTCTGAGTAATTGATTGTATATCCTTCCATAATTTTATATGCATAATCAAACCCTTTTGTAATTAATATAATACTTGTTTTCTCTGAACCACTGTTGTTATAAGTTGTTAAGTTAAAGTAAAATGTAAATCTTAATAAAATTTCATTTGGAACATCAAATGTTTCTTTTATGAATAAATCTGCAATAAATATTTTTTTATTATTATCGACTACATATAAATCATTAAATAGATTTTTTACTGTAGTAAAATCATTTATTTGACCATTTGATGGTCTATTTTTAGCTTTATTTATATATTTTGATTTCAGGCTAATGTATAAATTTTTATTTTTTAGAATTGTATTAAACATTTTTTCATATAAACTTGACAATTTATTATGAAACATTTTAACTTTATCACTTGTTTTAAATTCGCTTTTTTTAGAATAATACTCATTAATTATGATTTCTTCTATTTTTTCAGCTTCTTTTAATGTTTCAGGAGTTATTTCTGCATATTTATTCATATCTTTATTATAAGCATCATTAATTGTTTGAAATAATTCTTTTAATGAATCAACAGAAAGAGATTGATTGCTTAATTTAGTATTTGTTCGGTTAAACCTATCAACCATTAGTTGTTTAAAATCGGTATATAAATGCTTTGATACTTTTTTATCTACCTTATTAATTCAGAAATTCTTAGATTTTTCGTTAACTTCAGTAATTTTGTCTCTTAATTCTTGAATTTCTTTATCTATAACTGCTTTTTCTGTTTTTAATCTTTGGACTTCAGCATCTAGTTTAGATTTTAAATCATCTAATTTAGCTTTTGTTGTGGAATCGTTATTGTTTTCTTTTGCATTTTTTAAAGGTTCTACTAGTTTTTGTTTAGTAGAAATATAAGAAGTGTTTGAGTTTAAAGAATCATCAAATTGTCTAGCTGTAGATATTGAGGCATTTAAAGTACTTAATGAATTTTGTACATCTTGTTTTTTATTTGTTAATTGAGGTTTTAGTTCATTAAATTTAGATTCTAATTTATTTAGAATTTCTGTTAATTTAGAAACAGGTAAATTTGGTGTTTTTTTTGAAGTGTCTGCTGTTGAGTGAGCATTATTCAATTCTGTTTTTAAATCAGTATAATCAGGATTTTGATTAAATTCTTTTAAAAAGTTTGTAACCTCACTTAATTTAGTATCTATTTTTTGTTTTTCGTCACTAATTAATTTTTCAGCTTTTGCTTTACCCTCAATAGCTTTTTCCATTTCACTAGTTAAAGTATCTAAAATTGCTTTTAGGTCTACTTGAGTTTTTGAAGGTATGTGTGAATCTTCTTTTGCTTTATCGTTTGCTTTAACTAAAGCATCCTTTAATGTAGTAAAGTCAGTATTTGCTTGTAACGATGTAACAATCTTGTTTGATTCTTCGATTTTGGCTGTAATTTTATCTTTTGCAGCTTGTAATAACTTATCAACTTTGTCTTTTTCACCTTTAGCATTTGCTATAGCATTATTTAATTGGTTTGCAAATTCTTTTAATTCTTCAAGTGATTTAGTTGTATCATCTTTAGAAGTTTTAATAGGATTTAAAACGTTTGTTAATTTAGTTTTTTCTGCTGAATAATCGTTATTTGTAGATAATAATTGAACTAAATCATCTGCCTCTTTTATTTTGGCTTCTAGATTAAGTCTTTCATCAACCTTAACTTTTTCATTTTTAGCAGTTGTATATGCAGAATTTAATTCAGATAATAATGTTTTTAACTCTTCTTTTGTTTTTGTATCAACATCTATATTATTCGTTGCATTATCTTTAGCAGTTTGTAATTTTTGTTTAATAGAAGTATATTTATCTTCATTACCTAATTGACTTAATAACGGTTCTACTTCTTCTAATTTATTATTAATTAACTTTTGTTGTTGTTTAATAAGTTCTTTAGCAGCATCAAGTAATCCTTGTTGTTTTTGTAACTCATCTTTTACTCTTTGAGTTTCGGTTTTTAATTCTTGTTCTGTTTTACTTGAATTATCTTTAAATTGTGTAGCTGTCGTTTTTAAATCACTTAAAGAAGATTTAATAACGGCAAAATCAGTATTTGCATTAATTGTTGTATTTAATGAATCAACTTTCTTGATTTCTTCATCTAAAGAGCTTTTTGCCTGTTTTAATTTTTTGTCTATAACAGTTTTTTCTGCTTTATATGACTCTGTTTTGCTTGCAAGAGCTGCGTTTAATTTATCTAATTCATCTTTAGACATTGTATCGGTTCCGACTTTAGCTTTTGCAATCTCTTGTTCTAATTTTTGTTTAGTTGCAGCATAATCATTATTTGTTTTTAAATTATCTAAAACGCCTTGTGCGACTTCAATAGATGCTTTTAAAGTGTTTAGAGAACTTGTAATAGCTTGTTTTTTATCATTTAATTGAGATGTAACATCTTTTAATTTAGTGTCTAGAGTGCTCAATATTTCAGTTAATTTAGTAACTGATGTATTAGCAACATCTTTATCTTCTTTTGCTTTACTGTTTGCTTGTTTTAATTCTTTTTTAAGAGTAGCATAATCTGGATTAGCATTGAATTCAGTTAGTTTATCTTTACTTTCTTGTATTTTTTTATCTATTTTGGCTTTTTCTTCTGCTATTAATCTATCTTTTTCAGTTTTAGCATCTGTTGCTTCTTTAATTTTATTTGTTAAAGTTTGTAGAGCAGTTTCTAATTCTGCTTTAGATTTAGAATTATTTTCTTTTGTTGCTTTAGCTTCATCTATTGCACTAGTTAATTTAGATTTTGCAACAGCATAATCAGTGTTTGTTAATAATGAAGTTAATGTGCTGTTTGCTTCGGTTATTTTGTTATCTAAATTACCTCTTGCTGTAGTTAATAAAGCATCAGTTGCTGCTTTTTCAGATTTTGAAGTTTGTAATGCTTCTTTTAATTCATTTGACAATTTTTTTAGGTTTTCAGAAGAAATGCTAGGTTTATCTTTTTCTTCTTTTACTGAATCTAATTTTGCTTGTAATTTTTGTTTATTTGTTAAGTAATCATCATTAGATTCTAATGAAGTAATCATTTTTTCTACTAATGTTATTTGTTCATTTAAAGTTAATTTTTCATCTACTTGATTCTTGCTTTCTTTAGCGTCGTTTAATGCACTTGTAATAGCTTGTAATGATGCTATTAATTCTTCTTTAGATTTTGTTTCATCTTTTGAATCTGCAGTAGGTTTAGTTTTTGCGTTGTTTAATACATCTTTTAATGTGTTGTATTTTTCATTATTTTCTAATGTTGTTATAAAGTTATTAACTTTTTCTAATTCAGCCACCAACTTTTCTTTTTCACTATTTATGGCTTGTTTTGCTGCCTCTAGAGCTTGTTTTTGCGTATTATGTGACTGTTTTAGAGCTTCTAATCCTGCATTAATTTCTTCAATGGTTTTTGTTTTGTCATCTTTAATTGCATTAGATGCTCCTAGAACTTCTACTAATTTTTGTTTTACCGTTTGGTAATCAGGATTTGTATTAATTCCGTTTGATAATTCTTGTACTTTTGCAATTTCTACAGTTAATTTATTTCTTGCACTAGAAACTTCTTTATCTTTGTTTAATTTATTGGTTCTAGATTGTTCTAGTTTTTGTATAAACTCTTGCAACAACACTTCTAATTGAGATTTTGTTTTTGTTTTATCAACTTTTGCTGTTTCCCAAGATTTTACTATATTGTCTAAATCAGATTTAATTGCAGCAAAATCTTTGTAAGAAGCTCATTCTTCTTTTATAAATGTTGAAATTTCTGTTACTTTTTGATTTATTTGTGTTCTTATAGCTTCATGTTCATTTTCTTTAGCTAATTTTGCTTGTTTAGCAGTGTTAATAGAATTTTCTAAATCTATTTTTAGTTCATTTAATTTATTAGAATCCGCGTCATTTATAGAATTTCTTGTAGATTCCACTTTTTGTTTAAGGGTTTCAGCGGCTTCACTAAAATCTGAGTTTTCTTTCATTGATTCAGTTAGTTGAGTAGCTTCGGATAATTTTTCTTCTAATAACGTGATATTATCGATTATTGTTTTTCTATCCTTAACTGCGTTTAATGCATCACTTAAGTTTGTAAATGATTTTTCTAGATCGGTTAATGGTAATAAATCATTATTGCTATCAGTGCTAGCTTGTGATTTTAATGTTTTAATTATCAACTCTAGAACTTTATATTTATCTTGCCCACCAATTTCGTTTAAAAATTCTTCTACTTCTGCTAATTTATTAGTTATTTTAAGTTTTTCAGCATCTATTTTGCCTTTAGTAGTTTCATATAATGCTTTTTGTTCATTGTGTGAAGTAGTTAATGTTTCTAAGGCCTTTTGTATGTTAACTTTTGATTCATCATTATTTTCTTTAATCTTGGTTGCAGTGTTTATTGATGCAATTAAAGTATCTTTAATGGTTTTATAATCAGTGTTAGCATTAATATTAGAATTAAATTGTGTAACTTCTTTTATTTTTTCGTCTAATTTTTGTTTAAGTGTTTTTAATTCTTTATCTAAATTTGTTTTATTTTCTTTAGCTTTTGCAAATTTAGCTTCAACATCTGCTAATTTTGTAGTTAATTGTCCACTTGTTTTAGATTTATCTGCTTTTTCATTATTTCATGAACTAGCAATTTCTTCTAATTCATTTTTTATTGAATTATAGTCTGGATGTGTTTTTGAAATGCTTTCTAAAAATGTAGATACTTCAGAAACTTTTCCAGTTATTTTTACTCTTACAGCTTCTTGCGCATGTTCTAATGATTCTTTGGATTTAGTTGTTGATTGAATTAAAGCTTCTAATGTTGTGTTTAGTTCTTTTAATATTTCTAAGTTTGCAGTGTCAGTTGTTTTTTCACTATTTGTTTGATCTATTTTTTCTTTTAAAGCAATTTTTAAATTATTAAATTCAGCATTAATAGCTAATTCACTATCAAGTTTTTTAGCTTTAGCAATTGTCTCGTTTAAAATTTCTGTTTGATCAATTATTGCTTTTCTGTCTTGCATATTTTTTAATCCTTTACTTAAAGCTTCTAAAGTAGGTGATTTATATTTTTCAGCAGTTCTAGTTTCATCCATTAAATGATTTTTTGCCGTTTCTTTAATAGCGTTTAAAATTAAAGTTAAATCTTTGTACTTTTCATCATTATTTAATGATTTAACAAAATTTTCTACCTCTGTAATTTTTTCTTTAACTTTTTGTTTTTGTTCATCAATTAAAGCTTTTTTGGCTTCATATAAAACATTTTGTGCTTGATAAACTTCTTCAAGCTTAGATATTGAAGCTTTTAATTCATCCTTGGTTTTAGTATCACTTGATTTTACTTCATTAGCTGTTTGTAGTGCTTCTTCTAAATGTGTTTTAACTTCAGCATAATCGTTATTGTTTTTTGATTTTTCTAGTAACGTTTGTGTAGCTGTAATTTTTTCTTGAAGTTGCTCCTTTAATTTAGAAATCTCAACAGATACATTTTCTTTATCACTTTTTGCTTTTGCTAATTTTTTAGTAAACGTATCTAAAATTTCATCTAATTCTGTTTTTGTTTTTTCTACATTTTCTTTAGCAGCGGGTCAAGTTTTAATTGCTTCTTCTAACTCAGTCTTAATTGAAGCGTAATCACGATGAAGCGATAAATCAGAATTAATATATTCTTTAATTTCTTCAACTTTTTGATTTATGATGTTTTTCTTTGTTTGTATTTCTTGGTCTAGTGCTGATTTTTTAGTTATTTCATCTTTTAAATCGTTTTTAACTTTTTCTAACAGTGTATCTAGTTCTTCTTTTGTTTAGATTGTAAGTTTTTATTCTTAATTGTTTCTTCTTTTAAGGTAGTTAATGTAGATTTTATAGTTTCATAATCACTATTTGTAGGTAAAGTTTTTAACAATTCATCAACTTTTACAAGTTCATTTTGAATATTGTCTTTAACAACATTATGTTGTTTTAAAATTTCCTCTTTAGAATCTTTAACTGCTTTTATTGCATCATCTAATTGTTTGTGTAATTCTAAAATTTTTGTTGATGTATTGTCATTTGCATCTTTTAAATTAGATGTTTCAGTAATTTTAGCTTCTAATTTTTGTTTTTCTTTCGAAAAATCAGTATTAACATCTAATTCTTTTGAAAATGATTTTGCTTCTTCGATTTTTAGAGTTAATTTCTCTTTTGAGTCAATAATATTTTTTTCTTCGGTTGCAGCAACTAATTCTTGAACTAATTTTTCATATTCAGTTTTTAATTCATCAGCTGTTTTCACATTTGAAGCTGTAAGTGGAGCTATTTTTTCTTTAATACTATTTATTCTAGGTTTTAGTGATTCATATTTCGAAACATTTTCTAAAGAAGTTGTCAATAAAGCTAAAGCACTTGAAAGTTGTTTTAAATTATCTTTTTGTGCTTCAATTAATTTATCTTTTCTTTTTGTTTTTCTTTTGCTGTTTCTAACGCACTAGTGATTGTAGATAAAATATTAGCTAAGTCTGAAATTGAATTTGTTAAAACATCTTTGTCAGTGCTTGCTTTATTTTTTGCAGATTCTAATATGGATTTAAACTCGGTGTAGTCTGCATTTTTAGATAATTCTGATAAATAAGAAGTTATTTCTTGAATTTTTTCTTCTACTTCTTTTTTCTTATTAGCTAATTGTTTATCAGTGTTGTTTTTATTAGTTTTTGCTTCTTGATGTTTTTCATTAAGTTTATTAGCGAAAGTTGTTAATTCTTCATTAGTTTTTGATTTAACATCTTTTATTGAATTTCATTCAGTTTTTAAAGCCTCTAGTGAAGTTTTAATTGTTTCATAGTCGCTTACATTTGGCATTCCAGCCAGTGTTTGTTCAACTTTTCCTAACTCCTCAGTAATCTTAGCTTTAGTTTGGGCTAATTTAGTCTCAGCAGCCTCTTTTTTAGCTGTTGCTGAAACAAATGTTGATTTAAGGTTAGTAATTAATTCCTCTAATTTCGCTGAAGTAATATTTTCTATGTCTTTTGCAATATTAGTTTCTTTTAATTTGTTATTTAATTCTTTTTTAGCTTCTGCAAAGTCAAGATTTTCTTCTAAGGTTTTTGCTAATTCAGTAGCTTTAACTATTTCAGCTTCTAACTCAGTTTTTTTATCAATAACTTTTCTTGATTCAGTTGCTTTTTCAATATCTAATTGAAGTTTTGATAAAACTGCTTTTAGGTCTTCTGACGTTTTTGTTTTATCAGTTGAATTATTTAATGATATAACTTTAATTTCGTTTAAACTCGTTTTAAGTTCAGAATATTTTTCATCTTCTCCTAAGCCTTGGATAAATTGATCTAATTCAGAAACTTTATTAGAGATTTTATCTTTTTCTGCTTTAATCAATTCATCTTTAGCTTCTTTAGAAGTTTTTGCTTCAGTTAATTTACTATTTAAAGAATTGGTTATTTCTTCAAGTTTAGCAAGGCTGTTATTTTCTTTACCATTATCTTGATTTGCTTTATCTAAAGAAGTTTGAAGTGTTAATTTTAGTTCTGTATAATCTTTGTTTTCAGGTAGTAAATCTATAAATGTTTTTGCTTCATTAATTTTTTCTGATAAACTAGCTTTTTTAGCTACAAATTCTGCATCTTTGACTTTTTTATCTTCATTTGCTTTATCTAGTTTTGTGCTAATTTGTTCTAAAAACTCAGTTAATTGTTGTTTATTTTTAGAAACATCGTTTTTTATTTTGTCATATTCGGCTGATAAAGGATTTAACGCACTTTTTATAACATCATAATCACTTATAGAAGGCATCTTTGTAATAAAGTCTTTAATTTCATCAACTTTTGCTTTTATTAATTCTTTTATAGCATTATTACCAGTTTCTAATTTTGCTTTTTCAAGTTTAGTTTTATCTATTGAATCATCTAAATCGTTAAAAATAACTTCTAATTCATCAAATGATTTATCGGCTTTAATTTTATCTGCTATTTCTTTGTTTTTTGCATCTAAAGTATTTTTTATTGCATCAAAATCTTTATTATTTGATAGTTCAGTAACTAATTGTCCAGATTCTTTAAGTTTTTCTGTAATTTCAGTTTTTTTGTCAAGCACTTTTTTACTTAATTGTGTTTTAGCAAGCTCTTTAGATAATTTTTCTAATGATTTTTCAATTTCATTAATTGTTTTAGTTTTATCTGTTGATATACTTTTTGATTCATTTTTTTGTTTTTCTAAATTCTTTTTAATTTCTGCGTATTCAGTTTTATTGCCAAATATTTCTAGTAATTTATTTGTTTCATTAAGTGTTTCAATTAATTTGTCATTTACAACTTTAATTGCTTCATCTTTTTCAGTTTTTTTAGTTTTTGCACCTTCAAAAGATTGGCTTAAAGTAGTAAATAATCCGTCAAGTTTGGTAAGTGTTTTATCATTGTCTAAATATTCAGCCTTAACATTATCAACAACCGCTTTTAAAGCGTTGTAAATATCTTGATGTTCAGAATTAGATTTTAATTCACCCAGAAGGGTTTCTGAAGATGTAAGCAGTTTCTTGATTTCATCTTTTTTATCAATTTTTGCTTTGTTTTCCTTGCTTTCTTCTAATTTAGTGTTTAGGGCTTCAAGTAAGTTATCTAAATCGATTTTAGTTTTATCTGCTAAATCTTTTTTAGATTCAGTCGATACAACAAGTTTGTCTAATTCATCTTTAAACGATTTATATGATTCATTGTTTTTTAATGTATCACTATAATTTTTAGATTCATTAATCTTAGCATTTAATGCTTCTCTTTTAGCTAAATGTTCCTTATCTATAGAAATTTTTGATGCATTTGCTTCTAAAATTCCTTCTTTTAATTTAGGTAAATCATCAAGTAAATCATCAAGTAATTTTGACTCATCTTTAAGATCTGATTTTGTTTTGTTAATTAATTTTTCTAATTTATCTTTCGCTTCTTTGTAATCAGCATTAACATTTAATGAATTTAATATAGGTTCAGCAGTAGCAACTTCAGAAGTTAATAATTCTTTGAGTTTTACTCTGATTTTTGAAGAAATTTCTTCTAATGAATTATCTAATTCTTTTTTTGCTTCGATTAATACATCAGGATTGGTACTTGCAACTGAATTATTTGCTTTTAATATTGCGTCATTTAATAATCTAGTAAATTCAGTATATGCATCACCATTTTTTTTGTTATTTAAAGTAGTTGCTTTCTTAATTGATTCTTGTAAAGCTTCTTTTGAAGTTTGTAATAAATGTAATCTTTCACTTTCTTTTAATTCTACTTCTAATAATTTTTTAGCAGTATCTACTTCATCCTTAATTAACTGAACTTAATTTATCTTTAGCTTTTTCGATGGCAGTATTTAAACTATTTTTTGCCGCACTTAAAGAATCAGTAGTTAATGAATCTTTAAATTTAGTTGATTTATCAATTAAATCTTGTAATTCTTTTACCGATGTTTTTAGTTCAGCAGCTTTTTTAGTTTCTTCTACTAGTGCATGTAAATTTTCTTTTGTTTTTTCTACTTCTTCAACACTATTGCTTGTTAATTTATCTCTATCTTTATTTATTTCGTCTTTTAATTTTTTCTTTAACTCCGCATGTATGTTATTATCTAGTGTATTAAGTGTAGTTGTTGCTAAATTTATTTCTTCGGAAAGTTCATTTCTAGCATCAGTTAAAATATTATTTGTTTTAACTACTTCTAAAACTTTATCTAATGTTACTTTAGCATCCTCTAGAGTTTTAACTTCTTGTTTTGATTTTTCAGTTTCAGCTTTTGTAATAGCATCCTCTAACTGTTTAAGAATAGGTTTTTTGGTTTCGCCAGTTAAATTGTCTTTGAATGAATTAGCCTTATTTATAGATGTTTTTAACTCTTGTTTTGCATTTGCAACTAATTGGTCTTGTTTAGCTTTTTCTAATGATTTATCTAATTCCTCTTTAAGTTTTTGTACTTTTTCTAAAGTAGATTTATCAGCTTCTTCACCAACTTTTTCTAATGCAGTTTCTAAATCTTTAACAATAGAGGCGTGAATAGGATTTGTTAAACTTGTTTTTAATGCATCCACTATTTTTTTGCTTGCTTCAAGTTCTTTTTTAGCATTGTCTAACTCATAATTACTTCTGGCATTTTGAATAGCTATATCTAATTCTGTTTTAGCTGCGTCAACATCTGATGTATTGGTAGAATCTTTTAAGGATTTTGCTTTTTCAAGAGCTTTATTTAGTTCTTCTTTTGTTTTAGTATGTGTAATATCGTTTAATGATTTTAATAATTCGTCACCACGTGCAATACTTGTTTTTAATTCATTTTTAGCAGTTTCTAGTAAAGCTTCTTTTTGAACTTCTTTTAAAAATTCATTTAATTTTGTGTTTTCTTCTGTTAATTTATTCTCATCTGAATTGTTATTAGATACTAAAGTTTTAGGAGTGACAAGTTTTTCATCAATTTTTGTTTTTAACACTACAAAGTATTTTTCGTTTAAAGAATCTTTGAATCCTTCAAGAGTTTTTGCTGTAGCTTCCAATTTTTCCTTAGCTGTTTTTATTTTATTATTTTTAATTGCTTCTTCTAAAGCTTTATCTAAAGTGACTTTAGAAGTTTCTAATTCAGTTTGTTCTTTAGATTCTTTCTTCTCTTTTGCTTTTGTAATTGCTTGCTCTAAAGTCGTTTTTATACCATTATTTTCATCATTATTTAGCTTTGAAAAAAACGCTTCTGCTGATGCAATTGAAGTATTTAATTCTCTTCTAGCATTTTCTACTAACATTTCTTTTTTGGCTTTATTTAAAGCTTCATTTAAAGTTTTTTTAGCATCATCAATTTCTTTTTCTATTGTTTTTTCTTTTTCTATAATTGCTTGTTTTACAGCCGTTGATAATGCTTCTTTGATTGATTTGTGAACAATAGGATCTAATTCTTTGTCGAAAGCATTAGATAAATTAATAACAGTATCTAATTCATTTTTAGCGTTTTGTATTAAAGCATCTTTTTTAGCTTTTTGTAGAGCTTCATCTAAAGTTTTTCTATCTTTGTCTATTTCTGCATAGTTATCTTTTTTAGTATCTTCAGTAGCTTTTGTTATTGCTTTATCTAAAGTGTCTTTTATTGATTTATATGAAGCTTCATTTAATGTACCGCTAAACGCTTTAGCTCTATCAATAACAGTATTCATTTCATTTCTTGAATTTTGTGTTAAAGTGTCTTTTTCAGTTTTTTTAATTGCTTCAATTAAATCTTTTTTAGCCTGATCAATAACTTTATAATCAGTATTTTCTTTAGCTGCTTTAGCTTTATTTATAGAAGAATCCATAAATTCTTTAATAGTTTTGTGTGTAGGTAAGGTTGTAGCTTTATAAAGTTCTTCTGCTTCTTTTATAACTAAATTTAACTCATTACGCGCGTCTTGAGCCATATCATCGTTTTTAGCTTTTGTTAAAGCTGATTTTAATTCGTTAATTGCTTTGTCAACTTCATTTAATAAGGTTGATGTATTTGCTTTTTTAGCTTTTTCTATTGCTTTAGAAAATTCTTCTTTAATAGATGAATGAGTAGAATTGGTTAAAGAATCTTTAAAAGTATCTGATTCTTTTAGTAAATCATTTAATTCATCTTTAGCATTAAGTAATTCTGAATCAACTTTTGATTTTTTAATTAATTCATCAAGTTCTTTTGTTTCTTGATCTATACTTGCTTTATTATCACCATTATGGGTCTTTTTAGCCTTATCTATAGCATCTTTTAATGATTTATGTAAATCTAAATGACTAGATCTAACAGTATTTTTAAATTCTTGAGCTTCTTTTATTTTATTATCTAATAATTCTTTTGAATTAGCCAATTCTCTAGCATCTTTAGCATCTTGGTCTCTTTTTTCATCTTTGGCTTTATTGATTTCATCAGTTAAATCTTGATGTGCTTTAGTTAATTTCTCTAAAGCAGATACTTCTTTTGTTTCTTCTTTTATCTTTTTAGCTTCTTTTTCTTTAGTTTCTAAAGCATCTTTTAAAACTTTATATTTATCAACAACAAGAGTTTTTAATAATTCTTCTGATTCTTTTAAATCAACATCTAATCTCTTCTTAGCATCTTCTAATTTTTTATCATCATTATCTTTTGCTATTTTTGCATTTTCAGCGGTATCAAAGGCTTTGTTTAAATCTTCTTTAGCTTTTTGTAATTGTTCTTTTGTGCTTTGAGCATTATCAAAAACACCTTTAGCTTTTTTAATTTCATCTTCTAAAAGTTTTTTAATATCTTTATATTTATCATCTTTTAATTCAGCACTTGATAATTTTTCAGCATCTTTAATTTCATTATCTAGCGCTTTTTTCATATCATCATATTCTCTTTGAATATTATGATCAATGGCATCTTTATCTCGTTTTGCCACATTTAAAGCTAGATCCGCATCTTGCTCAACTTTATCTAAATCTTTTTTAGATAAGGTATTTAAGCCCCCCCTGAAGAGTTATCTAGGTTACTTAGTGCGTTTTCTAAAATTGTTTTAGTATTTTTATAAATGTCTTTACTTAATTGTTCATTGGCAAACTTTTTAGCTTCTACAATCTTTGCTTTTGCAGCTTCTAATGCTAATTTTAATTCATTGTCTTTTAAATCGTTGTCTAACTGTTCTTTAGCAGTTTTAGCATCCTCAAAAGCTTTTGTTAAATCTTTTAAGGCTTTATCTAATTCCACTGCACTTTTTGTAAGATCTAGAATATCATTTTCTGAATTTTCTAGTTGTTCGTCTAAGTCAGATTCAATATCTTTGTATGGAGCAACTATTAAATTTGCATCTCTATATTTTTTAGCTTCTAAAACTTTTTCTTTTAATTCTGCACGTTTTTCAGCAATAATTTTATTGTCTAAAACATGCTTATCTCTTTTAAGTTTTGAAAATTCTTTGTCTAATTCTTCGTAATCTTTTTTAAGATCAGCAATTGATTTAGACTTATCATTTAATGCATCATTTGCCTTTTTATTTGCTGCATCAAATAATTTTTTAAGATCTTTGTAAATGTCTTTATTAGTTAAATTATCATTTGTATATTTAGTTGATTTATCAATTAATTCTTTTAATTTGTCTTTATGAGCTTTTAGGTCCTTAACTAATTTTTCTTTTTCAGTTCTAGCATCAAATAAGTTTTTGTCCAAATCCTTTTTAGCCTTATTTAACTGTTCTATTGTTGAATTAGGATTACTAATTACTTTTTGTGCTTCATCTAATTGAGAATTAAAATCATCATTCACTGCAGAATGAATTGGTTGATTAAATTCTTTTTCTCCAATTTGTCTATAAGCATCAACAACTGCCTGTAAATTCTTTTTAGAATCTTTTAATTTATTTTCTGATGGTTTAGTTTTTAGAGGTACAACAACATCTTTATTAATTACTTTTGATTTATCTTTTTTATCAGTTATCTTAAGTTTAACATTCATTATGTTTTTGATTGGATCAACTTTAAATCCTTCACCTAAAACTTCAATATTATATTTTGTTGAATCAATGTTATTAATTGTAAAAAACTCTGAATCATTAAATTTTAATTTAACTTCTTTAAGTGTTTTTTCAGGGAAATATTCATTATTATCTACCTGCAATTTTGTAAACAAGTCAAACGGATTGACTAATTCATTTTTATTTTTTTCTTCGTTTGCGTTCTTTGTTAAAAGAACTGCTAAAGCAACACCATTTGCGGCAATGGCGGCTGCTAAAGCTATTGATAGTAGTTTCTTCTTTTTTTGCATATAAAATCCTTTATCTTTTTTTATGTTCTTATATTATATTCTTTCAAATGAAAAAAATGCAAAATGTAAATAAAATTACCATAAAAAAATTTCATAAGATATTTTTTATAGAAAAAATTTTAAATTTCTTTTTTATATGCTAAAAATAAATGAAAATCTTTAAAAAAGTGTCAAAAATTAACTAAAAAAATATATGTGTGTTATTCAAAAATAAGAAAAAACTGATATATTTTTAATAATTTTCGTGGTGATTTTTTTTATTTTCAGCCGAAATGCAAATTTTTTGGTGATATTGTTAGGTTTATTATTATTATTAAAAATTTTAGATTTTGATTATGTTAAAGAAAAAAATACAACCATAATTCAGTTGTATTTTGTAATTGAGATAAATTATAAATAATTCTACTTCTTATCAGCTATTGCTTTGTCTACATAAGCTAATGATAGTTTTTGCGATAATTTTCTGGCGTTTGTTTCTCTTTGATTTAGTCCAGCAAATCCTTTAGCCACCGCTACAGCGTTTAATCTTTCATTTTCTAAATATTTAACAATGTGGTTATATTTTTCTTGACCTTTAATTACTATTAACATTTCTTCAGCTTTGGCAATTTCTAATTCTAAAGCATCCTGTGTTCTATCGGCTATATGCTTATCAACTTGTGCTAGTGAATAAGCAACAATTAGTTTATCTAATTCGCTTGCTTCTTGTTCTTTTGAGAATCCAGAAGGATTAGATTGTGCTAATTTAACTAACCCTAGAACTTTTGAAAGTTCAGCATTTAATTTTTCATATCTATAATGCCCTGCAGTGTCACTTAAAAACTGTTCACTCATTCTTATAAGTTTGTCTAATTCACTTAATTTTTCTTCATTAACTAAACCACGGTCAATTATGTGTTTGTCTACAAATGCTAATGAAGTTGCTACATGTAATTTATCTGCAGCATTAGCTTCTTGTTCGGCACTCATGTTTCCTTTGAATTTTAAAATTTTAGCATCTAAAAGTGCTCTAGCTAATTGTGAAGCGATCTTGTCATACTTAGAATCTTGTTTAAGTACAGCAAATAATTCTTCTGCACTCATAATTCTTTTATCTAATTCAGTTAATTTGGCATCTTTTGGTCTATCAGCAATACTTTTATCAACTTCAGCTAAAGATAAAATAGTATTCAATTTATCCTCAGCAGCAATTTCTTTAGCTTCAGTAAATTCAGGGTCAGTTTGTACTTTTTTAGCATCAACCAATGCATCTGTTAAATAGTTTGTAATAGGTGCATATTTTTCTTGATTTCCAAGACCTTTTAAAAATTCTTCTACTTGTTTAATTTTTTTAGCTAAAACTCCTAATGAAGTTTCTTTAACTGGTTTATCAGTTATGTGTTTATCAACAGCAGCTAATGATAAAGCAACATTTAATTTATCAGCTTCTTTAGCTTCTTCTTCTGAAGTTAAATTAGGGTTTTTGTTAACCTCTTTTGCATTCTTTAATGCTTTATTAAGCTCATTTTTAATTGGTTCATATTTTGAATCTTTTTCAAGTTCTAATAATAGTAATTCACTCTCATTAATTTTTTCTTGAAGAACACCGCTTTTAGAGTTTGGTTTTGATGGAGAACCAGGATTTGTTGTTCCGTTTGCAGGGTTTTGTATTTCTCAACGATTTGGGTTAGCTTTAACTAAAAGTGATACAGCAACAGCATTAGCTGCAAGTAAAACTGCTAAAACTACTAATAATAATTTTTTCTTTTTGTGCATAAATACCTCACGAATTTTATATTTCTTATTATATTTTAATAAAGTCAAAAATATTTTTAATATGTATTATCTTTAATATTTTGAAAACTTCACTTTTAAAAAGCTTTATTTTTAAATATTTTGCAAATAATCTAAAAATAGATTTATACAAATGTTTGATTTTGGTTTCTACTTTTCATTATCTTTTAACATTGTTTGATATAATTTTTTCATGAAAATATTCGTATCAAACAACACTAGTCCTTATATAAATTTAAGTATAGAAGAACTATTAGTAAAAGATGAATCAATTACAGATAACATTCTTTACATTTATCAACATAAAAACGCAATTATTATTGGAAAAAATCAAAATGCACATGAAGAAATAAATAAAGACTTTGTTGAGCAGAACAAAATTGAAGTTTCAAGAAGGTTAAGTGGTGGTGGAGCTGTTTACCATGACTTGGGAAATATTAATTTTTCATTTATTTCTAAAAATGTAAATGGTGGAGATTATTTGGCGTTTTTAACACCAATTATTGATTTTTTAAACTCACTGGGATTAAACGCACAATTCCATGGAAGAAATGACTTATTATGCAATGGAGCAAAAATAAGCGGTAATGCGCAATACATTTATAAAAATAAAATCGTTTCGCACGGAACACTTCTTTTTGATGTTGATTTAACAAAACTTTCTAAAGCACTTAATCCATCTAAACTAAAGATTGAATCTAAAGGAATTCAATCGATTAGATCAAGAGTAACAAACATAGCTAAAGAATTAAACTATTCAATGGATGTAAAAACATTTATTGAATCATTGGTTGATTTCTTTGTAAAAAAATATCAAGCACACAACGAAGAAATACCTTTTTCAAAATATCAAAAAGAATTAGATGAACTTCAAAAACTTAGAAGTTCTGAATCCTGAATCTTCGATAAACAAGCTAAATTTAGTGCACAAAACATTGCTAAGTTTCCTGGTGGAATTCTAAATGTTAAATTTAATGTTGAAAACAGTGTTATTAAAAACATTAAATTTGAAGGTGATTTTTTAAGTAAACTTGATGTTAGTCAAATCGAAAATAAATTATCGGGCGTTAAATTTAGTAAGGCCGAAGTTAAAAAAACCATATTAGAATTTGAACTAGAAAAATATTTTGGAACACTTACAATAGAAGAAATTTTAAGTTTAATATTTGGTCAAAATGAATAAAATTAAATTAAACAATTTTGAAATAAATTATGTTTTAAAAATAAATAATGATGATAATAAAATTGTTTTGTTTTTACATGGATTTGGTGATAGTTGAAAAACTTTTTTATCTATAGGCAAGATAAATAAGGAAAAAATTAATTGAGCATCTTTTGATTTTCCAGGTTGTGGTTTATCTTCATCAAAAAACAATTTAACTTTAGAAGAATATTCAAAAACAACTGAAGAATTTATTTTAAAAATTTTAAATAATTATAAAAAAATAGTTGTTGTTTCACATTCATTAGGTGCTTGAAGCGCTCTTAAAAATCAGAATTATTTTTCAAATATAATTTTACTTTCTCCATTCAACTATAGGTTAATTGACAAAAATCAGCATTTAGTAGAATTAGATGAGTGATTACTTCCCAACACATATAATCAAGCTCAAGAAGCTTATTTATCTCTTTTTAACAATCCCTCAGAAATTATTAAGAAAAGTTCAATTTTATATGCTAAAAGACAGATGAATTCAATTGAAAAATTTAAAAATGTATTTTCTTATATGGTTAAAGAAGAAGTTTTAAATAAAGAGTGACTTTTAAATAACCTAAAACCTCTATACAATAGCAAAAAAAATATAAAAATAATTTCAGGAACAAATGATAAATTTACCTTAATAGATGACTTAAAATTACTTAGAGAAAACAATAATATAGAACTAATAGAAATATCAAATGCCGGACACGCCATTTTGTTTGAGAAAAGCACTTCAATTTATAATGAAATTTTGAAAGAGTATAAATAAAATTCGGTTGCCCGAATTTTTTATTTAACAATATTTAAATATTTTTCATACTGTTCTTTATTGTTCATCTTTAAAAAGTGTAACGATACTTTTCTATCAATTAAAATTTTATAAATTTTTCCTTCATCTATTTCTTCTTTTTGTTCCATAGGCATTAATTGTTTTACTATATAAATTTCTTTTTCAATAGCTTCTTTTGTTATCTCTTTATAAAACTTTTTAAAAAAGTATTGATCAATGAAATATGAAAATATGCTTGAATTTACAAAGAATTGAACTTGTTGGTTAAATGTTTCTTTATCAACTTCTTGTTTTTTTCCTTTGTAATAATTTTTTAATAATTCTCTTTGAGTATACTCTAACGATCTTACTAGAGCTTCGCTAACTCTTAAATCTGGAGTATTAAGTTTTTTCATAAAGTGTTGATAAATTTGGTTTTTATAATCATTTAAAGCTATATTGTAAAATTGCTCTCCAGCTATTTTTTCAATATATGCTTCTACTTGATCTAAGTTTTTTAATTCATCAATATTTAGTAGATGTAAATTACTTTGGGTAATAGGTTCTACTTTATATTTATAGATATCTAAAATTGTAATTTTATGTTTTTCATCTTGAAAAGAGTCGCCTTTTGCTGAATTAGTTTTTTTAATAAGAATATTAAATAATTCATTTTCTTTTTTTACTAGTCTTTGATCTTTTTCATTGGTTTTTAAATCTAAAATTTCTACACTTAGTGAATTAGTTTGCTCATCTATCTTATCTTGACTTATTCTAAAATTGTATGCAGTCATAATTGTTTTTGCAAAAGTTTTAACCGCATTATAATCGCCATTTAGTTTAAATTCTACATTAACATTTTCATCAAACATTTTTTTGTCATATTCTGTATATTCAAAAAACATTAATTTTGCATTTGCTGATTCTATATTTTTTGTTGCGCTTATGACTATTGGATCTCTAAAAAATCTATCATGTTTTACTAAATTTGTTTGTAAAAAATTGTTGCTATTTTCATTAATAAAACGATTTAGTGCATAAGATAAAATTTTTTCTTGATCAATTTTTTCTTCCTTAATTGCTTGTAAATAATCAAGTGTTTGTTTTTGTAATTTAATTCAATCTTCACCTTGTATACTGAATTCTTTTTCTACTTCTATAATTTTCATATTTCCCCTTGTGATAATATTTTACATTAAAAATTAATCTTGTTAATTTATGTTTGTTTTAAACTAAAACTATTTAAAAAAGTTTATAAGAGTTAAGTAAAAAACATTTAAAAATTATAACTATGATAATTCACTTTTTACATATTTGTCTTGATCATAGAACAAAAAAGAATTATTTTGTATTCATTATTAATTTCTATTTTGTTGAAACCAATTTTTAACTCGCCTTTTACTTTAAAACTAATCTTGTCAATTTACTTGCATTCTTTTGAATTCTTGGAATAAAATAAATTTCTTTTAAAAATATTTTTTCACTGTTAATATTGTTTAATTTTTTAAAAGATTTAAGATCTGAATCAGAAATTAAATATTTTGAATTGTAGTAAGAACTATTTGAACAAAAAAATAACAATTTTTTTACTTATTATAGACTTTGTATATTCTTTTACAACTTGAGTTGGAGCTGAATAAATCCCTTCACCATAATTCGGGTTAGTATATGTTTTTTTAAATGTTTTTGGAAAAAAATTAAATTTGATCCTACTAAACTTAAGAAAATATAATTATTTTTTGTTATCAAATTTCCTTTTTCAGTAAGTATACCAATTGCATTTTTATCATTTCTAATATTATAAACAATTGGTTTACTATTTAAATCATTCCTTTCATGTATGTCACCTAAAATTATCCTTAACTCTCGTTTTATAGTATTTTTAGATAAAAATTATAATTTAATATATAAATTTATGAATTTTTGTTCTCTTGTTTTTTCAAAAAGTGTTAATTAAAAAATATATATACTTTTTACTAAAAGTGTCATATTGATTAATAATTAATATATGTATACTTAAATCATAATTTATTAATTATTTACTTCTTTTTAGAATCATTTTATAAAAATCAACAATAATTTTTTTTATATTATAAAAATAAAGGTACCATCCACCTTTATTTTTATTAATTATAATTCTACAAATCTTGCGATTAATCCTAATACAGCTCCTGCTACAGTAGGTGCAACAACTGGAATTCATCCATATTGTCAGTTAGCTGTAACTTTTTCTCCTTTAATAGGCATTAATGTGTAAACAATTCTTGGTCCTGCATCACGTGCTGGGTTAATAGCATAACCTGTTGTTGATCCTAATGAGAATCCAATTGACATAACAATAATCATAACAACTAATGGTCCTGCTGCTCCTAAAGTTGCATTACCTTTAGCACCTAATGCCATAATTGTTCCAATTAAAACAACTGTTCCAACAAATTCCATACCAATGTTTTGTGCAATTGCTTCTGGATAAGCTGGCCCTGTTGAGTGACAGCTTCTGATTGTAGCTGAATCTGTTTCTAGCATATGTTTGTATGTAATTAAGTTTAAAATTACTTGACCAAACATTGCTCCTATGAATTGTGAAACTATGTATACTGCAATAGCTTCTGGTACTACAGCGCCTTTTACTGCAAAAGCAACTGTAACTGCTGGATTAAGGTGTGCTCCTGATCCAAATGCGTTTCCTACAAGTACACCTAGAAGTACAGCCATACCTCAACCTAGTGCTATAGGAACTCAATTTCCGCCTTTTGAAGCGGCAAACATTTTCTTATATCCAACTGCGGTACATACACCATTACCTAATAAAATTAGAATAGCTGTACCAAAGAATTCACCTAAGAAAACTTTTAGTAGTTCATGCATTATTTCTCCTTATATTATTTTCGAAATTAAATTTGAAACTGAAAAACGTTTCTAACTAATCATATAGAAATAATTCCATTTTTAGATAATTTCCACATTTTTGGCATTTTATGCATATGTTTCCACAAATTTTATATATTCATAAAAAAAATATGTTTGAAATAACTTTAAAAAACTAACTTTTTGGTTAAGTGTTTTAATTTAAAATAACCAAAAAGTTAGTTTTTGGTACTTTTTTTTGCTGTTTTCAAAATAAAAAAATTTTTAAAAATGTGGAATCTTCTTGAAATATGGAAAAATTGGAATAATTTCCATAAAAACCTTTTTGTGTTCTATAATGAAAAGGAACGCATTTGGTTCAAAGGAGTTTTTAATGAAAAAATATGACGTTGCTATTATAGGTGGTGGTATCATTGGTGCCAGCATTGCCTACGAATTAAGCAAATATAAATTAAGTACAATTATGTTTGAGAAAAATCCTGTATTAGGATCTGAAACATCATTAGCAAACACAGGTTTATTGCATGGAGGATTTGACCCTGAGCCTCACAAAATAGAAGCAAGAATGAATGTTGCTGGTACAAAAAGATGAGTTGAAGAATGATTTAAACACTTACAATTCCCAAGAGTTAAAGTAGATTCATTAATTTGTGCATTTAGCCAAGAAGAAATGAAACACATTCACATGTTATATGACCGAGGATTAGTTAATAAAGTTAGAAAAGAAGATATGCAAGTTTTAAGTCCTGCACAAATTCAAAAAAGAGAACCTAACTTATCAAAAGAAATAGTTGGTGGATTATTGTGTACTTCATCATGAGCTATTGCCCCAGTCGAAGCTACAAAATGTCTTGTAGGAGCATCATTAAAAAATAATTTAACTTTAAGAAAAAGCGCAAACGTTGTTAAAGTTAAGAAAAATAAAGACAACCTATTCGAACTCACATTAGCTTGTGGTGAGGTTGTTTTAGCTAAAAAAGTAGTTGATGCAGCAGGACACTTTGCTGACACAATTGCAAACGAAAACGGTTTTGATGATTTCAAACAAACAACAAAAAGAGGTGAATACAGAGTTCTTACAAAATATGTAGATAATTTAGTTAATTCAGTTGTATTTATGGTTCCAACAATACATGGTAAAGGTGTAGTTGTAGCTCCAACTTTAGATGGACGTTACATTATTGGACCTACAGCAGAAGATGGAGTAGATAAAAAAGATACAAGATTAGTAACAAGAGAAAAATACGACTACATTGGAAAAATTGGTAAAAAACTTGTTCCTGATTTAGCTATTGAAAACACAATGATGACACTAGCTGGTTCAAGACCAATTGATATTGAAACAAATGATTTCGTAATCAGAAAAAGTAAAAATGATCCTGACTTTGTGATAGCAGGAGGAATGCAATCACCAGCGCTTTCATCAGCACCTATTATTGCAGAAGAAGTAGTGCAACTATTAGGACTTAAACTTGAAAAAGCTGAAAAATGAGATCCAACTTTTGAAGTTTTAACATAAAAAATAAGGAGAGAAAATGATAAACGACAAAAAATATATTATTACCTTAGATTCAGGTACAACATCATGTAGAAGTATTGTTTTTGATGATAAAGCAAATATGCTAAGTGTATCACAAACAGAATTTACACAATACTATCCAAAAAGTGGATGAGTAGAACACGATGCACTAGAAATTTGAAATACTCAACTTTCAACAATGCAATCTGCAAAAAACAAGGCAGAAATTAAATCAAATAACGTTATAGGTTTAGGAATTACAAACCAACGTGAAACAGTTGTTCTATGAAATAAAGAAACAGGACTTCCAGTATATAACGCTATTGTTTGACAAGATAGAAGAACAAGCGAATACTGTGAAGGTTTAGAACAAGATAAAAAACTTGTAGAAAAAATTAGAGAAAAAACAGGACTTATTGTTAACCCTTATTTCTCAGGAACAAAAATTAGATGAATTCTTAAAAATGTTCCACTAGCTAAAAGAACTTTTGAAGAAGGACATTTATTAGCAGGAACAATCGATACATGATTAATTTGAAAATTAACAGGTGGAAAAGTTCATGCAACCGACGTATCTAATGCTTCAAGAACATTATTATTCAACATTAACACAATGGATTGAGATGATGAATTATTAAAAACATTTGAAGTACCAAGAAGCATTTTGCCTGAAGTAAAATCTTCTTCAGATGAATATGGTATTGTTACACCAACTCTATGATCAAATAGAGCAACAGGTCAAGTACCTATTACTGGAGTAGCTGGAGATCAACAATCAGCATTGTTTGGACAATTATGTTTTGAAAAAGGAATGGTTAAAAATACCTATGGTACAGGGTGTTTTACACTTATGAACATCGGAGAAAAACCAATTTTATCAAAAAACAATTTATTAACAACAGTTGCTTGAAAATTAGGAAAAGAAAAACCTGTTTATGCATTAGAAGGATCAGTATTTATTGCTGGAGCTTCAATTAAATGATTAAGAGACTCATTAAGAATCGTTTATGATTCAGCAGAATGTGATTTCTATGCAAGTTTAGCTGCTAAAGATGAAACACACGACGTTATTGTTGTGCCATCATTTACAGGACTTGGTGCACCATATTGAGATTCATACTCAAGAGGAGCAATATTTGGACTTGAAAGAGGAACAAGAAGAGAACACATTATTAAAGCTACATTAGAATCTGTTGCATTCCAAAGTAATGACTTGATTCAAGCTATGTCACGTGATATTAATGCAAAAATTCCTGTTCTAAAAGTTGATGGTGGAGCATCTAATTCAAATTACTTAATGCAATTCCAATCATCAATTTCAGATATTAAAGTACAAAGACCTAAAAACATTGAAACAACAGCAATGGGAGCAGCATTCTTAGCTGGTCTTAAAGTTGGATACTGAAAAAATGTTGAAGAATTACAAAGCAAAATTCAATTAGGAGCTGAATGAACACCTAAGCTACCTAAAGAAAGAGTAGAAAAACTATTAAAAGCTTGAAAAGTCGGGGTTACAAGAACACTAAACTGATTAAAAGACATTGAATAATTAAAATAAAAAGGCCTCACCAGCCTTTTTATTTTAATTTAATTTCTTCTTCCAATTTTTCCACTAAATTTAATCTATTATTAATGTCTATTTCGTTTATTAGTCACCCATTATAAACACACATTTTTTTAAATTCTTCTATTCTGTTTTTCTCATTGATTTCTTTTAGTGTAATTACTATTCCAAAACGTATGTTTTTACCATCTTCTCTACTCAAACGATTTGTTTTTCTAACTTCAATTCCTCATTCTTTCTTTGTAAATGATTTTTTTGAAGAAAATTTTTTGGACAATATTCTATTATTGATTTTACATTATCTCACTTTCGAAACAATTTTCTACCCTGAGATTCAGACAAATAATTTAAGGAATTTATGCTTTTAAAGGAAATTAATTTTTTAGTGTTTAATTTAACTATTTTTTTATTTTTTATTCTTCCAAAGATAATATCAAGTTCTGTATTAGTATAATCAACTCCTTGCTCTTTGCTACATTTTGGAAAATAACACATTGTTGCTTTTGCATAAAACGGATATTTATTGTCAACTAATGGAACCGGTAAATTAAAATTATAAGACTTTCATTCGTTACTAATATCAGAAACTATAAACTTTATTTAATTTTTTTTCGAACTTAATATATCTGAAATTTTAATAGGAACAATGCCATGACCTTGATAAGAAATTTTAATTGGATCATAATTATCGTTCCATTCTCTTGCTGAGTCTATTATTAACGCTTTTGCAACTTCTTTATTAAGACCTATAACATTGATTAAAAATGACATTTTTCTCGATATTCAAGGGGCTGCGTACGATATTCAAGTTACTAATTTTTGTCCATTTCTAACACAAACGCTAATCGGTTTTTTATTTGATCCTCCATAATATGAAACATCTGGTTTAGAAAAAAAGATAAAACAATCCCTCTTCTACTATAGTCGCTGGAATCTTTATTTTCATTAACAGAATTAACAACTACTGAGTTAATAGAGTCAGCAGGCGATCTAATTTTCTTATCATTATTTTTATAAGCATTTGTTCCTGAAATAATAAAAATTACATCGTATTCTTCTTGTATTTTGTCTAATGCGGCACCTTCAAATGAAATAAAATTATCGTTTATTTCATTGTTACTTCCTAAAGATAAATTTCAAACTTTTATTTCTTTATTAGTTGCAACAATTTCCTTAATATTCTTTACAATCGCAAAAGATGAAAATTTAGAACCAGTAAGTACCCCAAAATGTTTAACTCTAAACCTACCACACCCGTCAGCTAATCATGGATTTAGTGTTTCTCCGTCTACTATTAACGAACTAACACCAGTTCCATGTTCATAGTCACTTTGATTTCTTGGTAAATTTAAATCAACACAATCTACATATTCTACTCACTTATTAAAATAAACAGATGTGTCAAATAACGTATCAATCACTCCTATAATTGGTTCATTTTCTGGATCTGGAATTTTAATAACAGGAGCAAGTGTTAAAGTAGTATTATTATAAAAAAATTCATTTGTATCTTTTGTAGACATAGAAACTAAATAAGGAATTTCTTTAAAAACTTTTTCTAATTCATTTGGTTTTAGAAAAACCGTTTGATCTAAAATTGAGCCATTATAAGTAACTATTCCTATTTCTTTCAATAAAGTATTTAAATCTACTTCCGTTTTGAAAAAAGTTAAAATATTATTATCAGGTTTTTTGTCATACAAAATAATTTTAAATGATTCAATGCACGAAATATCAACCAATATTCCTTTAAATCTACTTAGGTTTTTTAGTGATTTACTAAAAATTATGTTTAAACTTTTAAGTTCTTTAAATTTAATGGAATTTATACCTGATGGAAAAAATTTCTTTAAAATATTGCTTACATCTTTTAATGAATTTATGGTTTCAATTATATATTTAATGTCAAGATAATATGTTATTATGTGTTTGCTTTTTGACTCATTATACTTAATACCTACTATTTTTTGATTAGAATTTTTTCCTGAAAAAATAGTATTTATTCTACTACTCTTGGGAATTATTTTATTATGTTCAACAGATAATAATACACCTTTAAAAACTTTTTTTCATTTGATCAAAAATGGACAATTTCTAACAACTCTTTACGTAATTTCTCTACTAAATCAGAATTAATTAAAGATAGTGAATTTAATTTTAGTTCAAAATTTTTCTTTGGATACTTTTCTTTTAAAAAACGATTCCCTTTTAGTTCTATTATTTTATTCATATAAATTTTCTCTATCTAAAATACGAGCAACTGAACTTTTTGATTTATTTTTCAATTTTTCAATTTCTCTTAGTGTGAATCCTTCAATTTTTAAACTTTGAATGTCTTTATTTTTTATATCCGAAATTAAATTTGTATATATTCTTTGAATGTAGTTATATTGAATTTTTGGGTCACTAAAACCTACTGAAGTTTTTACTATATTTTTTAAATCGCCCGGATTTGGCATCTTAATCGATAGATTCAAAATCTTTTTTAATAATCTTGAATCTTTAGGTAAGTTATTCATTTTTTTAATAAACTTATGTAAGTAAAGTTCAAATATTTCAATCAAATCTTCTTTTTCATATCTATCAAAATTTACAACCGCATCAAATCTTCTAATTAATGCTTTATCAAAATTCATTAATAAATTGGTTGTTCCTATAATAATTATATTTTTGTTGTATCCCTCTAATTCGTCGAGTTCTTTTAAAAAAATTGATGTAGCTCTTCCCATTTCTCTTATGTCTTTTGAATCAATTTTATTTAAAGCTAAAGCGTCTATTTCGTCAAACAAAACTATTATTTTTTTATCACTTGAGAGTACTTTGATTTCGTTAAATAAATCAGCTATATTTTTACTAGTTTGTCCTAATTTGCTATCAATTAATTTTTCAAAATTAACAACAAATAAGTCGTACGCAAGCAACTTTGAAAGTCTTTTTGCGGCTTCAGTTTTTCCTGTTCCAGGACTACCTTCAAACAAAAATTTATTTATATCTAAGTCATTTTTTATAGCGTTTACTATTCCTTTTAAATCATCTAATATAGGAGTAGGAAAATTTAAAATGTCATCATTTTTTACAGTTATTTTTTTTAAAAATTGCAATTCATGATTAAACTCATTTGTAGTTCACAAGCTTAGTTCGTGTATTAATGATAATATATATTCACTAAGCTCCAAATCTCCAGTGTCATAAAAATATCTTGCTATTTGTTCTGCTTCTGTTTTAAAAGCAACATCATTATTTTCTACATGATATCTAATAAGTCCTATAATATTTTTTTTCTTCATTTTTACCTCTATATATTAATAATACGATTAATGGGACAAAATATTAACAAAATGGGACATCAAAAAAATTACTCTTTGAAGTAATTTTTATATAAGTCATTACATGAATTTTTCGACTGTTTCCCCTATAGCGCCGCTGTTATGGTCACCTATAATAACATCAGCGGCTTCTTTAGCATCATGTGTTGCATTAGACATTGCAAATCCTATTTTAGCATTTTTTAGCATGTCTATGTCGTTTCCGCTGTCTCCAAAAGCATAAAGGTTTTCATCGGATAAATTCATATTTTTAATTAAGCTTTCTAATGCTTTATATTTAGAAACTCCAAAAGGACAAACATCTGTGTAAATTCCATTTGTTAAAAAAACTGCATGTGTTTTTCCTAAAATTTCGCTTACTTGTTTTGTAATTTTTTTTGCTACATTTATAGGGTTTCTTAGAGCAATTTGAAAAATTGTTATATTTTTTTTGTAAGCCTGTACTCTAAGTTCTTCTAGAGTTGCTCGATTTAGAATATTCATGTCCATTATCAATGATTCATTCATTCAATCTGGATATAATTTTCCTTCTGGCGCAGGAATTCATGTACCATTATACTCATTAGTATCAAGAGTTAAAATTAATTGATTTTCTTTTGCTATTTTTTCTAAAACATCGAAAGCTTTAGTTTGTACACTACCTAAAGTTAAACCTTGCTTTAAATTTACATCGTAAACATATGCACCATTTGAACAAATTAAATAATCAAACCCTGTAAATATATCTTTGTCATAAAGTGGCATTACTTTTTTAATACCTCTACCTGTTGCAACAATATTTACGTTACCTTTTTTGTGACTTTCTACTACTATCTTTTTTGTATAAGGATGAATGTCGTTTTCACTTGTTAATAACGTTCCATCCAAATCATAAGCAAATATTTTTTTCATTAATTTACCTTTTTTCTTCTTAATGTAGGGAATAAAAGTACATCTCTAATTGATTCTTTTTCTGAAAGTAACATAATTAATCTATCAATTCCAATTCCACAACCACCAGCCGGAGGCATTCCATATTCTAAAGCATCAATAAAATCGTAATCAATATCATTAGCTTCATCATTACCAGAATTTTTTTCATTTAATTGTTCTTCAAATCTTTCAAGCTGATCAATTGGATCTGAAAGTTCTGTATACATATTTGCATATTCTTTTTTATTAATAAATAATTCAGCTCTTTCAGTGAATCTTGGATCCTTAGATTTTGCTGTTAAAGGTGAAATTTCAATTGGATGTCCAGTTACAAAAGTTGGTTGAATTAATTTTTCTTCAATTAATTCCTCAAATAAACAGTTTACAATATGACCTAATTTATAAAATTTTTCAATTTTAATTTTGTGTTTTTTGGCTATGTCACAGGCTTTTTCAAAACTAATTTCTCTAAAATTAACACCAGTTGCTTCACTAACGGCATCAACCATATTTAAACGAGAAAATGGTTTTGATAAATCAATTTCTACTCCGTTGTTTAGAAAAATAGTTTTATTTAATCTTTTACATAATTGTTTAAACAACGCTTCTGTTCTTTGCATCATTCCTTCTAAATTAGAATATGCTTCATAAAATTCAATGCTAGTAAATTCAGGATTATGTGTAGTGTCAATTCCTTCATTTCTAAAAATTCTACCAATTTCATAAACTCTATCAATTCCACCTACTAAAAGTTTTTTAAGTGGAATTTCTGTTGCTATTCTTAAAACAAATTCTTGGTCTAGTGCATTATGATGTGTTTTAAATGGTTTAGCGGCTGCACCTGAAATATAATCATGTAAAAATGGTGTTTCAACTTCCATATATTCTAAACTGTCAAAATATCTTCTAATTTCACTAATAACTTTAGTTCTTGTTCAAAAAGTATTTTTTGTTTCTTCATTAACTATTAAATCAACATATCTTCTTCTGTATCTTTCTTCAACATCACTTAACCCATGATATTTATCTGGTAATGGTTTTAAAGCTTTGGTTAAAAGTTCAATATTTACTGATCTTATTGAAACTTCATTAGTGTGTGTTTTCATTGCAAAACCTTGCACAGAAATAATATCTCCTAAGTCAAAAGTTTCAACAATTTTTGCTAAGTTTTCATTTTCTTTTTTGTTAAAGTAAACTTGAATTTTTCCATGGTAATCCTTAATTAAAATAAAAGGTCCTCTCATTGAAACTATTCTTCCGGAAGCTTTAATTGAATTTTTTTCTACTTCTAATTCGTCTTTGGTTTTATCAGCAAATTTTTTAGTAATTTCATCGCTGTAATCATATGTGACAAGTTCATCAACTAGTTTAAAAGCTGGAACATTTTTTTCGTTATAAAAACTTATTTTATTACGTCTAATTTGCTCTTGTTCGGTGTATTTATTGTTATTATTCATTTTAATTCCTTACTTTTAGTATTAATAATTAATATTTTAAAATATATATAAAAAATTAAAAGGAATTTATTTGATTTTTAAAATTATTGTTGCTGATAAAAAAGTTAAAAATTGGAATTAAAAAGTAGCAGGATTTCCTGCCACTTTTTTATTGTTCTTTTATTTCTATTTTAGAAGGATGAAGAGGTTTTTTATTTTTCTTTAAAGATTGAATTCTTCCGTTATTTATTCTAACAACTGTTGTAGCTATTTTTTCAATGTCAGGATTGTGAGTAACAATAATGATTGTTGAACCATATTTTTTATTCATATCATAAAGAGCGGTTAAAACTACTTCGGTTGTTTTGTTATCTAAAGCTCCAGTAGGCTCGTCAGCAAAAACTATATCTGAGTTTTTAGCTAAAGCTCTTAAAACTGAAATTCTTTGTTGTTGTCCCCCTGACATTTGAGAAGGATATTTATCCATAACATCTACTAAATCAAACTGTTCAAAAAGTTCAGTGATATTAAATTTTTTATTAGGATCTTTTTGTAAATATGAACCGGTTTCTACATTGTCATAGCCAGATAAGTTTTGTAATAAGTTATAGTTTTGAAATATGAAACAAACATTTTTTCTTCTAAAGTGTGTTAATTGTGAATCACTTAAATAAGGAAGATTTACATTATTAACTATAACATCGCCCTTGCTAGGTCGATCTAATCCACTGATTAAATTTAATAATGTACTTTTACCTCCTCCAGAAGTTCCTACAATAACTACTATTTCACCACGGTTAATAGTTAAATTAATATTTTTTAATACTCTTGTAACCACGTCTCCTGATAAATAATATTTACTTACGTTTTTAACTTCTATAATAGCGTTTTCACTATTAACAAGTCCTTTATTTTCATCTTTTTTTCTTTTAATATTTGAAGATCTTTTTAATATTCTTGTTAAATTTCTTGCAACTTTTGATTGTTTAACTCCACCGTCCTGATCTAAAACTTCAAAAACATTGTGTTTTGTAATTTTAGTATCTGTAGTTGACTTTAGGTCAATAATTTGTGTCATTTCTTTTAACTGTTCTTGTTCTTTTTTTGGCATTATTTTCCTTTCAGTAAGTCAACTGCTTTAATTTTATTTATTCTTCTTCAAGAAAGAAGCGAGGTTAATGTAAATATTGAAATAATTACAATAAAGGTTAATACTATATTAAAGAATCCTAAACTTATAGGCACTGAAATAGCTGCTGTGGAAATTAAGAATAAAGCAAAAACTTTTATTAATAATAAGGCTAAAGGAATAGCAATTAATAAAGCTATAAATATAAACGGTATAAATATTCCAAAGAACATTTTTAGTTTTTCTTTTTGTGAATAACCTAAAATGGTTCAAATAGCAATATTTTTTTCGTTTTCAGAAATCAAAATACTAGAAACTATTATAAGAATAATTGATGAAACAATAAAACTTAAAATAATAACAGAAGTAACAATAATTTGAACGGTATGCGAAATAGTTTGAGTAAATCCTATTTCAATATCACTAGCAATTATTGAATTAGCAGGCGGAATATATAAAGAATTGTCAAATATTTGTGCGTATTTAGTTATAAACTCATCAGGAGTATTTCTAGCAGTACTAAAGGCTTTTTCGTAGTTTGAAGAAACGGTTGGACTAAGGAATTTAGCTATATCAGCTTGTGTATAACCGTTTTTGATTAATATACCACTGCGTCCAAATAAGTTATCAAAAATTTCTAACTTATCATCTTTTTCAACTGTGGTTAAGTCAAAAGAAGAAAATGCTGGTCAATATCCACTAACTGAATATAGAGCTGTTGAGCCTATTAATTGTTCAGGTTTTTCAGACTTAGATAAGATTCCGTTAAACGCTTCACCTGGATAACTTAATTTATCTAAACCGGTTATTTTATCAGCTATGTATTTAGGTATTATAAATTCATAATTAATATATGTAGGATTAATACCAACAACTCTAAATTTATAGCCTAAATCTTTATTAGAATTTGAATTGTTTATTAATGCTTTAAATTTATTGGTAAATCGATCTGTAGTATTTAATATTTTACTTTCAATTTCACTTCCTATACCTAAATTGAATTTTTTAGATACAACTTCATTAATTACAAGCGGAATATAGTCTCGATCCTTGTGTTGATCAGAATAAAGTTCTTCAAGTAGGTCATAACCTGAACTATCAATTAATTTTACTTGTGTTGAATCTTTTTTATATCCATAAAAATTAATTTTACTATTTCCTAATAATCCTTGTGCATAGGTATATCCTTCGTCGTATTTAGGATCAAATAATATACCACCAAATCCAATAAAGAAATCACTTTCTTTACCTTCTTTATAAAGTTTTGTATATCCATTTACCAAGAAATTACGGTATTCACTTCTAAAAGCAGATGTTGTAATTATTTTTTCATCATGTTTTTTGCTATCTTTGTTGTATAGCATATAAACAAATTTAGAATCTAGTGGGCTTTTATCATTTAAATCATATCTAAAGTAACTAAATGTGTGTTTTGAATTATTTAAGTCTAAATTTCCTTTTTTATCATACACCAAGCCATTTTGGGTTTTTTCTAATAAAACACCAATTTTATTTCTGAGTAAGGTTATACGTGATTTTTGAGTATCAGGCATTGAATTATATGCTATTGATCAAGGATCAACAGAAACTCCTGAATCAACTTTTAAATTAATAGAAAATTGTGTAATAATGTGTGGTGTAAACGTATCAGGAGTACCATTGGCTTGATAACCAGCGTTCAATACACTTGAAAATCCTGGTTTAAAGTAATCAAAATTATTACGTTTTAATTCCTGTGGTAACCCTTGAGTTACATATAAAGAATTCTGCATTTGACCAGGATTATATGGTATTAATGCTCCTCCTTCTAAAGTAGGAGTTTGTAAATCGTATTTGTATTTATATGCCCTATTTTCATAGGTTTTTGTAATACTTTTATCAAATACACCAAAAGTTGAAATACCAAATATAGTAGTAATAGCAGTTAAAATAACACTTAAAGCAAATGATCAAAGTTTTCAAAAACTGTTAAAAATTAATGAAGCTCCAAATTTTGTTGTTATTTTTTTTCTTCTAAATTTTGAATGATATTTTTGATATAAATCACCAGTTTGAACCTCTGTAATTCCAGACATTAAATCAATTGATTTGTATCGTAATGCTCATAATGAAACTACAAATATAAGTAGTGACATTCCAATAAATGGAAGTATTAATGTAAAGACAAATGAGAATCAAGAAAAACTTGTAGTAATAATAGGTAATGTCCAATAATTATCAAGAATCCTTATTGTAGGCCCTTGTAATAGAAAACCTAGTAAGTAACCTAAAGTTCCACCTATTAGTGCTGTAACAAAGGCAAATACGGTAAATGATGCTGAAATTTGGAATGGAGAATAACCTTGAGCTAGTAAAATTCCAATAACTTTATTTTTGTTATTTATGTAACGCTTAATAATAAAAATAATTGATATAGCAACTAAGCTAATTAATAATGAAAGAAGAATTGTTGAAACACTATCTACACTCTTAATAATTCCATCAATTACATTGATTCTAACTGAACGTTCTGGGTTCAATGGGTCAATAGAATGAATATCATAAACTCTTCTTAAATTAGCAGTATCATCAATATTATTCGAGACAAACTTTTCAAGTTCTTCTTCTAAGACAGGGATACTTTCTTTGTCTGGGCTTTTTATTAGTAAGTATTCTTTAACGTTATTACCTTGGTAAGCAAATCTTGCTCTATCAAAACCATTTTGGTTAACATAAACAAGTGCTTGCGATGATGTGTCAACTTGAATGTTGTTTTCATCAATAACCGGGTATAAATAATCAGTTGTAATTTCGTCACCTAAAATTATGAATTTTAATCCATTAACATTTAAAAGAAATTTTTCATCTAAATTAGCAATTAGCTCGTTTATTTCAGTTGGAGTTTTTGGTAATTCACCAGTATAAATTGTTTTATTATTTTTACTTAAATAAGCATAATTAGCTTTTGCAACATATGCTGATGGTTCATCAAATTTATATGAAGATGTTGAATAATCAATAGTTGTAATTGAATCAATTATACTTATTAAAAATTCTGCAAGATTAACTCCAAAAACATTAAATTCACCTTTTTTATTTTTTTCAGAGTTTAATAAATTAATGAAAAAGTCATTATTAAAAGCAATATTTCCAGCTAATTCGCTTTCAAAAATAGGATTAATAATATGTTCTTTAGATAAATTAGCAATAAATCTATAAGTTTCTTTTTCTCCTCTGTTTAAAATATCTTCAAAATTAATAACTTTGTCAATTAAAAAATAAGCTAAATTTGATCTATTTTTTGTGTTTAAAGTATCTTTATTATTAGTATCAGAAAGAGTTCATATTAAAACTTGTGGGAAAAATTGTCTTAAAACAGGGTTTAATAAAACATCAGAAATTCCTATTGAATTGATTGCATTATTAGATGGAAAAAGAGTTGATATGTTCTCGAAAATATCAATATTTTGAGTAACTATTTCTCTTTTCATAATACCATTTAAAAAGTTTTCAATAATTATAGAATGAAGGTTTTTATAACCTGATTTTATATTCAACGAGTTTATTTCATCTTGTGAGTAAAAATAATACATATTTGAAGAAGCAATATAAGAAAAAGTTTTTGTAAGTTCAAATTCATTATTTACAATTCATTTTTTGAATTTTGGAAATCTAAGCACAAATTTGTTTAAGGCTTGATTTTTAAAACTCATGCTTTCTTCTCTAAAAAATTCTAAACTAAAAGCTTGTGGGTTTGCTAGTGAACTAGAAATACCAAATCCAGTTTCTTTATGTAAAGCTATATTTTCAGCAGAAGGTTGAATTAATTTAAAATCATTAAATTCATCGATTATTTCTTTTGAATTAGCAAATTCTAAAAGTGCTTTGGCAAATTCTTCTTTTTCTATGTTACTTATACCTTTTTCAAAATATATGCTTTGTCAAATCTTTAATAAGCCATAAACGTCTACACCATAGCTAAATTGGTTTGTAGGGTTATATTTTAAAACTTCTTTCATGAAGTTAAACGCAGTATTTCATAGTGAATTACCTGTTGTAGTATTTTTAAAATCAAAATAGAATTTACCTAAATTACCTAAAGATGAGTCGTTTTGGTATTTTTGCACATTATTATTAAATTCAAAAATCTTAATTATTTCTAAAGCATTTTTTACTTTTTGTTTAATTTCTTTGTCAAAATCATTACTTTTTAAGTCTATATTTAATATATCAGTTGCTATTAATTTTTCTTTACTTGAAAGATGATCAACAGTGATTGTTCCAATTTCATCTATTTTCTTATTCAACCTAAATATAGTTGAATAAGTTTCTTCAAAATTACTTAATGTAATGGAATTTTTTTCCTGTATTGAACTTTCTGCACTAGCACTTGTTGCTAAAGCAACTAGATCAAAAAAGTCAATTTTTTCATTGTCAGCACTTGGTAAAACAATATTGGTTTTGTCATCTACTTTTATCGAAATACCTTTGTCAGATAAATTAAACATACTTATTAGAGTGTCTTTAATGGCTTTATTAGACCCTTCAACTTCAAATAGCGATTTTAATACAGAATAAAAAATATCATGGTTAGAAATAGAATAGGCTAAGTACTGAAAATCTTGTGTAATAGTTTCGTTTTTAACGTAATCATAGGCAGATAAGGTTTGATCAAAAGGTCTTAATACTAATTTTGATTCCATTGTTTTTATCATTAATTTAATGTTTAAACTGTTAATTAATTGCTTTAAACCATTTGTTAAATTAGTATAACTCTTGTTAGGATCATTAGGATTTGCATCAACACTTTTTAACAAGTTTTTAATAGATCCTTGAATTTTTTCAGAGAAAATTCTTACAATTACACTTAATAATGAGTTAGGATCTTCAAAATTACTAATAGCTTTAGTATCTAAATTATCAATAATTTCGTTAATTCCTTCTTTTAGTAATTTTTCATCGATATGCTTGAAAAATCAAATTAAAAGTTGCGAATTACTGAATTTAATTTTTCTATCAGCGCCTTCATATTTAACAATTTTGTTATATTCTTTTGAAGTTATAAAGTTATAAATTTCTTGTGTAAAGTCCTTAAAACTAATTGATTTAACTATCTTTGAAATTGATTCTAAAAACTTTAAAGGTTCTTTAGAAGCGCTCACTAATGTTCTAGGATCTAAATTTTTAACTAATGGATTTGTTGCTAATTCGCCCATAAAGTTAAATAAATTTCCTAGTTGTTCTTCAAGATAAGCTTTTTGAGCTGCTATATCTTTTTTGTCTGAGACTTTTTTCTTAATACCCTCTAAAATATCATCAATTAAGTTTGTTAAATTATCACCGTTAGGAGTGTGTGACATATCATACATAAATGTAAAAGCATTTTCAACTACCTCACTCATGTTCATCTTGGCGGTTTTAAAAATTTTTGCTACTAAACCATTTTCTGTTGATTTTATAGCGGTTTCAATAAATGAATAAATCGATTCTGGCGATAAAATCCCTTCTTTTACAAAGCTAGAATTTAGTAATGTATTTTGTATTTGTTTAAATGCAAAAACTAATGTGTCATTGTTTAGAGCTTCGTTTACTATTTGAGGCTTTGGCGATCTAAAACCTAAAGGTAAGTAAGCTATATTTTTAAAAGTTTTATCAAATTCAACTCATCCATCATCATTTATTTTTAAAACTTTTAAAGTTCATTTATTTTGTCTTAAGTATTCTAAAACTTCTTCGGCGTTTCAAAATAACTTATCTCTTTTATCAGTTACAATGGTTTCTCATTTAACTTCGTTTTTATCATTGTAATGAACAAAAGCAAAATTTAATTGGTCAATTACTATTCCAAAATTATTAAATTTATTAATGTCTTTATGGTTATTATCATTTAAAAAATTTGTTAATTTATAAACTTTAGCGCCGTTTTTGATTTCTACTTCTTTACTTATTGGATTTATAAATTTTACTGATTCATAACTATAGTCTAATAATGTTAAGTCTGGATTTGGTGTCAAGTTAAATGGGGCATTTTTAATTAAAACATAACCTACATAAATGGGTAATTCCTTAGTTTTAAAATAAGAATTATTGATGTCAGTAAATCCATTTAAAGCTGTTGGATTTTTTTGCTCATTGTACAATTTACCAACGTTTAAGTCAATTCCATCTATTCTATTTTTACTATCACCAACATTTATAAAATGAAATACTTGTTTTTTATTAGTAATTGCATCTACTGCATCAATTGTTATTGTTTTTCTTAATCCTAGATTTTCACGACCAACTTTTTCAATTACTTTATTAGTAATACTTTCTTTTGTGATTTTTAAAGCACCATTTTTTATAATTAAATATCTTTTTTCTTTTAGCTCGTTATCATTAATATCTTGCAGAATTGCATCATTTATTTTGCTTAATTTTTCTATTTCAAAAATAGTTTTAAAACCATCGTATTTATAAAGTTTTGAATCAACATGTTTAGGTTGGTATAAAGCGTCAAAATATAACTTTGTTTTTGTTACATCTTCAAAACTTAAAATATTGCTTCGAACGTTCATTAAATTATTTTTTAATTCGTTACCCTTGTCATCGTGATTAGTTTGATAGGTTGAAATTTCAATGTTTCAGTGTGAAAAGTCATTGATCTCGCTTGGTATCTTATTTTCATTTGATGAAATTAAAAAATCCATAAATGTTTTATAAGAACCGCTTCATTTTTCTTTTAATTCATTTTTATAACTAGAAGTGTAATTTCATCTTTGATATGAAGTTAAAATCTCTTCTTTAGCAATGTAATTTTTTGGTAAATTATATTCTTTGTTTTTTACAAATGTATAAAGATTATCAATACTTTGTCCAACTTTTTCTTTTGATAAATCAGATAGTTTAACTTCATTTTTTAAGGTAGCTGTTGCTTGATTTTTTAAATCTAATTTAGCATTTAGTAGTGAAGGTGTTTTAGAGCTGTCAAATTTAAAAATGGTATTCGATTCATTGCTTGGAATAAGCCCAAAAGCATTTGCTAATTGAAGAACGGGTACTTTATATGATCGATTTAAATCGTCTCAACCTCTCCCTTTAACAAAATCAAATGTGGCTTCTTTAGTCTCTAAATTTATAAATAAAGTTGACGGATCAGTAAAAATTGTTTTATCATCTAAAAGAGTTCTACTTCTAAATATGTCACTAAATTTATATTCTTTATCAAGTCTAATTGAGTCAGTTAAGTTTATTTGATTATTTTTAACAGATTTTACAAATTCATTGTTTTTGTTTTCATAAGTCTCTATGTTATAGTCTTTTAAGAATTTAACAAAAGATTTAGATTTAGGATTCAATTCAAATTTAACAGTTGATTGTACTTCACTAATATTAAAAAATTTGAAGATATCATAAAAATCGTTTTTGTCAAAATATAAATCTTTAAATTTGTCATCAGAAACACCAATGTTTTGTAATTTAATATACTTTCCTGACTCAACTTCTAGATTAATAATATATTTAGAAACAAGGTTTTTATTTTGTGCTTTGTAAATAAGTGGCTTTTCGTAACTTTCAAAATGTTCTTGTCTTTCTTTAGATAGACCATTGACCAAAAACCCATTGTTATAGGCATTCCCAGATGAGGGTATGTTTAAATCTAAAGTTAAATCATGTAGTTTGGATTCTTTTTTATACTCATTATATTGTTGAGACATTGATTTGGAAACGTCATAAAGCAGTGTAAAAATTGCCGAAGATAAAAAAACTAAGATAGTTAGTCCGATAACAGTTACTTTATTTTTTTTAAGTGATTTAAAGGTTTCTTTAAACAATTTTCACATCTAGCCTCCTTTGTTAAAATACTTGTATATTATACTTATATTTAAAAATATAAAATAAGTTTATTTTTTGATAAAAAATACATAAAAAATTGCTTTTCTATGTATTAAAAATTTATTTTTTTTCTTCTGTTGTTGCTCATGATTCATTAATTAACTCATCAAGTGATGGAGTTTTTTCTTGAGCCTTTACTTCTTCCTCTTTTGAAGGAGGTCTTTTTAGATTTTGTGCAATATATTCAATTTCTTCAGACACAATTGTTTCTTTTTCTAAAAGTTCTTCTTTTATTAATTCTAATAATTGTAAGTTTTCTTTTATTGTTCTATGAGCATGTGCTAAAGCTTCATCAATAATTTTCTTAATTTCTAAATCAATTTCATGTGCTAACTGGTTTGAAAAACTTTTGTTTGTTCCAAGAGTTTTTCCTAAGAATGGATTTCCTTCTTGTTCTTCGAATTTAATAGCTCCTAAATCACTCATTCCATATTCAGTAACCATTCTTCTGGCAATGTTTGTTGCTTTTGAAATATCATCGCTAGCTCCAGTTGAAACGTTTTCTTCACCATAAATAATACTTTCAGCTGCTCTACCACCCATGAAACTTGCAATAATAGCTAAAAGTTCTTTTTTAGACATATTGTATTTTTCTTCTTCAGGCATCATTAAGTTGTATCCACCGGCTTGACCACGTGGTATTATTGTGATTTTTTGAACCTTATTTGCTCCAGGAGTTTTAATTCCTACAACAGCATGCCCAGCTTCATGATAAGCTACTGATGTCAATTCTTTTAGTGTTATAGTTCTTGATTTTTTAGCAGGACCTGCCATAACTCTATCGATTGCCTCATCGATTTGTGGAAGTGTAATAAATTCACTATCTTCTCTAACAGAAAGTAATGTAGCTTCATTTATAACGTTTTCTAATTGAGCACCTGAATAACCAGGAGTTCTTTTAGCAATATTTTTAAATTCAATTCTTTTGTCAAATCTCTTACCTTTTGCATGAAGTTTTAAAATTTCTTCACGTTCTTTTACGTCAGGTAATCCAACAGTTATTGTTCTATCAAAACGACCAGGTCTAATTAAAGCAGGATCTAAAACGTCTGTACGGTTTGTAGCAGCAAAGAATAATAATCCTTTGTTTCCTGTTATTCCATCCATTTCAACAAGAAGTTGGTTAAGTGTTTGTTCTCTTTCATCGTGTCCACCACCAATACCACTTCCTCTTGTTCTACCAATAGCATCTAGTTCATCTATAAAGATAATTGAAGGTGCATTTTTTCTTGCTTCGTTAATAACTTGTCTAACTCTTTTAGCTCCAAGTCCTACATACATTTCAACAAAGTTAGATGCTGAAATAAAGTAAAACGGAACATTAGCTTCTCCAGCTGTTGCTTTTGCTAATAAAGTTTTCCCAGTTCCTGGAGGACCACCCAATAATATTCCTTTTGGCATTCTTGCGCCAGAATTATCATATTTTTTAGGATTTTTTAAGTAATCAACTATTTCTTTAATTTCTTCGATTGCTTCTTTGTTTCCAGCAATATCAACAAATTTTTTGTCTGAAATAATTTTTTGTGCAGGGTTTTTTTCACTAAGGATTCCTCCTCCTCCACTCATTGCATTGCTTTGTAATTTAAACATAAAAATAAAGAATCCAATAAGTAATAAGGTAGGTAAGAATCTTAAAAAGTAAGCTAATCATGGATTTTGTTGTGAATATTCAACAAAACTTAACCCATTGTTTACATCTAAACCAGCTTCATTTTTAAATTTTGTAGCTGTGTTTACTAACTCTCCTATTGTTCCGCTTGTGTTAGGAAGTAAAACTTCTTTTAGCGCAGCTTCTGTTCCAGCCGATTTAAATAAAAGTTCTTTTGTCCCATTATTAAATGTTCAAGTTCATAAATTAGTTAATTGATCATATTTTAAAGAATCAACATAGATTTTATCCTCAGTTGATTTTGCAGCTTCTTTAATATGATCTGCAAGTTTTGATAAAGACACTGCTTCAACAGCGCTTTTTGAAAGCGATTGATATAAAATAATACCAATTACTACTGCTAAAATGATAGTTAAAGCAATAAAGATTCATGGTCTTCTACCTTTTCTACCATTGTTGTTATTTTTGTTAATAGCCATTTATTCCTTTCTAAAATAATAAAATTATATATATTTTAAATATTTAGTTTATTAATTTACCTCTTTTTTTAATCAAATAATTTGACTCATCAAGTTTATACTGAGAGGTTCTGTTATCTGATTTTATAAATTCTATAATTGACTCAATTTTTGATGAGCTAAGATTTATGTTAGTAAAGTTATTATTTAAATATTTATAGACTAAATATTTGTTATATTTATCTTTATTTAAGCAGTTTTGGTCAAAAGCATTTTCTTTTCACTTTTTAAATAAATACTCTATTTTTTTACGCTTAAAAGATAATTTTAAATTTAATAATTTTATTTTTAAAAACAAAAACTCTTTTAATAAAATAGACTTGTTTGACAATTCTAATCTTATTTCATTTCTTTTATATTTAGGTTCATGATTTGTATAATCGTTTGCAAAGATCAAATTATTTTTCATATTTTGTTTAATAATTTGCTTCTTAAAATATCTATTTATTAGCGGTCTTTCAACATACATATCGAATAACTCACTTTTTTTATCAATTCCAAAAAATAAGCGATCTTTTTTTCTGGTTTTTTGTAAAAAATAATTTTCAATAAAGTCATCTTTGTGTTGGGCAACTAGTAATTTTTTACAATTATGTTTTTTATACATTTCTTTGAAAAAATTATATCTAGTTATTCTTGCTCAATCTTGGAAATTTCCTTTTGTATAATCACTTTTATTAAGAATTAATTTTTCTAAAACTATGTTGTTTTTAAAACAAAATTCCTCAACTATTTTTTGATCAATATTTGAATCACTTCTTTGATTATAATTTACAAAAGCGGCTATCACATAGTTTTTTTTGTAAAATTTATTTAACAAAAACATACTATCTGGGCCACCGCTTACTGCTATTAAAATTGGTTGATCGTTTTTAATCATTCTTTCTTCTTAAAACATTATATTTGTTCATAACAATGTTTATATCATTATAAGCAAACGAAATCGCTGCTTCAGCTGCTAAATCTAAAATAGGTTCTAATAAAGTCATTTCTTCAACTGAAAAATTTCCTAAAACATAATCTTTTATATGATAACCAGTTTTTGGTTTACCTATACCAATTCTTAGTTTTTTAAACGAATTATTTTTTAAGGCATCAATAATACTTTTTATGCCATTATGTCCAGCTGCACTGCCACCAATTTTAATTGATGAAGTACCTATTTCATAGTCTTTTTCATCATAAATAACTAAAACATCCTCTGGATTTATTTTGTAAAAATCCATTATTTCTTTAATAAAATTACCTGATAAATTCATGTATGTCATCGGTTTAGCAATAACTAGATCTTCCATTTTTACAAAGTTACCATTAAATTTGGATTTATTTAAATCTGTTTTTAATATTCTACAAATTTTATCTATTACTAGAAAACCGGCATTATGTCTAGTGTGTCTATAATTATCTCCTGGGTTTCCTAATCCTACTATTAATCTCATGTTAGAATTATATTCCTTTCTATTTTAATAAAGTACTAATATTTGTTCTTATATCATCTTTTTCTTTTTTAAATTTAGAAACTAAATATAAATAATAATTTATCGATCCAACTATATAAAGGCGTTTTTTGGCTCTTGATATTCCTGTATAAACCAATTTTTTTCTATTCATTGATTCATGATTTGGACTCATTATATAAAAAACTATTTGACTTTCACTTCCTTGAAATTTATGAATTGAAACTGCATAAGCTAATGAAATTTCTTGTCTGAATTCAACTTCTGTATATTCTAAAATTTTTTCCTTAACTTCACCTGTTTCATTGGCAACGTTTTTAAATTTAACTTTTATAGTTATGCTTTTTGAATTGTCTTTTTCAGTATGTTGTTCTATTGAATCAATATAACCAAAATCACCATTAAAAACTCCATCTAAAGTCCTGTTGAGAGTTTGAATAACCTTATCGCCTATTTTATAATTAACTACAATTCCACGTTCTTTTTTTGATAAGACAAATGCTCCTGAATCATTTAATTCTTTTTGTAAAATATTGTTTAACTCTATAAGTCCTGATTTTCCAGAATACATTGGCGACAAGACAATTACGTCATCAAGAGAATTTTTCTTTACCTCTTTATTGTACATACTTATAAATTCATTATTATCAAGAGAATTATCAATATTAATAACAGTTTGTTTAACAAAAGAAGGTATTTGATGGTTGTTTAATGCATTATAATGGTTAAAAATATCTAAGGATTCGCTTCGATGATTATTTTTTAAATAACTAACTTTAAATTTTTTAAGAGCAATTAAATCATTCAAAATATTACCAGGACCTATAGCCGGAAGTTGATCGCTATCACCAATGATTATTATTTTTTCAATATTTTTGCATCTTGAAAGTAATGCAGAAAAAATATTTAAATTAACCATAGAAAACTCATCAATTATTAATATTTTTAAACTGTCTCAATTCTTCTTTAAAAAATCTGTAATTACTCCTGTTTTAAGTTCTTCATCTCTACTAATAGATAAGAAACTATGAATTGTTTTAGCAAGGTATCTACTTTTTTTAGTTATGTTGGATGAAACTCGACCAGTAGGTGTTAAAATTTGTATTTCTTCTCCTACATTATTGGCGTTTTTGGTAAAAGTATTAACTAATTCTCTAATCAAATATGTTTTACCAGTTCCAGGACCTCCAGAAATAATTGAAACATTTTTTAACATGGCGTTTTTAAATGCATCTAATTGATATTCATCTAAATGCTTTAAATTAAATTCTGTTGTTTCAAAAACATTAACTATTTTTTTATTATTAATATTTGATAATGTTGAGACAATTCCTAATTCTTTTGTTCTTGTTTCATTTAGTGAAAACATTTTTTTATTATCAATTTCTACTTCTACAATAACTTTTTTTAATAGCATTTGACCAAATAAATATATAAAATCATCTCTACTAAATTCAAATATTTTATTTAAACTTACAAAAGTAGCTTCTAATTCAAAAATAGTATGATTGTCACTTTCCATTTCTTTAAAAATATACGTAATTATGGCTTCAAATCTTAATATAGATTTTTCATTAACAACACCTAAGCATAAAGCGAATTTATCAACATCTATTATATTCATATTATGTTCTAAATACAAAATATAAGGATTAGTAGATTTAAAATAATCAACAAAAGTTCCTTTTTCAAGAACAAAATTGTTTTTTAATTGTTCATAAAATAAAAACATATTATTCCCAGTAAAAAACTCAACATCAACCTTGTTAAAGCTAGGAATAAATTTAAGCATTTCTTCTTTTTGTTTATCGCTCAACTCATTAATTTCCATGTTGTTATCTTGAGCTAATTGTTCAAAAATGTCTTTTCCATATTTCGCAACGATTTTTTCCGCTGTGATTTTTCCTATTGTTTTAATATTAGAAGTAATAAATTTAACTAAATCATCACCATAATCAGGAGCTGATTCAATCATTGAAAGCAAGTTAAAAGAATCTCTTTTGTTTTTTTCAATAACTACATCATAGTAAACTCTTAATTTTGGAAAAAAGTTAGTACAAAATACTGCAAAATTTTTGCCTGTTTGTTGATCTCTACACAACATTAGAGCTCATCCTTTATCTTCTCCACCTGCTTGTTTTCTGAAGAAAATTCCTTTAAATTTTAATTGATCATTCATATTTATTTATTATATTAAATTACTTAAAAAAGCTAGGTTAGTTTTTGATACTAATATTTGAGTTATTAACATCAATTATTTTTTTTGTTTATAAAACATAATACACCTATTTTATAGACTAAAAAGTTGTTGATAACATTGTGGATAACTTCTTCTTTTCAACAATTTTATTTTTAAATTCTTTAACCTTAAAATTATTAATTTAAAATATTAAATATGAAAAACAATAAAGAGGCAAGCATATTCACTTATACATCACTTTTCCGTGAAAATATTAAACTTGATATAAATGATCAAATGCTTTTTACTAATTTTTTTAAAGACTTAAAAGTTGTTAATTTTAATAGTGAAATGATTACTTTTTATTTAAATCTTTCTGACAATATTTTAGATAAAACAAGAAGTTTTTTTGATGATAATATTTCAAAAGCAATAAAGGAAATTTTTGGTAAACCACTAGTTTATAAATTAGTTAATAAATTAGAAGATTCACCAGAAAATTTAAAAAGTACCAACGAAAATCAAACGCAAGGAATTGAAAAACCTTTAAGCACACCAACAAAAAGAAAAAATTCTTTTTCTAGTTTTGATAAAAATTATTCATTTAAGACTTATGTTCAATCAGACTTTAACAAAGAAACAATTAACGCTTGTAAACTACTAATAAATAATGAATTTAAAATGACTCCTATCTATATACAAGCAAGTTCTGGATTTGGAAAAACGCATTTATTGAATGCAATAGGAAATGAATTTATAAAAAACGGAAAAACTGCTTTTTATATAAATCCTTCTGTTTTTTCAAGAGATATAGCTACTTATTTACAGGAAAATAACCAAAATAAAATTTCTAAATTATTGAATTATTATTGTGAGGTTGATCTATTAATGTTTGACGATATTCAAGTTTTTGGAAATGGGCAAAAAAAAGCTACTATACAATTTATTTTTCAAATAATTGATCATAGAATTCAAAAAGAAAAACCTACATTGTTTGCTTCTGAAGGCCCTATTCAAAGCCTTAAATCGCTTTTTGATAACAGAATTATTACACGACTTTCTTCTGGATTTATAACACAAATCAAACCTCCAAACAAAGATGATTTTTATAAATTATTAAATTTCTTTTTAGAAAAAGAAGACCCTTTATTAAAAAATATAAGCAAGGAATCAAAAAATTTCATCATTCGAAATTATTGTTCCAATGTAAGAAACATTTCAGCAGCTGTAAAACGCATTGGTTACTATAAAAAAGATATAATTGACTCTAATTATTCTGATGTTGTAGTTGAAAATTCTTTTAAAGACTTAGTTAAAGATAAAGAATCGATTACACCTGATTTAATTATTGAAACAGTTTCTAAATACTACAAAATACCTAAAAAGGAAATTATTGGAGCCTCCCGAAAAAAGGAAATTGTTGTAGCTCGACATATGGCAATGATTATAATAAGAAACCATTTGGAATTATCACTTGAAGAAATAGGAAAAATATTTAATAAAGATCATTCAACGATAATTAACGCTATTAAAAAATATGATGAACCTGAAAACAACAAATCTTTTAAGAATGCTTTAAGTTTTTTAAATGAAGAAATATTTAAGTTAAACTAAAGTTACTAACAAAACAAAAAACAATAAAAACACATAATTATTAATATTTATATAGATAAAAATAACTTTTTAGTAGTTATTAACTTATCCACAAAACATAATATTAATATAGGAGAAATATGAAGATAACAATTAAAAAAGAAATCCTTGAAAACGTAGTAGATTTTTTAGGAACATACATAAATTCCACTGATACATTTTTAGCTTTTAGATATATACATTTAGAAGTTACACATGAAAAATTAGTTTTTACAGTATCATCTTCTACAATGTCGGCTAGAAAAACAATTAATGTTGATGAAGTAAACGTAAGAGTTGAAGAAGAAGGAAAAGTATTATTAAATAACAAAGTTCTTAAAAATATTATTCGTAATTTGTCAGATGACATTACACTTGCTAAAAAAAGTAACATAATTAATATAACTGAAGGAAAAACAAAATACAACTTAAATACTATAAGTGATAATTTTCCAATCATTGATTTTAATGAAAGTGAAAATAGATTTCAAATGAAAAAAAATGATTTTGATGAAGCTATTAAAAACGTTGGTTTTGCTGTAGCAGATTCAAAAAGTAACTCATCTATTTTAAAAGCAATCAATATGTTTGCAAACTCAAATGAAATTAGATTTTGTGGTACAGATTCATTTAGATTATCTACTTTTACAGTTAAAATTTCAAAGGAAATGAATTTTGATATTTCTGTAGATGCTAGAAACTTAAAAAGTATGATGATTAAAGATAACACTATAAAAAATATTTATATATTCTTTAACATGAATAAATTTGGTGTTGCAACAGAAGATACAATTATTCAATCATCACTAGTTGATATTCCTTATCATGATATAAAAAGAATTTTCCCTACTGAAATAACAAGAAATATTGTTATTCAAAAATCAGTACTCTTAGATTTAATTAATAAAACAATTTTTGATTTTGACAAAGATGGTTCAAAAATAGAATTAAAATTTACAAAGAAACTTTTAACAGCAAGTTATGAAGAAACAGAGGTTGGACATTCACAAGCTTCTACTGAAGATTTTACTTTAAATGGTAACCCTATTGAACTAACATTTAATTCTAGATTTTTAAAAGAAGCAATCAGCGTTTTAGATGATGAACTAAATATTGGAGTTAATTTAATGGAAAACATAGTATTACTTTTATCTAAGAAAAATCCTAATAATAAACAATTAATTACAACAATAAGAAGGTTATAAAATGATAGTAAAAATAAGTGGTGATAGTATTAAACTAAGTCAATTTTTAAAAAAGATTAACGAAATTTCTACAGGTGGTGGAGCAAAATCTTTTATAAAATTAAACTCTATTACAATTAACGAAAAAACTCCTGAAGGAAGATCTACAAAAATAAAACCAGGGGATATTGTTTGAATAAACGATGAAGTTATAAAAGTTGTAGCAGAAGACTCTGAAGGACAAGAAAAAGAAGTTGAAGTATAAAAACAAATAATATATTTTTATATAAAAAAAGAGCCAAGGCTCTTGTTTTTTTACAACTTTATAATAATTTAATACCTTGTTTTTCGCATTCTTCCAAGATATGATCGGTTCATGAAGAAACTTGAACTTCACCGATGTGTTTTTTTTCTAATAAAAACATTGTTAATCTTGATTGACCAATTCCTCCACCAATAGTAAGTGGTAATTTGTTTTCGGCTATGTTATAGTGATATTCACCTCATAAATCGCCTTTATTTTCAATATTAGATTGTTCTACTAACGATTTAGCATCAACTCTAATTCCCATTGATGAAATTTCTAAACTTCTGTTGTTTACACTATCTCAAACAAGTAAATCACCATTTAATTTTCAATCATCATAGTCAAAAGCTCTTGCTGATTGAGGTATTCCATCTGGTAATTTATGACCTACTTCGTGTATAAAAACAGCTTTATGTATTTTTGCTATTTCATCTTCTCTTTGTTCTGCGCTTAAAGAAGGAAACATATTATATAAATCTGTTGAAGAAATGAAAAATACTTCTTTTGGTAGTTTTTCTACTAATAATGGGTAGTTTATATTTAGTTTTCTTTCCACGTGTTTAATTGACTTAAAGATCTTGTTTACAGTACTTTTAAGAAATTCTAAATTTCTATCTTCTTTACCAATAACCATTTCTCAGTCTCATTGATCAACATAGTAAGAGTGTTTATAATCTAAACTTTCTTCTCTTCTAATGGCGTTCATATCTGTTCATAAACCTTCATATTTTTCAAATGAATATTTTTGTAAAGCAGTTCTTTTTCATTTTGCTAATGAGTGAACAATGTCATGAGAAAAATCTATATTTTTAGCAAAAAATCTCACAGGTTCTTCTCCACTTAATCCATCGTTAATTCTTGTATCGGTTCTAACAAATAATGGTGCTGAAACTCTTGTTAAATTAAGATTCTTATTCAACTCTTTTGTGAATGCAAATTTTAAATCTTGTATTGCAAGTTGTGTTTCTTTTATATTTAATTTTGATTTATACATATTACTCCTTCTTAATAATGAAAATTTTACTAAAAAAAGCGGTTTTTATGCCACTTTTTTAGTATTTTCATTATTGTTAAGATTTTTCTTATTGTAATAAAGAGTTGCTCCGTATTGATATGTATAGATAATAAGAGACACTGTTTGTCAGATTAAAGCACCGATTAAATCAGTAATCCCTTTTTGTGCTTGCGAATTAATAACTATGTTTGAAATTCAGAAAATGTTTCAAACAATATTGTTAACTACAAATAATAAGATCATTCAATGTGATACACCTCTTCAATTTTTAGTTTTGATTGATTGAATTAATTGAGGTACAAATGCAAAAGTTGTAAATGTTGGCGCTATTAGAGAAAATACCAATGCTGCATTAGACGAGATTCTAATTGTTGGGTATCATACTCAAATAACTACAAGAACAGCTGAAATAATTCAGGTTGCCAGTACACCGGCAGCTACATATATAAGTTTTTTTCTTTCAAAATCTCTTTTGAAGTAATATAACAAGAACGTCATAACTCCATTAAGTAAAATGGAGAAACCATCGGCGATAATAACGTTCATAAGCATATGAGGCACTTCAATAGTGGAAAGAGCTCCATAAACTAATCACAACATTATCCCTAAATGGAACACTCAAAACGATAAGAAATTGACGTTCCCGGTTTTTTTGTCTTTTAATAGCTTGAAAAGCTGGGGTAAACTAAGTGATATAGTTATCACCACAGTAGTTCAAGACGATATTTGTGATAATAGAATTCAATTCATAGCTAAATTTTAAAGGAAAATTTTTTTTAAATTCAAAAAAAAGTAAAATTAAACTATGTTTGATACAATCGCAGCTATTTCAAGTGGTTCTAAAATTAACCAACCAATTTCAATAATAAGAATTAGTGGACCTGATTCAGTTAATATTATGAAAAAAATATTTAAAGGAAAAATTGGCGAAGATAAAACCATTACCTTTGGAAATATAGTAAATAATAATCAAGAAGTCCTTGATGAAGTTTTAGTAATGTGATTTATTGGGGTAAAAAAAGGACTAGAAATAGAATACAAAAATTATGTAGGCGAAGAATTAGTTGAAATAAATTGTCATGGCGGAATTGTAGTTACAAATTCTATTCTAGAATTAATATTATCATCAGGAGCACGTTTGGCATTACCTGGTGAATTTACCAGAAGAGCATTTTTGAATGGAAAAATGGATTTAGTAAAAGCAGAAGCAATACATGATTTAATAATGGCAAAAAGTCAAAAACAAGCACACATGTCTGTTAACAAATTTACTGGTAAAACATCAGATTTATTATCTAAGTTTTTAGACAAATTAAACTATCTCATAGGTCTTTGTGAAGTTAATATTGATTATCCTGAGTATGATGATGTTGAGCAATTGGATCAGGAAATTATGCTAAAAAGTATTGAAAATCTAGCAACTGAAATTTCTGAAGTTTTAGAAATAAGCAAAAGAAGTCAAAAAATTTTTGAAGGTATCAAAGTTGCTATTTTAGGGAAACCAAATGTTGGAAAAAGTAGTTTACTTAATGCATTAGTGAGTGAGAATAAAGCAATTGTAACTGACATTGCTGGAACAACAAGAGATTTAATAGAAACCTCATATCAACTTGATGGAATATTATTTACACTAGTAGATACAGCCGGTTTAAGAAAAAGCGATGAGTTAATTGAACAAATAGGAATTAAGAAAAGTTTAGAACAAATTAAAAAAGCTGATTTAATATTACATGTAATTGATCCATTGAATAATGAAGATGAATTTGATTTAAAAATTGAACAAGAAAGTAAAAAAGAAAATAAAACTTACATAAAAATAATTAACAAAAAAGATTTGATTATAGGTGAAAAAGTAAAAAGTGATTTAGTTTTAACGTCTGCTTTAAACAATGATATTATTGATTTAGAAAAAGAAATAATTTCAAAATATTCTAATATTAATTTAGATGATGAAAGAATTTTAAACAACACAAGACAAATTTCTTTAATAGAAGAAGCAAAAAATAATCTAAATAATGCGATAAAAAGTTTAAATCTTGGATTAACTTTTGATGTAATAATTGTTGATATTTATAATGCCTGAGAAAAAATTAGTGAAATAAAAGGAAATGTCAACAAAGAAGACTTGTTAGATAGTATGTTTAAAAACTTTTGTTTAGGAAAATAATAAAAATAACTTCTCGTATAGAGAAGTTTTTTATATAAAAAGAAACTATCAAGTTTTAATTTATCAAATTTCAACAATGTCTTTTTCATCTAAATACATTTTGTCGTTTTTATCGACACCATAGTATTTTTGGAATTCTTTTGAATTCATTAATTGAACATTTGCTCTTAATTTTGTTGGTGCATGGACATCAGAAACTAACAACATTTTTGCTGTTTCTTCTCTATATTTAGTTTTTCAAATAATAGCTCATGATGTAAAGAATTTTTCAATATCAAAATCTTTTTCTAATTTTGCTGCTGCTAAAGCACAACTAAATCCACCAGCATCAGCTATATTTTCAGAAAGTGTTAAAGTACCATTGCATTTACCAAACTCTGTTTCTCTACCTTCAAAAAGATTAATCATTCCTTGAGCCTTGCTTTGAAATTGTTTTAAATCTTCTTCAGTTCATCAGTTGAATAATCTACCTTTTTCATCAAATTGAGAACCGTTGTTATCAAAACCATGAGAAATTTCATGAGCTATAACAGCACCAATTCCACCATAATTTAATGATGAATTAACTTCATATGAATAAAAAGGTGATTGTAAAATACCAGCAGGAAAAACAATGTGATTTTTTGTAGGATGAAAATATGCATTAACCACAGCTGGAGACATTCCTCAATATTTTTTATTTTCTGGTTTTAAATATTGAGACATATTGTCCAATCATCTAGATTCTACAAATTTAAAAATATTAGAAACAAGACTACCACCATTTTCGTATTCATCTACAACATATGAATCAAAGTATGATTGCATAACTTCTGGGTATCCTACCATTACTTCTAAATTAGAAAGTTTTAATAATGCTTTTTCTATAGTTTTTTTAGAAAGTCAATTATTATTTTCCAATCTTGTTTTGTAAATTCCAATCATATTTTGAATCATTTTTTCAACATTTTGCTTTGCTTTTTGTCCAAAAAATTCTTTACCGTAATAGGTTCCAAAAGGTATATCAAATAAAGATGTTGCTAATTCATATGCATGTTTTTCTTTGTTTTTAGATTTTTCAATTCCAGTTATAGCTCTTTTGAATTCATCAGTAATAACTCTGATTTCTTCACTTAAATAATAAGAATTTTTTAGTAAATTTTTAACAAACATAAATCATTTAAAGTTTTCAAATGTGTTTTTATTAAAAACTTTATCTATGTTTTCAGGGAATCTTTTGTTACTTAATATTATTTTATCAACAGACTGATTTAGTAATTTTTCTGCTAATTTTATTAAGTCATAATTGACTACAACTTTTTTTAATTCATCTGGACTGAATGGGTTATAGTATCCAACTATTTGTGCATCTTCTTCAGCGGATTTAGCTCAAGAAACTAAAGATTCATCAAAAATTAATGCACATTTAATAATGTGTTCAATTTCGTTTTTTGACTTCCCATATTTTGTAAGTAATTTAGTAACTGTTTCAGTCAAACTTTTTATTAATTTTTCTTTCTTTTTTTCATCAGCATAATAAGATTTTTCAGGTAAAAAGAATCTTGGTGAATCTAGATATAAAACTTGAATATCAGGGTTTTTAAAATCGGCATAAACACTGAATTCAAAAGGATTTGCTTCAAATTTAGACACAAAATATTTGTAATTTTTTAATAATTCATCAAATGATTTTAACTCTTCTATTTTGTTTAAATATTGTTTTAAAGGTTCAAATCCTAAAGAATTTATTTTGTCAAAGCTAGTTGCCATTTTATAAAATTTCATCATCTCAATAATGTATTTATCATTAGGGACCAATTCAGGTTTTTTTGCTCAAGAATCTAATAAATTTCTCAATTTATCTTCAAGTGCTATATCTATTTCTGAAAAAGAACCCGTACTTGATCTATCTGATAATATTTTTGACTCTTTTAATCATTTTTTATTAACTTCATTGTAAAAGTCTTGCTTTAGTGCGTTTTTATCCATTGTAAACTCCTTATAAGTGTTTTTAATTATACAATATATGTATTTTAAATAAGATATAATTCAAAACAAGGAAAATATGAGTAAAAAAAGAACAAATTTTGTTGACGCACATTGTCATTTATCACAAAAATACTACAAAATAAGCGAATTAGAAAACATAATTAAAAAAGCTTCAGAAAACAACATAGAATTTTTAATAGTTAATGGAGGTCATGAACAAGAAAATCATGAAGTAATAGAATTAGCTAAAAAACATTCTCACTTAAAAGCAGTTATTGGAATTCATCCTGAAGATGGAAAGGATGAGAATGATGTTAAAAGATTTGAATCATTAATTGACCAAAATGTAATTGGTATAGGGGAATTGGGAATAGATTATTATTATGAAGATGCACCAACCAGAGAAAATCAAATTAAAAGTATGAATGGGCAATTAAAACTAGCAGCTAAATTGAATCTGCCAGTTGTAATACATATAAGAGATAAAGAAAACAGCGAACAAGCTTTTGAAGATGTATATGAATTGGTTAAAAAATACAAAAACCTAAAATTTATGCTTCACACTTATGCTGGTAACATTGAATGAGCAAAAAAATTTATGCAATTTAACTGTTATTTTAGTTTTTCTGGAACTGTGACATTTGGAAGTAGTGATGTGACAAGAGAAGTAATAAAATTTTTACCTTTAGATAGAATTTTAACTGAAACTGATTCTCCTTATTTAAGAGTTCATCCCTACACAGGTTTAATAAATGAACCAAACACAGTAATTTTTGTCTCTTACTATATAGCAGGTTTAAAAGGAGTAGGAATGGATAAATTTGTTAGTGCTATAAATAAAAACCTAAGAACTTTATTCGATTTAAAATAATATGAAACAAAATAATTTAAATGCAAAAAAAAGATTTGGTCAGAACTTTTTAAAAGACCAAAATGTATTAAATAGAATTGTGAATTTGGTTGATTTAGAAAATCAAAACGTTTTAGAAATAGGGCCAGGAAGAGGCGATTTAACTAAAAAATTATTACAAAAAGCAAATTTTGTTAAAGCTTATGAGATTGATAGAGATTTAGTTAGATTCTTAAATGAAGAAATAAAAGAAGAGCATTTTCAATTAGTTCCAAACGATTTTTTACAGGAAGATATTTCTGGTTTAAAAAACTATTGAATAATAGCAAACATTCCTTACTATATAACCACAGAAATTATTTTTAAAATTTTAGAAAACATACAAAATTTTTATGGTGCTATTTTAATGGTTCAAAAAGAAGTCGCTGAGAGAATAGAAGCCAAAAAAAATTCTTCAGAATATTCAAAACTATCTTTAACTTGTCAGTATTATTCAACCACAAAAAAGGAATTTATTGTAAAAGCAAACTCTTTTATACCTGCTCCCAAGGTAGATTCGGCAATTATTTCATTAACATTTAATAAAAATAGAGTATGAAATAAAGAAATAAACAACTTTTTTAAATTGTGTTTTTTACAACGTAGAAAAAAACTTAGCTTTTCTTTAAAACAAAAATATTCGTTAGAAAAAATTGAGAGCTCTTTTGAAAAACTTGACTTAACTACTAACACAAGAATTCAAGAATTGGACTTGGAAAAAGTTCTACAACTTTACAATTATTTAGAAGATAAAGAAAACTAATTTTTAACTATTGTTATATAATGTAAAAATTATATAAGAGGATTAAGAAAAATGGATAATAGTAAAATTGATAAGCAGTCACGTGCTAAGTTTTTGTTTGAAAAAATGGATGTAAAAAAAGCTGTTTGGATAGTTGCTATACCTGGTTTATTAACATCTTTTATGATTGGTTTGTATACTTTTTTAAATCAAGTTTTTATACTAAATTTTGTTCCAAAAACAATACCAATTTTAAATGGTGATATACCTAATTCCACAGATACTGGAATTATTTATGATTATTTAAGTTCATGAAATAAAGCCCATTTTGATCGGGCCGATTTTGATGTTATTTTTAGATCCTATGTTTCTTATTTAAACGGAACGGAAGGTATAACAAAAATTTCTGGAGACTCAATTGCTACTATTTCAGTTAATGCTACTTTTCCTTTTTCATTATTTAGTGGTTCGATAATATTTTTAATACCTGTTGGAGCAAGTGTTTATTATACAAAATGTATTTCTAAAAAACTTGAAGCAACCGGTAAAGATTTATGAAGTACTTGTTTTTATACAACTATTTTTGTTTCTATATTAACTGCTTTAATAATGTATATTGCAATGTGATGTGGATTACTAGATTCATTGCTTGCAAAACCACACTTTAATACATACGCTCTTTCCCAATTAGACTCTGACACAGCAGTAAAAGGAATTTTAAATAAGTATAGTGCAAACCATAAAGCATCAGAAATCTTTCAAGATTATTACAATGCTTGTCAAACTATATCATTAAGTTGAGCAAAATTATATATTTATATATTTGGAGCAGGAACTTTAATTCAAGGAATATACGTTTTAATTAGTTATTTAATTAGATCTGAAGGAAAAAATGCATATGTAATGTATTGAGCTATAGGAGCAAACATTGCAGGAATAGCATTTAACGCTTTATTTATAATTGTTTTTAAAATGGGAGTTTTAGGTGGAGTATTAGCAACTATAATTGGGTGAACAATTAACTTATTAGCCTATATTGCATACATATACGTCAATAACAAACGAGGAACTACTTGAATAAGTATTCATCATTTGATCTCATTTAAATTTAGATTAAAATTTTTAGCTCCAATTTCTCTTTTAGGATTAAGCGCTTTTTTAAGATCATTTGGAATAGCTGTTGCATTATTTATAATTACTTTTTTATTAGGACGAATGCCATTTACTGAAGGTTCTTTATCTATATATAACTGATCTAAAGCATCCCCAGTTGTAACACTATTTTTCTTAGCCTTGTTTGGAATATCAGATGGAATAAGAAGTATTTTAAGTTACAACTACGCAAAAAGAAATTTTGCAAAATGTAATGAAATATTTAAATGAGCAATGATAATAACATTTATTTATGCTTTTACAGTTACACTTATAGCCATAGCTTTAGCACCTCAATTTTTATGAATGTTAAATACAACAGACATGAACGGAAGTCTATTAAGTCAAACAAGTGGACCAGTTGCATTTTTAAGAATAACTATTTGGAGATTATTCTTTTATGCCTTTGCCATAGGTGGAATACTTCTTTTCCAAGGAACTAATAATATAAAAATGTCTCTAATAGTGACCTCAATGGAAAGTTTAATTACATTTGGTCCTGTTATAGGAATTGCCATAGCATCTGGTTATGCATTACACAATGCTGAAGTAGGATTATTTTATTCTTCATTGGTTATACCTATGGCTTTTGCAGTAAACTCAGTTGTAGCCGGATTAACAATTTTCTTTTTAAGTATAAGATTCTTAAAAAAAGTAATGCCAAACATTGATAATATTAAGTTGTCTTGATCTAGAAAAATAGAACATGATTTTTTTGAAAAAGCCGAAAAAGAAGAATGCTCTAAAAACTAAAAAACCTATAATAAATGGGTTTTTTATTTATGTTTTGTTACCTATAAAAAACAAATAACAAGTAAAAAAGTATTTAATATTTTTTAAGTTTAATTAATAAACTAAGAAAATTTTCATAATGTTATAATTTATCTATAAAAATCTTTTAAAGGGGAAAAATGGATAAAAAAAATGTAATGCTATTTGGAATGAAAAATTCTGAAAAATTAGCATTAAGAATTTCTGAAAAATTAGGAATTAAACTAACTGAAATTGATAGAACAGTTTATGCTGATGGAGAAGTAATGCTTGTTTCTAAAGAAACAGTTAGAGACAAGGATTTATTTGTTATTGCAAGTAATTCAAGACCAGTAAATAATAATATAGTTGAACTTTTATTATTTATAGACTCACTAAAAAGAGCAAGCGCTCGTTCAATTACTATTTGTTTAAGTTACTATGGATATGCAAGACAAGACAGAAAAGCTAGCGGAAGACAATCAATAGGAGCTAAATTAATGGCAGACTTATTACAAACCGCTGGTGCTACTAAAGTAATTTGTGTTGACTTACACAACCCATCAATTCAAGGGTTTTTCAACATACCAGTCGATGACTTAAGAGCACATTATACTTTTGCTAAATGAGTTAAGAAAACTAAAGATAAATGAACAGTAGTTTCACCTGACCATGGTGGTACAGTTAGAGCTAGAAAGTTAGCTGAGTTAATTGCTGATACTGTAAAAATTGCAATTATTGACAAACGTAGAATCGGTACAAACCAAACTGAGGTTATGGGTCTAATCGGAGAAATAAACAATGAAAACGCAATTATTATTGATGACATTATTGATACTGGTGGAACAATTTTAAAAGCTGTTGATGCTTTAAAAACCAACGGAGCAAAAAGAATTATTGTTGCTGCTACTCATGGTATTTTTACAAAAGGTTTTGAAATGTTTGAAAACAACCCAAATGTTGAAAAAGTTATTGTAACTGATAGTATTGATAATTCAGAATTACTTGGTAAATTTAAAAAACTTGAAATCGTGAGTTTGGATGAGTTTTTAGCTAATGTTATAAGCACATCTATTCACGGAACAAGTATTTCAAGTTTATATAATAATGTAAAAGAAAAAATTAGAAATAATGAGTTTTAAACAAAAAGTTAAAGATTTGTGTAAAAAAAATTCATGAAATTTTGAAGATTTAGAAAAATATTTTAGTTTAGTTACTGAAACTAATAAAGTTCTTAATTTAACAGGTTTTGAAGGCGACAAATTATGAGAAGAAGGAATTTACGAATCTCTCTTATTTATAGATAAAATAGTAACTAAAACTGATTCTAAAACTCTATTAGACATAGGAGCTGGTGCTGGTTTTCCAAGCATTCCTTATGCTATTGTCAATAAAAACTTAAAAATTACTATTTATGAGCCTATTAAAAAAAGGGTTGACTTTTTAAATACAGTTGTTGATACTTTATCTTTAGAAAAAAATGTACAAATATTTGCACTTAGAGCAGAAGATGTAAAAGACAAAAATTGTTTTGATTTAGTTACAGCAAGAGCTGTTGGAGATGTTTCAACAATGCTTATGTCTTCATTCCATTTAATTTCCCTAAATGGCTATATGGCACTAATAAAAGGTAAAAATTATGACTCTGAAATAGAACATGCACAAGAAATTTTAAAACGAATAAAAACAGAAATCACTATTGAAAAATTGGATACTCATAATCAAAAAGACAATAATATTATTTGAATAAAAAAACTAAGAAGTGCGAGTTCAAAATTTCCTTATAAATGAAAAGATATTATTTCTTATAAAAAGAAAAGGTAGTATAATATCAATTAATGAAAGGAGTTGCGTTTTGCAACTTTTTCCTATTTACTTGGAGGTAAAAATGTCTATTTTAGAGGCAATTAAGAAAAATTTTCCAATTGTTTTGGAAATCAAAGAAATTCAAAATAATAAGGATAAAACTTTAGAAATTACACTAGATTGTAATGATCTATTAACTGTAGAAAAATACTCAAGACAAATTTATGAGTATTTAGAAACAAATAATTTGCTTGATGATTCAACGAATTTAGAAGTATTTTCTAAAGGTAGTGACATTGAAATAAAACTCGATGAAGTTAACAATCATTTAAATAAAAAAGTTTTAGTTGGACTTAAAAATCCAATCCAGAATTTAAACCCTATTCCAGGTAAGATATTAAGCGTTTCAAACGATCATATTGTTTTACATTGAAACAATAAAGGACAATTTAGAAAAGTTGAAATATTAAAAGAAAACATTACATATATAAAGGTAGATTTTTAAGGAGAATCATGAAAAAAGAAACACAAAATCAAGTATCAACAATTCCAAATAATAACAAGTGATTTATTATTTCAAAAGGTTATGCTTTAAAAAATAATTTAACCGCTCAACAAGTAGCTGACATGATAGCAGACGAAACAACAAAAGCAATCAATAGAGATATTGACCCTGAAGCAATTATTACTTTTACAGTTGATGAATCAAGTGAAAGCGTATTTATAAAAAATACAAATGCAGTAGTGGTTGAAGATGACTTTGAATTTAGTGGAGAAACAGATGTTCAACACATTTCATTTGTGCCTTATTCAAAAGCGAAAAAAGTAAATAAAGAAGTTCACGTAGATGATATTATTGAGTGAGAAATAGATTTTGAAATAGTAACAGAAAAATGTAAAACTGCTATTAGAAATGGATTTATTCAACAATTAAAAGCGAATGAAAAAGCAGAAATATTTAAAAAGTATCACCAATTAATAGGAACAAAAATTAAAGCTAAAATTTTAAGTAGAAACAAAGACGGTTCATACAATTTAGCTTTTGAAGATGGCGTAACTGCATTTTTACCTTTTAGCAATATCAATACTAGAATTGAACTAAAACACGGAGTTTTAATTGATGTTTACATTGAAACTGTAAGTGAAGAAAATAAACTTTCTCAAGTACAAGTTTCAACCGACTCACCACAAATGGTTTATGATTTATTAAAAAATGAAGTTCCGGAAATAGCTCAAGGATTAGTAGAAATTATGAACATCCAGAGAGCACCTGGAATTAGAAGCAAAATTGCTGTACGTAAAACTTCAGTTGAAAGTGAAGTTGATCCAATTAGCTCCGTTATTGGTGTTAACGGTTCTAGAATTAATGAAATATCAAGAAAACTTGGCGGAGAAAAAATAGATGTAATTTTATATTCAGAAGAAATTACAGAATATATTAAAAACGCTTTATCACCAGCAAGAATAGTTGATGTTGTTAAAAATAAAGCAATGGATAATTACTATTATGCAATTGTAAATAGCGAAACAGATATGTATGTTGCAATGGGTAAAGGTGTAGTTAATGTTAACTTAGCTAAAAAAATAAGTGGTTGCAGAATTGAATTAATAAAAGCTGCTGAAGCCGTTGAAAAAGGACTTGAGTTTAATAAAGCTAAGTTTTATGATAAACCTTTAATTGGTAGAGGAAATGTCAAAACATTTGTTAAAAAATCAAGACCTTCAAATTACTTTGATGGTATCGATATTAACTTAAGTGACTTTGCTAAAGATGTTTCAATGTTTATGGAAACACAAAAAGAAATTAATGAAGTTAAAGAATCAATTAAGGAAGCAAATAAATTAGCAGCAAAACAAGCAATAAGAAATAAAAAATCATCTACTGTTGTTGAACAAAAAAGTCCTGACTTTGATTCAATGTTTGACGAAGAAATGAGTGGATTTGACGATTCTACTGACACATATGATTTTATTAAAGATATTGATTCAAACGATATTTTTGATGATAATGATGAAAATGAATTTATTGAAGAAGTTGATGAAGAATCAAATGAAACAGAAGTAACACAAAAAGACGAAAGCGTAAAAGCTAAATACAAAAAAGCTAAAGTTGATTTAAAAGATTTTAAAGTTGATTCAGATTTAACCAACTACGGATTAGATTCTAACCTAGACTTAAGTGGGTTTGACGATGAATGAGAAAAATAGTTATACACGAAAATGTGTAGCAACTAATCAAATATATCCAATTGATGAATTAATCAGATTTGACTATGATAAAGCTAATAACATTCTTAGCTTAGACTTAAAATTAACTAAAAAAGGTCGAGGATGCTACCTAAAAAACGATCCAAATTTATGAACAACATTCTATAACAAGAAATGTTTAAATAGATCTTTTAAAACAAATTTTACATCTGAACAATATGAAAAAATTTATAAAGAATTAATGGAGGCTGTATGGCAAAAAAAACAAACAGAATAAGTAACGTTGATGACGTTAAAAATCAATTATCAAATTTTAAAACTGAATTAAAGGATGGTGTTTTTACTTTCACAGGTAAAATGTCGATAGTCGATTTTGCAGCTAAAACAAAATTAAATGCCAATGAAATTATCAAAAAATTCTTTATAAAAGGAAAGATGTATAACTTAAATCACGTTTTAGACGAGGAAGAAATTGCTGAACTATGTTTAGAAAATAATTTTGAATTTAATAAAGAAACAAACGTTGATGCAAGTAACTTTTTAGACGAAGTTTTATTTGAAGATAAAGAAAAAGACTTAGTAAAAAGAGCGCCTATTATTACAGTTATGGGTCACGTTGATCATGGTAAAACAACTTTAATTGATCGTATTAGAAACACAAATGTTGCTGAATCTGAAACTTCTGGAATTACCCAACATACTGGTGCATACCAAATAAAATATAAGAATTCAAATATAACATTTATTGATACACCAGGGCATGAAGCCTTTACAATGATGCGTGCTAGAGGAGCAAAAGTTACTGATATTGTAGTTTTAGTAGTTGCAGCTGATGATGGAGTTATGCCTCAAACAAAAGAAGCTATTGAACACTCTTTGGCAGCAAAAGTTCCAATTGTAGTTTTTGTTAATAAAATGGATAAACCAAATCGTGATTTAGATAGAATTAAAGGTGAACTAGCATCAAATAATGTAGTTATTGAAGAATATGGTGGAGATACCCAAATTGCCTATGGATCAGCACTTAATGGAGACGGTTTAGAGGATTTATTTGACAAAATAAACTTATTAACTGAAATTTTAGATTTAAAAGCAAACCCTAAAAGATACCCAATAGGAACTGTTATTGAGTCAAGAGTTGACAAAGGAATTGGTTCAGTTTCAACTTTAATTGTTGAAAATGGAACATTGTATAAAGGTGATTTTATTGTTGCTGGTTCAATGTATGGAAGAATAAGGACTCTTTCAGATCATGCAGGTCATGCATTAGAAAAAGCAGAACCTGGAGCGCCAGTTGTTATTTCCGGTCTTAACTATACACCAATGGCAGGTGACCGTTTTGTAGGTTTTAGTGACGAAAAATTTGCTAAAAAATTAGCTGCAGAAAAGAGCATGATCGATAGACAAAATAATCTATATTCAAAAACATCAGTGATTAATCTAGATGGTGATAAAAAAATAGTAAATGTTATTTTAAAAACTGACGTTCATGGAACAAGTGAAGCCATTAAAGGTCAAATTCATGAATTGTCAAATGATGAAGCAATAATTAAAGTTATTTCAGCTAGTGCAGGAAATATAAGTAACTCTGACTTATTATTAGCACAAGCTTCAAATGCGATTATTTTTACCTTCAATATTAAACCATCAGTTGCAGTAAAACAATCAGCTAAAAATATTGGTATTGATTTATATTCACATGATGTTATATACAAAATTATTGATGATTGTCAAAACTTATTAGAAGGATTAAAAGCTCCAGTTTACGAAGAAAGAAAAATTGGAACCGCTCATATAATCAAAGTATTTTTCTACTCTAAAGTAGGAAATATTGCAGGATGTATGATGGATGAAGGAAGCGTAAAAGCTAACTGTAAAGTTAAGTTATTTAGAATGAATAAGTTAATTCATGAAGGTGTAATTGACTCATTAAAAAGAGAATTAAACGATGCAAAAGAAGTTGTTAAAGGTAAAGATTTTGGAACACATATTAAGAAATTTAACGACATTAAAGAAGATGATATTTTAGAATTTTATGAAGATGTAAGAATAAACTAAGGATAGAAATGAATTTAAAAGAATACATAAGAGAAGTACCTAATTTTCCTAAAGAAGGAATTATTTTTCAAGATATTTCTCCATTATTAGCAAATGGAAAAGCACTAAATCACACAATTATAACAATGGCAAATTTATGTAAAGACGTTGATTTAATAGTTGGACCAGATGCAAGAGGTTTTTTATTTGGTACACCAGTTGCTGCATATTTAAAAAAACCTTTTATTATGGTTAGAAAACCAAATAAATTACCAGGTGAAGTAATTAGAATGGACTATGATTTAGAATATGGTTCAAATTCACTAGAGATTCAAAAAGGATTTGTAAAACCAGGGCAAACAGTAGCTATTGTAGATGATGTTTTAGCTACAGGTGGTACAACACAAGCGATTATTACACTACTTGAAAGTCAAGGGGCAATAGTTAAAAAAGTTATACTATTGATGGAATTAGAATTTTTAAACGGAAGATCAATGTTTGATAAAAACGTAGAAATAGAATCATTGATAAAGGTAAAATAAAATGAAATTTAAATTGAGTAAATTATTGTTGGGAACCGCTTGTATTATAGCAGCACCATTGTTGGCAATAGCATGTAATTCTGCTACCAAAACCGAAAACAATAAAACCGAAAACAATACTGGATCAAAACCAAAAGATCCTGTAAACAAGCCTAATACACCCGCAGGGAACACTGTTGACAAACAGTTATCAGTAAGTCAAAAAATAGAAAAATATGCTAATGAAGACAAGGTTAGAAAAAATGAATTTTCAGTTCTTCCTTCAGAAATTTTTGTATTTGATTTACCAGGAATTTTAACTACTTATTCAAAATTAATTAACGAAAAAGTAGCTTCAAAAATTGACTTTAAAAATATTAAACCAGATAATTTAACTGGTACATTAAGTCTAGACATGGAAATTACACTAGATACAACTGGTGATAAAATTACAAAACATTTTGTAGTAGATGGATTTAAAAAACAAGCAATCACTACGCAAGAAAATCTTAAAAATGTAATGGATAATTATGTTAAATTTTACGGTAACGATGATTCATTCTTTACACTAAACGATAAAAACGTTAGAAAAAGTTCAGAAGTTAAAGGAAGTGAAGTAACAAAAGAAAACCTAAAAAATTACTTTGAATTTAGTCCTAAATTTTTACACATTAATGAATTAAAATCTGAACTTGTTTCAGTTAAAGAAAAAGCCGATAAAAAAGGTACTTTAGAAGTAGAATATAAAACAACTTATAAAGACTTTAGCACTACAAATAAATTTGATATTGAAGGTTTTAAAAACGGAGATTCAGCTTTTAGTCCCACATTAAATGACAGAGATGTTTATCAATTAATCCATGACAGAGAATTTTCTTTAGGAATAATCTCAAAACGTAAAGGTCCTAAAAATCCTGCCGATCCAAGTGAAGGCTTAATCGATGTTGATTCACCAGTATTTGGAACAGGATGATTATTAGATTATGAAAAAAATGATTCTAGTGAATTTTATAACTTGTTTATAGCAACAAACGTCCACGTTGCTGTTAATGTTGTTAATAAAAAAGATAACAAATCATCAAATGGTAAATTTGACTACATACCAGCTGCAAACAACCCAGAATCAGTTGGTTTTGCATTAGGAAGAAGCTCACAAATTGTCCCTTATTCTCTTAAAAATACAGACAAAATGTATGGACCTCAACCAGTTTATTATGGTAATTCACCAGTTCCTCAAATATTAACAACACCTTTATATCAAACTGGTGGATACAACGAAGTTAAAAAATCATTATTTGAATTACCAACAACAGTTTTTATGGGATATGATACCTATAAAGAAAGCGGTGAATATTTTAAAGCAATGAACACATACTTTAAAACAAAAGCTTCTAGATCTCAAGACCCAAGAGGTGAATTAGTTGGAATAGATAAACAAACTATTAAACCTTTTAGAGATTTTGCTGTTTTAAACTTAAAAGTAAACAAAAAAGTTTTAGAAGAATATCCTGAATTAAAAGAATGAATTTTAAAAGCCATAAAAAGTGTAGACAAAACAGTCGAATGATTTAAAGCTTTTAAAACTTATAATAATGAGAATAAAAATGCTTACATGAGTAAAGATTATTTAAGTGTTGAAAATGAAACAGATGATACTAAAAAGAAATTAGGAAAATTTGTCGTTGCTGGTTATCCATCACTAGGTTTATCTCTAAGTGGCCAAGGACATCAACCATTTAATTTCAACAAATTAGTTTGAGTTCAAAATAATGTGGTTGATTCCGATGACAAACGTTATTCAAGCATTGGTAATAATACTGTTGAAGGAGGAAGAAACTCAGCTGTGTTTAACGCACCAAGTGGATTTTTCTCTAGAAACAATAAAAATGAATGAATTCACGTTACTGGAGCTTCTCCAAAAGCTATCGAAACTTCTCTTGAAGGTGGAGCATCAGGTAGTTTAGTAATGAATGAATACGGTCTGCCAACCGGAATTTATTTTGGTAGTGCTGTAAGTTTTGGAGCTATAGAATTATTTGTACAACACAATGACATACAAATAGATATGAAAGAATTTGGCGCAGAAAATTCTAACCCTACAAAATATATTTTACCTAAATATAACTTAATTGAAGGTTCAGAAGCAAACGGATATAAAGACCAAAAAACTTCATACAAAGAAAACTTAAAAGAAATTTACAAATCACAAAGTGGCTTTACCACAGCGTTATTTGGTAAATTATAATAATTAATAAAGCATTATAATCATTTCCACAAAAATGACTTATAGTGCTTTTTGTATTAAATAAAATGTTAGTGTTTAGTGGTATAATTCCACTATATATTATTTAAAGGAGACAATATGTCAGCAATTAATAAAATTCATGCTCGTGAAGTGTTAGATTCAAGAGGAAATCCAACAATTCAAGTAGAAGTTTGAACAGAAGCTGGAGCTTACGGTTCAGCAATGGTTCCTTCTGGAGCTTCAACAGGTTCTAGAGAAGCTTTAGAATTAAGAGATAAAGGAACAGCATACGAATCAAATTGATTCGGTGGAAAAGGTGTTATGACAGCAGTTGATAATGTTAACAACAAAATTGCTAAACACTTATTAGGATTAGAAGTTACAGAACAACGTAAAGTTGATAAATTAATGATCAAATTAGATGGAACAAAAACAAAATCTAAATTTGGTGCTAATGCAGTTTTAGGAGTTTCTTTAGCAGTTGCTAGAGCAGCAGCTGATGAATTAGACTTACCATTATATAAATACATTGGTGGATTTAATGCACACCAATTACCAGTGCCAATGTTAAACGTTATTAATGGTGGAGAACACGCATCAAACACAATCGATTTTCAAGAATTCATGATTATGCCAGTTGGTGCTAAAACATTTAGAGAATCAATGCAAATGGCAAACCATGTATTTCACAACCTAGCTAAATTACTTAAAAAAGCTGGACACGGAGTTCAAGTTGGTGATGAAGGTGGATTTGCTCCAAACTTCAAGTCACATGAAGAAGCTTTAGATTTTCTAGTAGAAGCAATTAAAGCAGCAGGTTACAAACCAGCTAAAAAAGGTGCTAAAGCAGTTGCTATTGCTATGGACTGTGCTTCAAGTGAATTATATGAAAACAACGTATATACATTTGGAAAATTAAAAGCAGCTATTGAGGCTAAAAAACCAGGATTTGATCATTTAGGAAATGTTAAATTAACATATACAACAGATGAAATGGTTGATTACTTAGGGTCATTAGTTAAAAAATACCCAATTATTTCTATTGAAGATGGTTTTGCAGAAGCAGACTGAGAAGGATTTAAAAAATTCACTGCAAAATTTGGAAGTGAATTGCAAATTGTTGGTGATGACTTAACAGTAACAAACACAGAAATTTTAAAACGTGCTATTGAAGAAAAATCAATGAACTCAATCTTAATTAAAGTTAACCAAATTGGTTCATTAACAGAAACTTTAGAAGCAGTTGAAATGGCTCAAAAAGCAAACATGACAGCTGTTGTATCACACCGTTCAGGTGAAACAGAAGATACAACAATCGCTGATATTGCTGTTGCCTTAAACACAGGACAAATCAAAACTGGATCAATGTCTCGTACAGATAGAATTGCTAAATACAACAGATTATTAGCAATCGAAGAAGAATTAGCAGAAACAGCTTCATTTGAAGGTGAAAAAGCATTCTACAACTTAGCAAAATAATTTATAAATTTTAAAAAAACTTGGTTCATTGTAACCAAGTTTTTTGTTATTTGTTTGAAGGTAATTCAGAAAAGCTTCTAAAGCCATTTTCTATGCCTTCTAATTCATTATTAAAGGCGTTATGAATGTCAGCGATTTTACTTTTATCTGAAACTTCATCTAATATTTTTGTGTATTTAGTTAGCGCTTCATTTAGCCTTTTGTCTAATTCATTAAAAACAGGATTTTTCTTGATGGCCTCTTGTATTTTATTTTTTAAATTAACTACTTTTTCAGACTTTAAAATTAATTTAAAATCAGTTTTTGACTCATCAACAGTAACTTCTGTCAGTGATAATTTTTTTTCTTCTTGAATGAATTGGTTTAAGTATTTTTTAGACGTTTCTAAAAGATTATCATAATCATTTAAGTCATTAAATATTTGTTTACCTTTTAATACTTTATCTAAATAATTTATAAAGTGAGATGAAGCATTTTTTAAACTTAAAAAACGAGACTTATTATCTATTTTTATTATAAAAGTGCTTCAGTTTTTAATCTCTGTTTTTAATAACTCTTCCTTCTCAATTTTTTTATTTAATATTGTGGATAAGGCGTTTTTGACATTAGTGATTTTACTATACTCATTTTTTAATTGTAATTTATCTTCATTTTTAAGTAATAAATAATCAGAATCAACTTTAGTGATTAAGTTTTTATGTTCTAATGCAATTTCACTGTTTTTTAAATTAATAATATAACTATGTTTATTTTTAAAATTTAATACTTCTTGTGAAATTTTTGTTACTTCTTTTTCTTTATTATTCTTATTCATAGTGTTTTCGGTTAATTCTAAAAACTCTTTATTATCATTTGTGTCTGAACTAGTTGTCATTGGTTCTTTATTTATAGTAATAGATTCGTTGGTTTTATTATTAATCGGAGACTTAGATGTTTCTACATCGCTCTTTTTTAAAGTATCAGTTGTTGCTTTTGAACATGAGCTTAAAATAACTGGTAAAAGTGTAAAAGTTGAAATAGTTAAGTTAAAAATGATTTTATTGTGTTTTTTCATAGAATCTCCCTTACAAATATTTTTTTATTATATATTAAATAAACAATCAAAAAAGAAGTAATTTAGATTTTTAAAATTAAAAAAATATCGGTGATTCCGATACTTTTAAGAACTATTTTAATAATTTTTTATATAAAGTTTTAATGTCTTCTAAATTAACGTCTCTAGGATTTCCTCCAGTACATACATCTGAAAGTGCAGATTGAGAAATTTTTTCTAAATCTTCTGGTTTCATTAAACCAACTAGACTTTGAGGAATTTCTAGATTCAATGATAGTTGTCTTACTGCATTTACTGCTGCTTTTCTATACTCATCTTGAGACATTTTTTCCGTGTTTTTAACACCAAAAGCAACCGCAATATCTTTATATTTTTCTCCACTATATTGAGCATTAAATTCCATAACTGTTGGTAATAAAATAGCATTTGCAATACCATGTGCCATTTTATAATAAGCACTAAGCGGGTGTGACATTGAGTGAACAATTCCTAACCCAACATTTGAATAACCCATTCCAGCAACATATGAGGCTAAAATCATGTTGTCTCTAGCGTCTTTATCACCTTTAACAGCTTTTTCTAAATTGTGTGCAATTAATTCAATTGATTTAATATGTAACATATCACTCATGATAGTTGCACCTTTGGTTATATAACCTTCAATTGCATGTGTAAGAGCATCCATCCCACTTGCTTTTGCTAAGCCAGCTGGCATTGTTGAAGTCATATCAGCATCAACAATAGCTACTTCAGGTACATCATTAGGATCAACACAGACAAATTTTCTGTGTTTTTCATTATCTGTAACAACGTAGTTCATTGTTACTTCTGATGCTGTTCCAGCAGTTGTAGGAACAGCTATTGTAAATATCGCTCTGTTTTTTGTAGGACTTAATCCTTCTAAAGATCTAACATCATAAAATTCTGGATTGGTAATAATAATTCCAATTCCTTTTGCAGTGTCAAGAGCTGACCCTCCTCCAACTGTTAAAATGTAATCAGCTTTTGATTTTTTAAAAGCTTCAACTCCTGCTTGAATATTTTCAATTGTAGGGTTTGCTTCAACATTGTCAAAAACAGTAAATGTTAAATTGTTAGCTTTTAGTACATCTGTAACTAGATCTAAAACTTTGTGTTCTACGATTGATTTATCAGTACATATAAAAGCATGATTTAATTTTCTTTTTTGTACTTCAGTAACTATGTTTTGACGTGAATTACGTCCAAAGTAAGATACCGGATTTAATACCATTCTGTTTGCCATAATATCTCCATAAATAAGTTTATTAAACGTAAAAATACCTTAAAAGATTTTTACAATTTAGATTATACGCTTATTAAAAATAGCGAGTTAATACTCGCTAATAAAGAATAAAAATTACATTAAATGTGGAAAAAATTCCAGTTTATAAATCATTTTCAAATTGTAGTTTTCTAAAGTAAACTTGAAAGTGAATTACTAAATATCTAAAAGATACATAAGAAATTATCAAAGTCGATATTATTAAGAAGATACTTCCTATAACCAAGAAAAAGGTGTAAGCGGCTCCAAAAAAGTTATGGGCAAAAGTTGATACTTTTTCTAAATCTTGCAAATCTTTAAAATCTGCATACAACCTTAAAAAAGCTGTTGATGTAACTGCACTAGGATAAGTCAGAGCAGTTCAATTTGTATGAAACCCTTGCGAAATAATTTTAAGAAGTGAAATAAAGAATATAAACATTCCAAGCATAGTTATAGCTATTAAAATCATGACCATAAAGTAACAAAAGAATTTAGAATCATATGCAAAGTACGAATTAAGGTCAGTAAAAATACTTAAAAAAGAAGCCAACAATAAACAACCTGGAGAAACAAAAACACCCATTGAAGCAAATTGAGGTTTTTCACTGTACTTAAAGAAAATTATTTTATAAAGTATGATTGGTAAAAATAGAGCATAAAGTCCAAATCCAATGAATCAAACAAAACGATAAAATTCTATTGGTATAACATTTCCAAAGTTAGGATAGGCGTTACAAATAATAACTATACCGACAGTTGGAACAAATCATGATGAGTAAGCCAAATCGCTTTTTATTTTGTGATTTTTAATAACAAATGTTAAAAAACCAACAAGCATAATTAATTGTAGTAGTAGAGCAATAATGCTAATTATTGAACCTATTATAGTTCCGACATTAACAACTCGTGTTACATAATCGTAGTTAAAGTCCTTGTCGTGAGAACCAGTGTAGAGACCTGAAATAAAGGCAATTAATTGTATTAAAAGCATTCATTTAGTTGGCAAAAAACCTGAAGTAGCACTTCCTTTTCACTCATGCATAAAGAGTTTAAAATTGAAGCTAAATTTTACTAAAATACTTATGAAACAATAGGTTCCGAAAATGAATGTCATTCAGTAAACTATTAACCCAAAGTCATAATATAAAATTTCATTAGTATTTTGATAAATGTATCTCATAAAGAAGAATCATATTCCTCCAAGCGAGATTGAACCTAGTCCTAAACCACTGGTTCCACTAGGTAAGTGTTGTGTAATGTTTTTGATTTTCTGCCTCAATATTACTCCTTTTAGTTTGGTATTTGTTCTAAAATAATTTTTGCACTAGTTGTCAGTTTGCGTGTTTTGATATTGCATTTCTCAAATAAGTATCTTGCCATTTCTCCATCTTCAGTGTCTTTATACTTGTCATCTTCAAAAACAACTTCTTTAATTCCTGATTGAACAATTACTTTTGCACAATTTATACAAGGATATAAAGTTGTATAAATAATTGCCCCTTTTGGCTGTACTATAGCGTTTAAGATTGCATTTACTTCAGCATGAACAACGTATGGGTATTTAGTTTCTTTGGCTATTTTGCTATCTCTACCTCATGGAAAATCAATGTCATTTCCATTAGGCATTCCATTATAACCTAGACCTATAACTTTTTTTTCATCGTTAATTATACAAGCACCAACTTGTGTGCTTGGATCTTTACTTCTTAAAGCCGAAATTTTTGCTAAAGAAATAAAATAAGTATCTCAATTAATTCTCTTTGTCATATTTACCTCATGTATTTTACAATTATAATATAATATATAGAAATATGAATGGAGATCAATGCAGTTTAACCCAATAAAAGACACTCAAGGAATTAATGTTATTCAAAATAGTAGTCTAGATCGCACTATAAATAATGAATCAATGTTAAAAAGTGATCCGCTTGGTCAATTAAGTCCAAGAGCTTATAAAATAATTCGCCGTGAAAAAGTAATAAAAGGAATTACATCATTAGTTTGAGGTGCACTTTTATTTACTACATTATTAACAATATTAATTTTGTATTTAGTTTTTAGCGAAATTATAAAAATTCCTTTTGGTACCGAATACATAGATAAAACGGTAAATGGAAATGTTATTGGTTATTACATTTTATTAGCTTTAATTTCCTTTATAGCATTTTATTTTATGGCAAGAAATTTAATTGATTTTGTTTCATGAAAAAATACAGTAAAAAGACTTAGAGATAGTTATTCAAGAGGAGATTCATCAGCTAATGTTATGTTTCATACAACTTATCGCAAAATGAGTTTAAAAACAGTGAAAGTAATGTGAATTTTTATTAACATTTTAACTTTTTATGGTTTCTTTACATTGGTTGTATTTGGACTTAAGTATTTAAAGATCAATACTGAGAGTGATATTTTTGCTCTAAAGCTTAATATGGAGCTTATTCTTCAAAAAGCATTTGGGAATGTCAATGTTTTTACAATAATTAATGTAATTGCACTTGTTGCAATAACTGGAGTTTACATATTTGCAAGTGTTATAGATAAAAAAAGAATTTCTGACTTACAAGATTTTCTTGGAGAAAAAACACATGAAATTATGGAAGGTGTTGCAGTTTCAAAAGAGAAACTAAATAAAGCACTTCTTAAAGTTTATTTAATATGTGTTGGAATATTTATTGTGCTACCAATTTTTATTGCAATACTTGCGGTATTTAGAATTATTAAACGTAAAAAAGCAAAGTAATAACAAACTAAACTTGTATAACAAGTTTTTTTGTTAAACTTTTGTTACTAGAGCTTGGTATAATAAATTTGAAAGTAGGTTGTATGAAATTATTAGTATTAGTACACAATAGATTTAATGATGTTGAATTAACAGGAGTGGTTGCTTGTTTAGAAAGAACAAAAAAGCTAGATGATATTGTTTATTACAATCCTAAATATACTAAAGCAATAGGACAATTTAGTATTATTAAACTAAATATGGTTAATAAAGTTGACTTTAATGAATTTGATATTTTATTCGTTCCTGGAGGACCAGGAGCTCAAGAACTAAGAAAAGATAAAGAATCTTTGAAAATTATAGAGAAATTTATACAAAACAAAAAATATGTTATCTCAATATGTGATGCGCCAAATGTAATTTATGAAAACCATATTATTGATGATTCTATTCCTTATTCTTCTTATCCAATACCAAATATGGTAGCATCTAATTTAAGAAACGATAATATGGTAACAAACCATAAAGGAAAATTTTTATCAGGTAAATGTGCTGGAGCAGCTGTTGATTTAGGAATAGAAGCTGTTAAAGAAATATTTGGCAAGGAAATGGGCTCACAAGCAAAAATTTGAATGTATGCTAAAAAATAATGAGAGACTTGCAGATATGCAAGTTTTTTTATTTATATTTTTTGTATTAATGCTTGTTTTTATTATAGACTTACTTAGACTTATGGGTAAACAGTTTATTTTTTATAAGTGTAAAGTATAAAAAAATTTATATATACAAAAAACTATGCTTGTGCATAGTTAAAATAATGTGTTTTGTTCAGAATCAGGTAAATCACCGAATATACCAAGTTTTTCAAACTCATTAAACTGTGTTTTAGTAATCGAAGTTCTTTTAAAAAAGTCTTCCTTAGAAGTAAATGGTCTTTCTTTTCTTGCTGCAGTAATGGTTTCAGCTATATTTATTCCTAAACCATCCATGGTTGAAAAAGAAGGAATTAAACATTTCTTTTCACGATTAATAATTCACTCGTTTTCGAGAGATTCGTGTACAGAAATTGATGAAATACTAAAACCTCTAGCATAAAGTTCTCTAGCTATTTCTAAAACTGGTATTAAATTGTTTTCTTTTACACTTCGTTCGTTATTGCTTTTATTATTTATTTCACTAATTTTATTATTAATTTTTGCAAGATTTACATCATTAGCCATTGATTCTATATCAAATACATCACAACGTGTTGTAAAGTATGTTGCATAATATTCTAAAGGTTTATAAACTTTAAATCATGCAATTCTTCAAGCCATTAGTACATATGCAGTAGCATGGGCTTTAGGAAACATGTATTTTATTTTTTTCATACTTTCAATGTATCAATTTTTAATACCAATTTTTTTCAACATTTCTTCTTGATCAGGTTTAATACCTTGACCTTTTCTTACTTGTTCCATAATTTTAAAAGCATCTAATGATTCAACACCATTTTGAATTAGATAAACCATAATGTCATCACGACAAGAAATAACTTTATCAATAGTTAATCCTTCATTCATAATTAAACTTTGTGCGTTATTTAATCAAACATCTGTTCCGTGGGACAATCCTGAAAGAGAAATTAAATCCGAAAAATGTTGTGGTTTAGATTGTTCAAGCATTTTCCGAACAAAAGGTGTACCAAATTCTGGAATTCCTAGAGCACCTGTTTGTTCGTTTCCTATTTGTGATGGCTCAATTCCTAATGCCTTAGGTGATTTAAAAATCGACATAACTTTTTCATCTTTTTTTGGTATATCTTTTTTTACATTTAAACCTGTTAGTTTTTCTAACATTCTAATAGCAGTAGGATCATCATGCCCTAGTAAGTCTAGTTTTAGAACATTATCGTGAATAGCTCTAAAATCAAAGTGAGTTGTTTTTCAGTCACTACTTGTATCATCAGCCGGGAAATTTATCGGGCAAAAGTCTTCTACATCAAATTCTTTAGGAATAATTAAGATTCCACCTGGGTGTTGTCCTGTAGTTCTTTTTACTCCCTCAATTTGAGTTGTTAAATAATCAACAAAATTATCAGAGATATGCTTTCCGTTTTCATCAATAGCATTTTTTATGTAACCAAAACTTGTTTTATATGCAGCTGTAGAAATTGTTCCAGCTCTAAAAGTATGATTTTGTCCAAACAATCTTTTAACTTCATTATGAATTTGTGCTTGATATTCTCCTGAAAAGTTTAAATCAATATCTGGAACTTTATCTGCTTTAAATCCTAAAAAAGTTTCAAAAGGTATAGTTTGACCATCTTTGTCTAAAATGCTATTGCATTTAGGACAATTTTTATCATCTAAATCAAAACCAGAAGTTGTTATAGGGCTTTCTACAAGTTCAAAATATTTACAATTTTGACAAATATAGTGAGGAGGTAGAGGATTTACTTCTGTAATACCGGATAATGTTGCAACTAGCGATGAACCAACCGAACCACGACTACCTACTAAGTATCCATTTTCAACCGATTTTTTTACAAGTTTGTGTGATATTCAATAAATAACATCATATCCATATTTTAGAATAGGATCAATTTCCTTTTTTATCCTATTCTCAATGATTTCTGGCAAAACTTCGCCATATTTTTTATGAGCAGTTTTGTAAACTAAATCTTTTAATTTCTCATGCGAATCATCAAATTTAGGTGTGTATAAATCTTTTTTAATTACTTCTATATTATCTATAGAATCTGCTATTAAATTTGTATTTTGAACCACTATTTTATAAGCTAATTCTTTGCCTAAAAACTCAAATTCTTCTAACATTTGTTCAGTTGTTAAGAAAAACCTTTCTGGTGTTTTTAAGTTATGTCTACGTCTATATTCATATAAATAGTGTCTATCTCCACCAATTGCTTTAGCATAAATTAATAAATCATAAGCGGCTTTACCTGGTTTATCAATGTATCTAACATCACCAACTGCTATTACAATTTTTGAGTGTTCTAAAGCTAAATTAATTAAATATCTTAACCCATCTTGTATTTGTTCAAGAGTAAAATCTTCGTATTCTATTCAATGTTTAAAATTTGAAATTGAAGGAATTTCAACATAATCATAAAGTTTAATGTATTCTCTTAAAACTAAATCACTTTTGTAAAATAAAGTGTTTAATAAAAATCCATTTAAACCAGCTGAACCCACCAGTAAGTCTTGGTCTTTTTCTAAGTCTTCTAAGAATAACTTAGGTGAGTCAAAAAATCTTTCGGTTAGAGTTTTTGTAACTAATTTAAAAAGCTTCTTTAAACCAATTTGGTTTTTAGCAATGATACTTACTTCATTAGAGAACTTTTTAGCATGCAAATTGCTATTTTGATAATTGTGTAAATCAGATAAATTGTTTAAATTCAATTGAGCTAAATGTGAAATTGAAGCTATTCATGCTTGTGCTAAAATCTCAGCATCATAATCAGCACGGTGAGCATCATCAACAGAGTAATTAATACCTAAGTTTGAAGTATAATCACCTAATCTATGTTTTGATTTGTTTGGAAAAATTATTCTTGAAATCATTAATGTGTCAACAAAAGAAATTGATGGTATTGCATAACAATTGTCTAATAGTTTTTGAAAAACAAAGTTCATATCAAATTGGGCATTGTGAGCTAAAGCGATTTTATTTTCAAATAATTTTAAAATTCTTTCTAATGCTGTTTTAAGTTCAATACCTTCTTCTTGAAGCATTTTATCTGTTATACCAGTAAGATTTGTTGTAAAAGAACTTAGCGGTTTTGAAGCTTTTATAAAAAATTGTTCACGAGCAACGATTGATCCATTTTTTATAATACTTGCTCCAAATTCTATTATTTCGTGATAACGAGGAGAAAGACCGGTTGTTTCAATATCAAAACTTATGTAATCTGCTTGTTTTAAAACTTGATCATGTTGATAGTTTAATACAGCCTGATGTGACTTGTTTATAGCACTAAAAGTCGTTCCTAAAATTGGTTTAATTCCTTGCTTTAAAGCACTTGAATAAAATTCTGGGAATCCTTGAACTGAGTTTGAATCTAAAAGAGCTACAGCTTTATGATTTAATTCTTTAGCTTTTTTTATAATTTGGGCAGGGTTTAAAATACCGTCCATTGAATTCATTTTACTTTTAGTATTAAACTCAATTCTTTTAGTTAAGGCATCGTCTAAAACAGATTCAAATTTATTTTCAGTTTTTGTAATAGAGTTGGCTCAGATAAATATCACATTTCTATTATTTTTAGCTATGGAACCTTCAACGATAACATAATCATTGTCATTAATAAGATTATTACCTTCTAATGGTTGCTCTAAAAATAACTTAACCTCAATGGCATCAGCGTAGTCTGTAATATTATAAACATACATATGTTTTTGTGAATTTTTAGCTAGGCTATAGGCACTTTTGTAAACTACACCTTCAAAGCATATTCTTGATTTTTCATCTAATTCATCTGCGTTTATTTCTGAAATGGTTTGTTTTAAATAGTTAGCACTTTTGGAATATCTTAATTTTCTATTTAGAGATTTTTTTGCTGCATTTAAAGCTTCATTGTTTTCTATTTCGATTTTTTTTCTTAGAGCTTCTTGATAATCAATGCTTGTTTGAGTTTTTGAAACTGTATATTCTTTTAATAGAGGTGAAATTTTAAAATCTTTAAATCCCATTCATGACATTTCCTGGTTAAAAATTGAGCAGGCTTGTGCAATCTTTTCAGAGTCATTGATGTTTGTATAACTTATTAATCAATGAGTATTGGTTTTATTTGAAGTTAAATTGTGTTCAAAAAAACTGTCTTTTATTCAACTTAAAGTTAAATTATTGTCAGCAATATAATATAAGTATTGTTTAACATGTAAATTATCATTTATATTATTAATAATAGTAAAGTCAACATTAAAAGTATGAGTATTGTTGTTTCTAATTTTTTTTATTAATAAGTCAAATTCTCTAATGTTTGGTAGTTTAACAAAAGTTATAGACACATCAAAAAAATAGTTGCCATCAACAACGCTATAAGTTATATCTTTTGAAATAAAACTTTCTCTAAGTGAGTTTAATTTTGGTAGTTGTAAAAATTCCATAAATTTGCTAAAGGCTTCGTCTTTGTAATATTTTTTTGAATGCATGTTATTATTATACAAACGAATAAAAGATACAAAAAAAAATACATTCAATTATTTTTATAATGTGAATATATTATTTTCATTTTAAATTGCAAGCAACATTAAAAAACCAAAGAAAAATGTAAAACTTATTGAATCATATCTATCTAAAATTCCACCATGTCCAAGTAATAATTTTGAAAAGTCTTTTGTCAAATTCATCCGTTTTATAGCTGAAAAAGTCAAATCACCTAATATTGCAAAAATAGGTAATGTTAAACTAACAATAGTTTGAACAGCGATGTTTCCATTGTATAAGTTAAGTGAAACAACAACACTAACAATTAGTATTGAAGTTAAAATAAATGCTGTTATTGCTCCTTCTCATGTTTTTTTAGGTGAAATATTTGGGGCTAATTTTTTTCTAAAAATTTTGTGACCAAAGAATTTTCCTCCAAAAAAACCTGCTACATCAGCACAAATACTAACTGCAATAAATAATATAAAATATTGTCAAGCAAAAACTGATGAATAGATTAATTGTTTTGAAGAAATTAATAATATATAAAGTGCAATAAATAAAACTAAGGATTTAATAAAAATGTTTTTTATGTTTCTATTTTCAATAGTAAAAGTTTGATAAAAAAAGTAAAAAATTGACACAGCTAAAAGAATTAAAACACTTAAATAATCTTCAAATAAAAATGTTACTACATTTATCATAGAAAATTTATTATCAGGATCTAAACTATAATCTATGTATTGACTTATAAGTGAAAATGGTAGAGCAAAAGCTGTAGCGCTAGCAAAAGCCAAAAACAAACTAATATATCATGCAAGTTTAAATGACTTAAAAAGTTCAAATGAAACATAAACAAATAATAAAGAAAAAATTATGTATGAAATTATCCTTGAAACAGTTCCAAAATTGCCATTTGCATTTCCACCTATTATAGTAAAGCAAAATAAACCACCAAAAAATAAAGACAAAATAATAGCTGGAATAATCCGGTCGTTTTTTATTTTGCTCATTTTTTCATTTAATTTAGACATATATCAAATTTTATACTATTTTGAATTTGTAATCAAAATATTTAAATAACCTTCTAAAATAGCATATTTATCAACATTTATTTTGTAATTATTTTTAAAATTACCAGCTGCATTTCCAGATGCTACTATAAATGTTTGAGCTATATTTAATTCTTTTTCTAAAGAGCTAATAAAACTTAAAGCAAAACCATTTCTTAGATGATGATAGCCAGATTCTAAGCATTCTTTATTATCTGTACCATAGGGTAACATGGAATTTTTATCAATTTCTATTTTGTTTAACAAAGAAGCTTTTTTAACAAGTGTTTCATATGAAGAATCAAGCCCACCAGCAATGCTAACGCCAACAAGTTTGTTGTTTTTTATAAATAAACCAACAGATGAAGTGCCAAAAGAAAAAGCTATTGCGTTTTTGTTTTTGAGAGTTGAATATTGTGCTAAAGCCAGCAAGTCATGTCCAATTCCTTTTTCAACATAGCCATTTTGGTCAAAATTAAATTTTGTTTGTTGATTTATTTTATAAGGAATAATTTTTAGATTTTCTTTAATAATAGATTGAATTATTAAATCAAAATCCTTAACAACAGATCCTAAAATAGCTTGTTTAATTTCAAGTTTTTTATAAGACTCAATAGTTTTTGTTATTTGTTTGATGCTTTGTAATTTTGTTGGAAAAACAGAATACTCTAAAAGTTCTACATTTTGACCAAAAACAGCCATTTTAATGTATGAATTTCCAATATCAATAGTTAAAAATTTTTCATTATTTTTTTTCATTTTCTAATCCTAATAAAAATATTTTATTATAAAATACTTTATTGAGAGGCATAATGATTAAAAAAATAACTTACTGTGCTATTTATGTAGCATTAATAATGATGATGAGTCTTGTCCCATGATTGGGATATATAAAAATTGGAGTAATACATATTTCAACAATTCCTTTTATTGTTGTAGTTGCAACTCTTCATATGGGCTTTATAGGAGCTTTTACAGCCGGATTAACTTTTGGTATAGGATCTTTAATAGCTTCTATAGTGTTTGGAGAACCAACTTTTATATATCCTGATTTATCAGTTTTACCTAGAATTTTAGTTGGATTATTAGTTTACTTGTTTTATAAATTATTAGGTAAACCAAATATTTATAAAGCAGTTGTTTTAGGGATTTTATGTCCTGTATTCAATACTTTATTAGTTACTGTCTTTTTATTTATACACCATTCTGTAGCACCTATTTCTTGATTAACAAATCTAAAAGCTTGAATTATTTTAATTTGATTAAACTTTATTGTAGAGGTAGCATTCAGTGCAATAGTTGTTGGCGCTCTATGACCAGCTGTTAAGTACTTTAGAAACAAAGAATTAGACTTAAAAGAACATAAAATAACTTGATAAAAATAATCAAAAGTGATTATTTTTTTTATAATTAAAACATGAAAACGCCAATAGCAATTTTGAACTTAGAGAAACTTCATAATACAAAATTTCAAGTAATATTCAAAGACTGAACACAATATGAGGGCAAAGTTAGTGTGCGTTTTAATCAAAATACTTTTTTTATTACTAAGTTTAAAAACACAACAGATAAAGAGATAGAATCAGCAGCAAATAAAGAAGTAAAAATAATTTTAGAAAACCCAGGATTTATTACTGAAAACGTAAGAGTAATTTATCCTGATTATTTTTTCTTATTAGGCGAAAAGTTAAACTATAAAATTGAAAACAACTTTATTTTAATCTTCAAAAAAGATGAATTTTTAGAAAAAATATTTCTTAAAAATTTAAGTAAAGTTTCCGAAACTTTAATGGATTGAATTAAAATAAAATTACTTGAAAAATGTAAACTAATCCAAAGAGAAATGGAAAAAATAATGAATATTCCAGAACATACAATTTCTCTTAAAACTTCAAGAACTTATCATGCACAACATAGAAAGAATCATATAACTTACAATATTAACGTTTATCCATTTCCTGATGAAATTATTAGATTTTTAGCGACACATGAGCTATGCCATTATGTTCATCCTAATCACTCTAAGTTATTTTATGAAATGCTTTTTAAGTATTGTCCCAATCACAAGTTATTAAAAATAAAACTTAATAAGGGAGTTGTGCTTTAAATTCTTATTAATTTCTTAAGAAATTTTTATTATTGAAAGAAAACTATAAAATTAGAATGATTAAAAACACTTTTTACTAAAACGTCTTGAACATAGGCGTTTTTGAATTATTTAATTTTAGCAATTTAAAGCACTTTATGCTAAAATATATTTATTATGAGCAAGAAAACTTATTATGAAATTTTAGGTGTCGACAAAAAAGCCGATACAAAAACAATTAAAAGTGCATATAGAAAATTAGCTATGCAATATCACCCTGATAAAGTCAAAGATGGAACCAGTGATGAAAAAATGAGAGAAATAAATGAAGCTTATGAAGTTCTTTCAGACGAAACAAAAAGAAGTCACTATGATAAATATGGTTCATCTGAAAATTACAATTCTGCAAATGCTGGGCAAGGCTTTTCAGGTAATCCTTTTGAAGGATTTTCTGGAGGATTTAGTGATTTTTTCCAAGACATTTTTAACTTTGGTGGTAGTTCAGAATCATCAGGTTTTTCATCACAAAGAGATGTTGGACAAGATTATCAAATGACTAAAATAATTACCTTTATTGACTCAGTTAATGGAACAGTTTATAAAGATAATTTTGAAAAATACGAGCTTTGCTTACATTGTGGTGGTTCAGGTGCTGAATCAAGTGCTGACTTTTCAACTTGTTCAGATTGTAATGGAAAAGGATCAACATACTATATAAGAAGAACATTTTTTGGTGATGCTCAAAGTCGTGAAACATGTAAAAAATGTAATGGTTCAGGAAAAAAAGTTACTAAAAAATGTAAATCTTGTGATGGTAAAAAATTCATTAAATCAATTAAGAAAATGTCTGTTACTATTCCAGCTGGTGTAGTTACTGGAACAAGTTTAAAGTTAACAGGTTTTGGTGGGCCAGGGCAAGGGAATGCAGTTGGTGATTTATACATAAAAATCATTGTAAAAGAGCATAAATATTACACTCGTGATAGAAATGATGTATATTTAGATTTTCCAGTTTCATTTTTAGATGTACTAAGTGAAAATGTTGTAAATGTACCAACTCCTTCAGGATTAGAAAAAATCAAATTAAAAAGATCTTACATGGATACAATGGTAATCAAACTTATTGGAAAAGGTGTTAAAGGAACTAGAACATCTGGTGATTTAAAATTAAAACTTAGAATTATTATTCCTCCTACTTTATCAAATAGTGATATTAATAAAATTTTAAGTTCTTCACATTCTATAAAAGATACAACAAATACTACATATGTAAATCAAGTTTTAAAAGAAAAATAATATTGTATTATTTAGTTATGTAAAAAAAGGAGAATGAATGAATCATTTAAGAGTTAGAAACAGAGCCATTTTTATTTTAATATTGTCTATTGTTTTGACAATTTGAAATAATGTTGCTAATATATTTCAAATTAATTACAAAGAAGAATTTTCAAATTTAATTTTTCAAATAGTTACAGGACTTATATTACTAATTTTAGGAATAATATTAATTGTATTTTTTATACAATTTGTAGTTTATTGTTTTAGAGTAAAACAGCCTATTTTGGCGATTCTCATATTAATTTCTCTTATCGGACCTTTAGTTGTTCCAGTAGTAACTTTAGGTGTAAAAATTGACGCTGTAAAATATACTATTGGAGTAATTTTTCCACTATTATGAATAGTCTCGTTGATTTGATTAATAGTTATTAGTTCAAACAATTCAAAAAAAGCTTTATAAAAAAACACAGGTTTTTAAAACTTGTGTTTTTAATTTTATTATTTTACTAAAAGAGAATCTTCGTTCATTTGTGTAGGTTTTTTAACTCCAATATAATCTAAAACGGTTGGAGCAATATTTGCTAGTTTTCCATCTTTTAATTTAACGTTTTTATCTGTACATATTAACATAACTGGACTAGATGTATGTTTTGTTGCTGGATTACCTTTTTCATCTTCAGTAATTTCTGCATTTCCATGATCGGCTGTAATAAAGACAGTTACGTCATTTTTATTAGCTCATTCAACTACTCTTTTTATTTGTTCGTCTAAGTAAGTAACTGCTTGAATTGTTGCTTTTAGATCACCAGTGTGCCCAACCATATCTGGATTTGCATAATTCATAATTGTTACATCAAAATCAAGAGCATTTTTAATTAATTCATCTGTTATTCCTTTTGCAGACATTTGTGGAGCAGTTGCATAAGATTCAACCTTTAATGAATCAACCATTATTCTTTTTGAATTTTTATACTCAACATCATTTCCACCGTCCATAAAAAATGTAACGTGTGCATATTTTTGAGTTTCGGCTACTCTTAGTTGTTTTTTGTTAGCTAATTCCAATACTTTTCCAATTGGATGAGTAATTTTCATCTCATCAAAAGCAACTATTGTATTCATTCCTTCGTATTTCATCATTGAAACAAAAACTGGAATTTTAACTTGATGTTTTGGTTTAAAGTCATATAAATTTGAACTTATGAATAAGTGACTTAATTGTCTCGCTCTATCAGGTCTAAAGTTAAAGAAAATAATTGCATCTTTATCTTTTACAAAATATTCTTTTGAACATGTAGCATTAATTGCTGGTTCAAAAAATTCATCAGTAACATTGTTTGCATATTGTTCATTTACGTATTCGACAGCACTAGAATATTTTTTGTCACTAAATCCTAAAATAGCATCATAATTTTTTTCAACTCTATCAAACATTTTATCTCTATCCATTGCATAGAAACGACCACCAACTGAAGCTATTTTAAATCCATATTTATTTGTTAATGCTTCTAATTTTTCCATTGATTCTTTAATAGATTTAGGAGCAACATCTCTACCATCTCCAAATACATGAACCGAAACTTTTTTAAGTCCAAAATTTGATGCTGCATCCAAAAGTGCAAATAAGTGATCTTCTAATGAGTGCACTCCACCTGGACTTAATAGACCCATTAAATGTAGTGTTGAATTTTCTTTTTTAGCATGTTCAAAGGCTTTTAAGAATGCTTCATTTTTTGCATAACTACCATCTTCAAGAGCTTTTTTGATTAATGATAAACCTGTATAAACAATAGTTCCAGCACCTATATTTAAGTGTCCTACTTCAGAGTTTCCCATTTGTCCTTCAGGTAATCCAACGTATTGACCTGAGGCTTGAATAATTGAATTTGGATATTTGCTAAAAAGTTCGTTAAAGGTAGGTGTTTGTGCTAATGCAAAACCATTACCTTGTTTTTCTTTTCTTAACCCTAATCCGTCAATAACTATTAAAACTACTTTTTTCATAATTTCTCCTTTAGTTTTACTATTAACGATAATTATAAACAATAATTTTTTAAAATAATTTTGAGCAAAAAAACAATATGGAAATATATTTAATTATTTTATTTTTAAATAAATATATAATTACAAATATGTTAAAAAATCAAGAAATTGTATGTAAAAATTTAGATGAACTAAAGCTTTTTGCAAAGCAATTTTTACCTGTAATTAAAAAACATCAATTTTTACTTATGAATGGTGATTTAGGTGCTGGAAAAACTGCGCTAGTTAAAGAATTAGGCTTACTTATAGGTATAAAAGAAAATATAAATTCACCAAGTTTTAACTATATGAAAAATTATGAAGGACTTGTTCATATTGATTTATATAGTTATAAAGGTGATTTAGAGGAATTTGAAGACTTTTTTGAAGATAATATTGTAGCTATTGAATGAGCAAATTTATCTAATTATAATTTCAAAAATTTTATCAAAATGAATGTAACTTTAAAAGATGATTTACACGTATATAAGATTGTAGAGGTTAAATAATGAAAGTGTTTTTAGATACAGCTTCTGAGGATTTTATTTTATTTTTAATAAACAATAATAATGAAATAGTTGACAAAATTTGTTATTTTGGATATAAGAAAAAAGTCAATTTAATCGTTGACTCTTATAAAGAATTATTAGAAAAAAATAACTTAATTCCTGCATTAATAGAGGAATATTACACAAATATTGGACCAGGTTTTTTTACCGGGATAAGATCATCATTAGTTTTTTTAAGAACTTTTGCAATGGTGTTTAACAAGCCAATTTATGTATGCAATTCATTTGATATTTTAGAATTACAAAAAGAAGAAAATTATTTAACTTTAGACGCTCAAGGAAATGCAATTTATTACTATGATAAAACTAAAAAAACTATAAATGTTCTTAGTGATTCAAACTTAGAAGTAATGAAAGTTGATTATATAAAAGTAGAAAATGATTGAGCCAAATACTTAAAAGTTTTTAAAAAAATAGAAGCAAATGATTTGCTAAAAATACAACCTTTATATATAAAAAAACCGCAACTAGGAGGTATTAAATAATGTTGATTTTAGGAATAGAATCTAGCCATGACGATACTTCTTTTGCGCTTTTAGAAGACGGCAAAATTTTAGAAATGATAAGCATTTCTCAAATTGAAATTTTTAAAAAATTCGGGGGAACTGTACCGGAATTAGCATCAAGAGAGCATGTTAATAATATTGCAATTATTTTTGATAAATTTAATAAAAAATATAATTTATCAAAATTAGATTATATTGCTTTTACCGAAAAGCCAGGTTTAATAGGTGCTTTACAAATAGGTTTTTTATTTGCGAGTGCTTTATCAATTGCATTAAATAAACCTCTTGTCCCTGTTGACCATTTAGAAGGACACCTATTTTCTGCGACAATTAACAATAAAGTAAAATTCCCTGCTCTATGTTTACTAGTTTCAGGTGGACATACACAATTACTTTTAGCCAAAAATGTCTATGAAATAGAGATATTAGGAGAAACATTAGATGATGCAGTTGGAGAAGTTTTTGATAAAGTATCTTCTAGAACTAAGCTAGGTTTTCCAGGCGGACCTATAATTGATAAAATTTTTGAAAACTATCAAGGGAAATATATAAAATTCACTCAACCTCATACTCAAAACGAACTAGATTTTTCATTTAGTGGGTTAAAGAGTCAAGTTTTAAACTATGTAAATAATAATACTCAAAAAAATATTGAAATTAATAAAGAACAAGTAGCAGCAAGTTTTCAAAAAACTGCAGTTGATTACTTGATAAACAAAACTAAAATAGCTATAAACAAGCATAATATAGAAACTTTAATTTTAGGTGGAGGAGTAAGTGCCAACACTTATTTAAGAAGTGAATTTGTAAAATTATTTAAAAACACTATAATACCTGAACTTAAATATGCCACTGATAATGGTGCAATGATTACACAATGTGCTTATTTAAAATTGGTTAGTAAATAAAATGAATGGAAAAAAATGAAATATACCGGGCCAAAAATATTTTTTATAGATTTAGATGGAACTTTGATTGACTCAAAAAGTTCTATTTTAGTTAGCAAAAAAAATATGGAAGCTATAAACAAAATTAAAAAATATTCTCATTTAGTAGTTTCGACTGGAAGAAGTTTTAACGATCATAAAGTTGAAAAAATAACTAAAGAATTAAATAGTGAATTTACAATTTGTTCATCTGGAGCTCATATTTATGAAAACGATATTTTAATAAAAAGTAATTACATTAATCAAATTACTTTAAAAGATTTAAAAGATTTTGCTATAGCTAATAAAGTTCCTTTTGTTATTTTTACTGAGGATAAAGAACATTTAATTGTTTATAATAAATTTCATGAAAAAATAGCTAACATGTTTTTTCATAAAAGACTACATGTTGAGCACTATAAAAACTCTAAATTTTTAAACTCACAAAATGTTGCAAAAATTGCTTATTTATCTTGACCATTTTTAATGAAAAAGTTGTTAAAAAAAGTTGAAAAAAACTTAACAAATATTAACAAATATACTGCTAATGGTAATTGAGTTTTAGAAATAACAGATATTTCAGTTAATAAAGCGACTGCTAATGAGTTCATATGTAACAAGTTAAATATTGATATAAAAGACACAATTCACATTGGTGATTCTATGTCAGATGCTGCTACCATTGGAGTTATGGGTAAAACAATTGCGATGAAAAACTCAGATAAAAAGTTTAAAAAAATAGCTGATTATGTAGGCCCAAAATACAAAAAAGGAGGAGTTGCTCAAATAATTGAAGCAATTCTAAAAAGAACAGTTTCTTAAGTGAAACTTTTTTTATTTTAAAATAATTTGTACTTTATAATTTATGTATGAAAAATTCGTTTATACCAAAAATTATTTTCTTAGATTTAGATGGAACGCTTCTTGACATAAGAGAAAAACACATTAGAGAAATAAGTCAAAAAAATAGAGATTATTTAATTGAATTGAACAAAAAAATTCCAGTAGTTATTTCAACAGGACGTGGAGTAAATTCAGTAACTGATAAAATAGTTTCAAGTATTGGTCAAAATAGATATATTGCTTGAAACGGAGCACAAATTGTTTGAGATGGACAAATAGTTGCTAAAACAGCAATTAATCAAGAAACGGTTGATGAAATTTTTAGAGATATTTTTGATGAAAAGATAACAGTAATAATAAATTCTGATGCTAAAAATTTAGCTTTTGCAAGTAATGTTTTTTATAAGTTAATCATGAAATTTGCTAAATACAATGCAAAAACTTATAAAGATTATAAAGGTGGAATTGAAACATTTAAATTACTTTTATGATGTCCTTCTAAGAAAAAATTAAACCGTATTTTTGATAAATGAACAAAAAAATATGAAGGTAAACTAACTGTTTGTATAAGTGGAAAATACAATGAATTTATAGAAATTACTGCACCAAATGTTACTAAAGGACATGCTGAATTAAGAGTATGCAAATACCTAGGCATTGATCCTAAAGACGCTATGCACATTGGAGATTCGTTAAATGATGCATCACCAAAAGATAAAATAGGTTGCTTGGTTGCATTAGGAAATTCAGTTCCTGAACTAAAAGCTATTGCGGATATAAATACTGATATAGAATTTTTAAACGCAGGTGTTGCAAGGTTTTTAGAAAATCACTTAAAGTAGTATAATATCTACATTATTTTTTTAGTGCTTAGGCATGAAAATTAATTGTGCAAATATATTAAAACTAAAAAAATAAATTAATATATAATATAAACAATTTTATGTGGCGTTATTTTGGATAGGATCTAGTTGGAAGGCTAGACTTTAGGTTGGTTTTAGCGCTAAAATACAATTAAATTTTGAAAGGAAATATTAAATATGGCAAAAGTAGATTTTGACCGTAGTAAAGAACACGTTAATGTTGGTACAATTGGTCACGTTGACCACGGTAAAACAACATTAACAGCAGCTATTGCTACAGTTTTATCAAAAAAAGGATTATCAGAAGCTCGTGATTACGCTTCTATTGATAATGCACCAGAAGAAAAAGCACGTGGAATTACAATTAATACATCACACGTTGAATATCAAACAGAAAAACGTCACTATGCACACGTTGACTGTCCAGGTCACGCTGACTACGTTAAAAATATGATTACAGGGGCAGCCCAAATGGATGGAGCAATCTTAGTTGTTGCTGCAACAGATGGACCTATGCCTCAAACTCGTGAACACATTCTTTTATCTAAACAAGTTGGAGTTCCTCGTATCGTTGTTTTCTTAAACAAATGCGATATGTTAGAAGGTGAAGAAGAAATGATCGAACTTGTTGAAATGGAAATCCGTGGATTATTATCAGAATACGGATTTGATGGAGACAATGCACCAGTTATTCGTGGATCAGCTTTACAAGCATTACAAGGTAAAGCAGAATATGAAGACAAAATTATGGAATTAATGGATGCTGTTGATTCATACATTTTAACACCAGAAAAAGAATTTGACAAACCATTCTTAATGGCAGTTGAAGACGTTTTCACAATTACAGGACGTGGAACTGTAGCAACAGGACGTGTTGAACGTGGAAGATTACAAATCAACGAAGAAGTTGAAATTGTTGGATTACACGCAACTAAAAAAACAGTTGTAACAGGAATTGAAATGTTCCGTAAAAACTTAAAAGAAGCTTTAGCTGGAGACAACGCAGGATTATTACTTCGTGGAGTTAGCCGTGAAGATATCGAACGTGGACAAGTTTTAGCTAAACCAGGTTCAATTATTCCTCATACAGAATTTGAAGCTGCAATTTATGTACTTAAAAAAGAAGAAGGTGGACGTCATACACCATTCTTAAAGAACTATAAACCACAATTTTACTTCCGTACAACAGACGTTACTGGTGGAGTTGAATTTAAAGCAGGACGTGAAATGGTTATGCCAGGAGAAAACGTTAACTTAAAAGTTAAATTAATCGCTCCAATCGCCGTAGAAGCAGGGACAAAATTCTCTATTCGTGAAGGTGGACGTACAGTTGGTGCTGGTTCAGTAACAAAAATTATTAAATAATTTATGTATTAGAATACATTGCTATTTTTTTGGCAATGTATTTTATTAATTTAAGTAGAAAAGGAAAAAAAATGAAAACAAAATTTTTATTTATAACAGGTGGAACAATTTCTGGATTAGGAAAAGGTATTACCGCTGCAAGTTTAGGTAATTTATTAAAAGCTAATGGACATAGTGTATTTGTTTTAAAACTAGATCCTTATCTTAATATAGATCCAGGAGTTATGTCGCCAAATGAACATGGAGAAGTTTATGTTACAGAAGATGGTGGAGAAACCGATTTAGACCTAGGGCACTATGAACGTTTTATAGGAGTAAGGTTAAATAAAAGTAGTAACTACACATCTGGTAAAATTTACCAAAAGATCTTAACTAAAGAAAGAAACGGTGATTATCAAGGAAAAACTGTTCAAGTTGTTCCTCATGTAACTGATGAAATAATTTCAATAATTTTAGATAGCGCTAAAACTAAAAAACCAGACTTTATGATTGTTGAAATTGGTGGTACTGTTGGAGATATAGAGTCTAATCCATTCATTTATGCGCTTGCTAAATTTTTCAATTTATATAGAAAAAATTCAATGTTATTTTATGTAACATTCGTTCCATATTTAGCTAGTTCAAAGGAATATAAGTCGAAACCAACACAAGTATCATTATCAACTTTAAGAGGTTTTGGTTTAAATCCGGATGTTTTACTTTTAAGAAGCCAAGGTGATTTACAAAAATCATTAATTAATAAAATTGCAACTTCTTCATTTATTGATTCATCAAAAATTATTTCAGTTCCAGACTTAGCTAATATTTATAAAATACCTTTATTTTTACTTGAACAAAACATTTTAAAATCTGTTTTTTCTTATTTTAAAATTCAAGAAGCAGATAATTTTGAAAAAAATCTTTCACCTTGAAGATCGTTTGTGCAAAAAGTAGAAAGTGAAAAAGAGCATGAATTAAATGTTGCGCTTGTGGGAAAATATACTGATTTAGAAGACGCTTATTTATCAATAATCGAATCTTTAAAAATAGCTTCAATTCATAATTCTGTTAGACTAACCTACAAAGTTATAAATGCTGATTATATAACTGATGAAAACATAGAAAAAGTTTTAAAACCTTATGATTCAGTAATGATTTTACCAGGGTTTGGTGCAAGAGGTTTTGAAGGGAAAGTACGTGTAGCTGCCTATACCAAGGCAAAAAAAATTCCTACATTTGGAGTTTGTTTAGGATTTCAAGCAATGGTTGTTGCACAAGCTCGTGAGTGCGGAATCAAAAATGCTAATAGTGCAGAATTTATAGAAAATCATAAAAAAGAAACAGCAGTTCTTGATATTTTACCAGGTAAAAATAAAGATGCTGATTGAGGTGGAACATTAAGACTTGGTGCAAGTGATTCAGCTTTTTTAAAAGATACTTTAATTTATAAAATTTACAAAAAACCAATAGTTTCTGAAAGACATAGACACCGTTATGAAGTAACTAAAAAATATGTTAAACAATTAGAAAAAAATGATTTTATTTTTACTGGATATAGTACTAATGAAGGACTTGCCGAAACTTGTGAAGTGAAGAATCAAAAGTTTTATTTAGGGGTTCAGTATCACCCTGAATTTAACACAACAATACTAGAACCACATCCACTTTTTTCTGCATTTGTTAAAGCATCAATTGATAAAAAATAGAAAAAAAATACATTTTTAATGTAATATTATTTTACTAACAAGCAAAGGAGAATAAAATGACTTTTAATGAAAAAATTAAAAACAAATTGCAAACTTTTAAACAAGAATCTAAGAAAGAAAAATGCTTAATTCCAGCATTGTTGCTTAATGTTGTAGTACTTAGTGTTTTATTTGTTTATTTATTAATTAGATTTGTTGTAAATATTGCTTTTGTTACATCAATAAGTGAAGTATTGGCAATTAATATCTTTTGACTTGTGGCTTTTGTATTATTTATTTGAAGAAGTTTAGCTTACAAAAAATTAAGACTATTTAACATAATATATATTGTAATATTTGTAACAATGTTAGCATGATTAATAGCCTTTAGTGTCATTTTTGAAATAACAGATGCTAAATCAAAACCGGATTTAACTCAATCATATTTTTTGTTAACTGGTTTATTTTATATAGTAGGGTTTAGCTTAATGATGTTTCTATTTGTTAAAGAAAACAAAAGAAGAAATTTAATTAAAAAATAGAACTTTTTACTAAGCTCTATTTTTTATTTCTTTATTACGTTTCTGAATTTAATCAATGCGTTTTTCGGTTAGAAACCTTTTTTTATTTTTGAATACTTTTCAATTTCTTCTACATCGTGTGTAGTTAATTTGTTGTACTTCTTTTTGTTTAATATTGTTAAATCGCCATTTGCATTATATGTAAAAATGTGTCTATCAAAAATAGTATTTACATTACCAGACATATCTAATAAATTTTCGGGATCTTTAATACAGTCTAAAAATTTATTCTTTTCTTTTTCAAGTTTAGAACTGTTTATATTGATACTTGTTGGGTTATTTAATTTTAATTTTTTTATTATTTTGCTTGCTATTTTACATTTTGTTCTTATTTATTCCTTTTTACAAGAATAAGTAATAAATGAATGAGTACAAATCAAGAGGTAAATATGAAGTTAATAGATATACTAAAAAAATTAGAAGAATTATTTGACAAAGATGCCATTTTAGAAATGAATATCAAAACAATGACAAAAACCAAAAAAAATAAAGTTATAATTTATGAAAAGATTATTCAAGAAAAGATAGAGGATGATATGAAAAAAAATGAGTGTGATCTTAAATTTGAATTAATAACAAAAGATATTAATGATTTAAAAACAGAAATAAAAAATTTAAATACTAAATTTGATCATTTAGTAACAATAGTTCTTGATTTAAGCAAAACAGTTCAACAAAATCATTCAATAACAATGTCAAGGCTTGATAAATTAGAACAAGATGTTTCTGTTTTAAAAACTGAAATGAAAGAAGTCAAAGAAGACATTAAAATTTTAAAAGCTGAAATGAAAGAAGTCAAAGAAGACATTAAAATTTTAAAAACCGAAATGAAAGAAGTCAAAGAATTTGTAGGGTTTCCCAGTTATTTATAATAATTAAAAAAGAAGATGCAAAATCTTCTTTTTTATGCAATTTCTACTAAATAAATTTGTTTTTTACCTTTGTGAAGTATTGCATATTTGCCATCAAAAAGTGTTGACTTTGTTATGAATTCTTCATCTATAGGAGTCATATTTCATTTTAAAGATTTAGTTGAAATAAACTCTCTTGCTTCTCTTTTAGAATTTATTATTTTTTTAGAAATAAGTTCATCTATTAGATTTGTATTTTTGTTTACAACAACAATTTTAAGTTGGTTTTTCACCATATTTAGCTGGTTTATGGATATTTTGGTAAAGTCAAAAGTTTTATTAAACATAATTTGAGAAGTTAATTTAGCATGCTCAGCATCGTTTTTTGAATGAATATCAGAAACAACTTGATAAGCTAATATTTCTTGAGCATAACGTTTTTGAGTGTTCTTTAAATGTTCATTAATAACTTTTTTTATATAATCGATTTCAAGTAAAGTTAATTGATTTAAAAGTTTTTCAACTTCAGAGTCTGGTTGATTATATAAAAATTGATAAAGATTATATGGAGAATTCATTTCTTTATCAAGTCATAAACTACCACCACCTGTTGATTTACCAAATTTATTTCCTTCAGAATCAGTTAGCAAGTTAAATGTAATAGCAACTGCTTTATTTGAATCTCCTATATTTTTAGAAATAATTTCTAAACCAGCAGTTAAATTTCCTCATTGATCAGAACCACCACATTGAACAAACACATTATTATCCTTATACAATTTGTAGAAATCATAACCTTGTATTAATTGATACGAAAATTCTGTAAAACTTAATCCTTTTTCTATTCTTGAAGCTACTGAATCTTTTGCCAGCATGTAGGAAACATTTATTAGTTTTCCAATATTTCTTAAAAAGTCAATCACATTCATATCTTTGTAAAAATCATAGTTGTCAATAACTTCTAAACCAAATTTTTCCAATTGTTCTTTAATTTTTAATTTATTTTCAAAAATTGTTTTTTCGTCCAAAAGAACTCTTTCAGAATCTTTAAAAGATGGATCACCTATCATTCCTGTAGTTCCACCCAAAATCGCAACAGGTTTGAAACCAAATTTTTTAAATCTAAGTAAATTTATTATAACTATATAGTTTCCTAAATGAAGTGACTTTGCTGTAGGATCAAATCCTGAATAAACTCCTGAATTTTTTTCTAGCGAATTTAATTTTTGCTCATTAGAAACTTGTTTTAGTATTCCTCTTTGTTTTAAATCATCTAATATATTCATTTTTCTCCTAAAAATTAAATTCTTTTCCTCAGTTAGATTCATCTCCAAAAATTAATGAAGTTCCTTCTAGGCCAAGAGTTTCATATCCACTTAACATTGCGTAACTTTTTACATTTACAACTTCACCGTTTTTTATAATTAATCCGCTATGAACTTTTGCCCCTTCATAAGCAAAAACTAAAATTTTTCCTTCAGTTGAATTTAATGTGTTAGTTACTACTTGGATAGATTCATCTGAATTTGGATTTGGTTGTATTTGCAAAACAAAAAGTTTTTCACTTTTAGGATGATTTTGTCTTTTTATTACTTTACCATAGCTAAATTTGGTTTTAGATTTTATATTAAAATCCTTATTATGTACTTTTAAAAGTTTTTCTAATTCCTTTATTTGCTCTTTATTTAAAACAGAAAATTGCTTTTCAAAATTAAAATCATATTCACTTAAGTTTAAAATATTTACTGATTTAACATTAAAATTTTTGTCGCAAAATACAGTGAATTTATTAAAATTTAATTCTAATTCTGTACTAATTAATTCGTCTATAGAAATAATTGAAGTATTTGGAAAATTATTTTTTAAAGTATGTTGTGTTATCATTTTTCTATTATATCACTAAGTATTTTTTTAACATATTTATTATATATTTTGCTTTTTTGCATCACACAATTCATTTTAAAAAAATAAAAAAAGTCTTTTTTGAATTGAATTAATGTTTAATATAATAAGAACATGAAAAAAGTAGCAATTATTGTTGACTCTTCTTGCGGTTTAACAAAGAGTCAAGTTGAAAAATTAGGTTGATTTTTTATCCCTATCCATATTGAAATAGATGGTAAATTATATGACGATGGAATTGATATTAATTCAAGCAATTTATTTGATATTTTTGGCCCAGAATCACAAAGAGCAAAAACTAGCTCAACAAAACTAGGTTTAGTAGCAGAATTATTAGATAAGTTAAAAGATGAATACGAATCAATAGTTATTTATCCAATCAGTATGCATCTATCTGGACAATATCAAGCACTAAAAGTTTTAGAAAAAGATTATCCGATGTTAAAAATAGTTCAATCAGTCAATATTTCACAGTTGATTATTTATGAATTGTTAGAATTTGAAAAAAAATTAAGTGAAGGTCAAGATTTTGATGTTTTATTCAAAAAACTTGAAGAGTCTAAAAACCAAAGTATATCTTTAGTTCCTAAATATAATGATTTTCTAGTAAAAGGTGGAAGATTATCACCAGCAGCAGCCACCTTGGCCAAACTATTTAAAATAGTTCCTATTATTAAATTCGAAGATGGAAAACTTTTAAAAGAGGGAAAAGGTAGAACATTTTTAAAAACTTTTTATAATGTTTTACAAGGAAAATACGATGAGTTAAAAAACAAAAATGTTTCTGAATTTGAAATTGTACTTTTACATTCAAAAAATTCTGAAATTGATGCTATAGTTGAAGAAACTACAAGAATTTTTAATCAAACACCAAAAGTTTTAAATATTCCAAGTGCAGTTTCTATTCATACTGGTCCTGAAGCATGTGTTGCAATAGTTTTACCTTATAAACTAACAAGTTTAGATAAAATATAATAAAAAAAACGTTTTTTGCAGCGTTTTTTTTCATAATTATTATATTATCAATATAGAATATAATAAATTTAAAAGGAAGGTAACATGAAAAAACTAAAAGTTGAACTAGGAGTTACTATTACAGCAATAATTTTAAAACTATTAATTTACATTTTAATTATTACTTCAATTGCCGTTACATTTAAATACGCATTTGAGATTTTTGCTGATAGAACTTCAGATTTAAAAGAGAAATATCCTAACTTAACAAAAGAGGAGGAAGAAAAAATTAAATTTGCAGGTAACTTTTTAGTTGACATGTGAGGAGCTATTTTCTTTTTTATATTCATATATATAATTTTAAAAATTACAATAACTGTTTTTGTATTTCAAAGAGAATATAAACCACAAAATGTGTGAATGATTGTAAGTTATTTATTAATTTTTTCTGGATTTATTACTTTAATAACGGTTTTGGTACGTTTAATTCAAGATATTAAAAAGCAAAAACATTCATTTGCAGACCCTACAATTAGTTCTTGATAGTAGTAAAAATTAAAGACACAAAAGTGTCTTTTTTGTTTAAAATTACATATTTGCCTATAAAATAACTAAATACAAAATTTAAGAACAATTATATTTTTAATTTATAATATTTTTATTATGTCAAATAACAATACTTATACAGCAAAAAACATTACACAGTTAAAAGGATTAGAAGCAGTTCGTAAAAGACCAGGAATGTATATAGGATCAACTGATGTTAATGGTTTACACCACTTAGTTTGAGAAATAGTTGATAATTCAATAGATGAAGCTTTAGCTGGATTTGCTAATAAGATTTCAGTCAAATTAGGAATTGATGGTTCAGTTACAATAGAAGATAATGGTCGTGGTATTCCTGTTGGAAAAACCGAATCTGGGCGTAGCGCAGTTGAATTGGTTTTTACAGAATTACATGCAGGAGGAAAATTTAATGAAGGCGCTTATAAAACGAGCGGTGGATTACATGGTGTAGGTTCTTCAGTGGTTAATGCTTTATCAACAAAAGTTGTAGTAACTGTTTATAGAGATGGTAATGAGTATTTAACGGAGTTTTGTCAAGATAAAATTTTGAAAAAAACTCAAGTTGTTGGTAAATCAAAAAAAGTTGGTACAAAGGTACAATTTTGACCTGATTATGATTTTTTCAAACGCGCTAAACTTAATTATGACGTTATAAGTGAGAGATTAAAAGAAAGTTGTTTTTTGATTTCTAATCTGGAAATAAAATTATATGATGAGTCAACAAGCACAAGTGAAACATTTAGATTTTCAGATGGAATTGCAGCTTTTTTAGGATTTGTAAATGATAGTAAAAGTGCTATAACACAGGCAATTACGTTTAATGATAGTAGAAAAGGTATTGAAGTTGATTGTGGATTCCAATATACTGATTCATATAATGAATTAATAGTAAGTTTCGTTAATAATGTTAAAACTAGAGATGGTGGAACTCATGAAACTGGATTAAAAACTGCGCTAACAAAAGTTTTTAATGACTTTGGAATAGAAGAAGGTGTTTTAAAAAATAAAAATGTTTTTGAACCTAGTGATATTCGCGAAGGCTTAAGTGTAATTTTGTCTTTAAAAGTACCTGAAAAACTTTTAGAATTTGTTGGACAAACTAAAGATAAATTAGGAACTCCAGATGCAAAAGGAGTTGTTGAAGAATTAGTTACTAAGCATTTAAAAATGTGAATTATAGAACATAAACAATTGGCAAAAAAAGTTTTAGATAAAATAAAAAGAGCATACGAAATTAGAAATGAAGAAAAAAAACAGCGTCAAGAATTAAGAAAAACTAAATCCATTTTAAAAGATAAACCCATTTTATCTGACAAATTAACTCCAGCCCAATCTAAAAAACCAGAAGAAAAAGAGTTGTTTTTAGTTGAGGGAGATTCTGCTGGAGGAAGTGCAAAAAGTGGTCGTGACCGTAGATATCAAGCAATTTTACCGCTTCGTGGAAAAGTTATAAATGTTGAAAAATCTAAGTTAATTGACATTCTAAAAAACACTGAAATTGGAACTATTATTAATTCTATTGGTGCTGGATATGGAAAAGAATTTGACTTGTCTAAGGCACAATATGGAAAAATAATAATTATGACTGATGCTGATACTGATGGTGCACATATTCAAATTTTATTATTAACATTTCTTTACAGATACATGAAACCTCTGATAGAAGCTGGTAAAGTATACATTGCTTTACCTCCATTATATAAAGCTTCTAATAAAGCAAAAAATTTAGTTTATTATGCATGAGATGAAAGTGAATTAAAAGAAATTTTATCTAAACCAGGAAGTTGAGAAATTCAAAGATATAAAGGTTTAGGAGAAATGAATGCGGATCAATTGTGAGAAACAACAATGAATCCTGCAACAAGAAGTATCATAAAAGTAACAATGGAAGATATTACTCTTGCTGAAAGAAGAGTAAGTACTTTAATGGGCAATAATGCATCTTTAAGAAAAAACTGAATTGATAAACATGTAGATTTTTCAAATGAAGATAATTTTGATATTGTTTAAAAAAATAGGCATACAATATGTCTATTTTTAATTTATTTGTGATTATATTTTTAATATAGGCAAATTAAATCATGTTAATCCTTAGCGCTAAATAGAAATATTTTTGGCATAAATTTATATATTGTTAATTTGTTTGACATTTTTTGAATATATTATGTTTTTGATTAAGTATTTAATTTTTATAAAATAGTTTAAATAAGTAGGCAAAAATTTTATTTCTTGTAATTTTCTGGTCTTGTTGTATTTATAATTCTTTAATAATTATTAAATTTAGAATATTTGTTTTTCAAAAAATAAAAATAGAAAAATGTATTTTTTTATTTAATTTAATTTTTTTATTTGCCTATGGAATAGACTTATTAGTTTATTTTATGAGTGAATCATTGAATAATTTTTTCTAATAATTAAAATTAATATTATGTCCTTATAAATATTTTATAATTAAGGCATTCATAGGAGGAGATTATGAAAAACAAAAAATTAAAATACTTATTTTCGTTTTCATTGGCAATTGCACCTGTTGCTATAATAGCAAGTTGTAATTCAACAAACGATAATAAAACAACAGGGGATGAAGGTAAAGCCTTATCAAAAGATGAAGCGGCAAATCTTGATGTTTCAAAAATTTCAACTCCTGAAGAGTTGGAAAAAACAATTAATAATAATTTAAACATTACGGTTGCATCTATTAAAGATTTACCTGAAGACAGATGAAAAGGATTATTTGCTGGTGATATTCAATTAACAAGCGATATTAAATTAAATATTGATGGTCCACTAAAAGACAAATTTAAAGTAAATATTGATGGCGTATTTAACCCACAAAGCGCTAAAGTGGCTAATCAAACAGGAAAGACAACTGTTCATTTATCAATAAGTCCTATTGATAATGACAAAATTGTTATTAAGAAAAAAATTGAGTTAAGTGGTTTTCAAACAAGCCCATTTGGATCTGGAGCAGATAATAAAATTCCATTTGATCCAGCTGATTCATTGGTATCATCTGAAAAATCTAAATATGTAAAAGCTGACCAATATACAAGATTTGTTATGGACAGTGAAAAGTATTTAGCTAATCTAAATAGACAATGAGAAATTAAAGGCAAAAGAAGTGATGAAAAAGCTAGTACGGATAATGCAGCAAAATATGACAAAATTGCTAAAGAATTAAACTTGGATACATATAATGATGCATTTTCTAAAGGATTTACAGTGCCTAAATATGGAGCCAATGGAAATGTAGAAGGATTAAATATAAATACTAATGGTATACCTGGATATGGATTATCATGAGTTGATGCTTCTGGTAGAAACTCCTTTCAATTAACCGGTTTAGCAAGAACGTTACCTAATGAAAAATACAAACAAGCTGCCTTACAAACATTAGGTATAAGTTTTTCAGATTTAGTTCCAGAAACGGAGGGTATTAATAAAGGAAAATCATTATCCACTATGGGAACAATTTGAATAATGGACTATGAATTACCAGAAAATGGTAAGCAACCTACTAAGTTTTACTTTGGTACAAATGCCCACGTTGCAGAAGGATTAGACAAAGCTAAAACATTGAGTTTAATGAAGGTTAATGAAGAAATTGTAGAGAGAAATAAAATAAGAACAAGTAAATTTGAAGAGCGTTTAGAAGATTTTTCATTATATTTTGACGAAAATAAACCTGCTGCTAAAGTTGTTTTTTGAGCAAAAGATTATTTAAATTCTTCACCAAAAGAATATTTATCATCTGAATTAAGAGAAAAATTTAAAGATGTTGAAGAAATGAGCGACTTCGCTGTTATAGAAATAGATTTTTCAAAAGTTACTGGTTTTGGTGTTATTGCAGATGGTAAAACAGTTGAAAAATATAATTCTGCAAAAGGAAAAGCTGAGGAAACTGCAAAAATTTTAACCAATAATTACGCTGGTAAAGAATCAGAACACGTTAAATTTAAATCAACAAGTTATCTTAAAAAATATGAACCTATTGATTTTCCTCTTTCTGGAAAAATAGGTAATGATAAAGATAGTCTTTATATTGTTGGTTATCCAAGAAGTGATGCTGACTATTTCTTAAATGAATATCAAGATGCTGCCGAAATTGCAGCTAGAAAAGAATCTAGATCATTATGAGTTAATGGAGATAGTGGTTGATATGGTAAATTAGTAAAAACTGAAACAGGTCCTGAATTAGCTCCAGAATTATTAGATAAAATTAGTAGAGGGAACTACTTATCATATCAAATAGGTTATAGAAATTTTGGTGATAAACCAGGTTTAGCAGACGTCTTTATTACACATCCTTTAAATGATGATGGAAGTTTATATAAAGGAAAAGATGGAAAGCAATACTTTTCTTATGGACTAAATTATATGCCAAGATTTTATGCGCCATTTGGAGGGTCAAGTGGAAGTAGTGTGAGAACGGATAAAAATGAATTACTCTCTGTTTATTACTATTCAAACGCAAATGCTGGAACTGGATATTCTGCAGCGTTTAGAAGCGAAGGATTCGATTACAAAGGATTATACGGTAAATATAATTTAGAAGAATACGATTTAATATATGGAGGAGGAAAGAACCAAAAGTCTTCATATAGAGAAGAATTAAAAAAATTATATCCTAATATGAAAACAAAACTTTTTAGTGAAGGTTTAAATAAAATTCCTGAAGAATTTAAATTCAAAAAATAAAAAAGCGGAAACGCTTTTTTAATTTTTGAAAAATGAAATAGTTGTTATAAATTCTGTTTCTGTGTACCCGTATATATGCATATACACCTTTACTTTTAAAGAAATTTTTATTTTATTATTAATTTTTTCTTTGTTAACTTCAATAATTTCATATATTGGTCTTGATTCATCCTGTAAAGACAACTCTCTTTTTTCTGTTAAAACATCTGCGTTAATTTTATTAAACCATAAATTGAAAAGATTGTTTGGTTTATATCCACCATTATATGGCGATAATTTTTCAATTTTATTGTCGTTTTCATATCAGTTTGTAAAACCTGGAATTGTTTTAAGTTTGTCTTTCAACTTAGCTTGAGTTCCATAATCAATATAAAATTTATTTTGAATGTCATCATGAGTGTTAGAAAATTCAGGCTTAACTTTTTTAAATCCAGTTATTTCTAAAATGCGAACTGATGAATTCTCAACATTACTGTATTCAGTGCTAGAATCTTTTAAATGAAATTGTATAGTTAATTTTCCATTCAAATCATCCGCTTCAACCGCTACTATTTCTGGTGAATAAACCTTTTTTGATGGTATTTCTGGAATTATTATTAACCCGCCGTTTACAAATCTAGATCTAAGAGTATTATTTCCTGTATCATTTTTATAAGTTTCCAACAAATAAGATGCAGTAACATTATTTCTTTGATTGTTGTTGTTTATTGTTATTTTACTTAATATTGCATTAATTTCATTCTCTATTTCAAGTGTTAAACTTTTAATATTGCTTTTTTGTCCATATTCCTCTCCATCTTTTTTTGAAAAGGTGTAAAAACTAGGGGCTTTTATTTTGTAATTTAGTTGTAACAAATTATTTTGTAAAACTTTTGTATCTATAAATTCAATTTGGTATCTTTTTAGAACAGCCTCACTTACTCCATCAATCGATCGTAAAGAAATGTTAACGTATTTTTTTAAATCATCTAATTTTGAATCGCTATTTAATTTATAGTTTTCTGGTATTTTTTTACTAGTTCCTTCAACGAATAATGACAGATCATTTGGAAGAGGCATTTTATTAACTTTTATAGTAAATGTTTTTTTCCCTAAATTAGCATTTTCTCTTTTAAATAAATAATCAATTATTATTTCGCCGCTCTTGTCATTAAAATCAAGTAATTTATTTGTAAAAACTACTCCACTTGCCAAATTATTTACTATAAATTTATCCTTCAATATTTCTGTTTTAGCTTCATTTAAATGTTCGCTTGGTATTCAAGCAGGAAAGTTAGAAACGACTTCTACTTTATCAAGTTTAAATTCTTCAACAACTCTTGGTTTAGTAATTCCTGGTTTTAATTTTGTGGCAGGAATACTTATTTTTTTATCGGTTTCTTTATTAACATCTGAACCGGTAGAAGATCCTGGATTTTTATCTTTATTATCGGTGGGTTTGTTATTCGTATTTCCGTTATCCACAGGGTTTTTAGGATCATTGTTGGTAGAAGAATTATTGTTATTTTCTACTTTAGAATTATCTTTGTTATCTAAATTTACATTACAAGAAATAAGTGCAAAAGAAACTGGCACAATGGTTGCACCAATAATGCTAGTTAATAAAATATTTTTTTTCATAATTTTTCCTTAGTTTGGTCTTTAAAAAGATATGGTGCCAACAACAGGAATCGAACCTGCGACCCCATCCTTACCATGGATGTGCTCTACCGACTGAGCTATGATGGCGTTCTTTTATTATACTATAAGAGACATTAATAAAGGTTTTTAAAATTACATTTTTTAATCTATTTTATTTAGCAAAAACTTTTGTATTTTTACTTTGTTTGTCACGTATAAATAGTTAAATAAAAAACGCAGTAATTTGCGTTTTTAATCATTAATTTCGTTGAATTCATCAACCATTTTTTTAGCTTCTGATAATTGTAAACTAAAGAAACTTGTTACTCCACGTTTTTGCATTGTAGCACCAAATAAATTGTCCATTCTTGACATTGTTCCGTGACGGTGTGTAATAACAACAAATTGTGTTTTTTCTTTAAGTGCTTGTAAGTATTCAGCAAAACGAACAACGTTTGCTTCATCAAGCGCAGCTTCTACTTCATCAAGGATACATAATGGTAAAGGTCTAGCCTTAAGAATACCAAAAAGTAAAGAAATAGCAATAAGTGATTTTTCTCCACCAGAAAATAGTTTTAAGTTTTTAATGCTTTTTCCAGGAGGTTGAGCTTCAATTGAAATTCCACTTTCTAAAATGTTTTTAGGATCAACAAAGTCAATTCTTGCGCTTCCTCCACCAAACATAGCTCTAAAGACGTTATCAAATTCAGTGTTTACATCGTTAACAATAGTTGTTAAACGAGTAATGATGATTTTGTCCATTTCTGCTATTGCATTTAAAATTGTTTCTTTAGCTTGATAAAGTTCTTCACGATTTGTTACAAAATTGTTGTATCTTTCTTCAACTTCTAAAAGTTGTTCAATACTTTCAATATTAACTGTTCCTAATGAAGAAATTTCTTCCCTAGTTGTTTCAACAAATTCTCTAGCTTCTTCTATGGAAATGCTTAGTCTATAGTCATTTTTGGCGTTTTCTACAGTCATTTTATAGTGAGTAATTAATCTTTCTTTGTTTTGTTCAAAGTAGATTTTCGCTCTTTCTTGACTAGCTATTTTTTTAGCAAAAGATGAGTTAAGATCTCTTAAATTTTTTTCTAAATCATTTTTAGAAATGTTTAATCCATTAATTTCAATGTTTAATGAGTCAAAAATTTCATTTTTTGCTCTTAAATCAGCTGAAATTGAACGGAATTGAGATTCTAAAATTTCAATGTTTTCTACATTTCTTGAAATTGAACTATCTAGCTCAAATTTTTCAGTTGATAACGAACTTAATTGATTTTTGTATTCAGTAAATTGATTTTGAGCGTTAACTCTTTTTTCAATAATGATTGAAATATCTTTTTGAATTTCAGCATTATATTGATATAAATTAGCTCTTTTTGTTTTAAGATCTTGAATATTATCTTCTTGTGATTTGATAAGAGCATTAAATCCTGGAATTAAGTTTTTAATTTCTTTAATTTGTTCATCAAGTCCAATAATATTTTGACTTCTTTCTTTTGATCCTCCAACAATAACACCACCAACACGAATAATGTCACCATCTTTTGTCACAACCATATATTTTTTGTCAAGTATGTTTGCAACTTTATTAGCCGTTTCAATATCTTCAACAACAATTATGTTTCCTAATAAGAATTTATTTAAAACTTCATATTTAGGTTCTACATCGATTAATTCGCTTGCAATTCCTACATAACCAGGATGACTTTGAATAACCAGCATATGGTCATCTCTAACGCTTTTAGGTTGAATAGATTTTAGAGGTATAAATGTAGCACGACCTGAATTATTTGATTTTAAAAAGTTAACAGCTTTAACGGCTACTTCAGGGTTTTCAACAACAATGTGTTGTGTTGCATTTGCTAAAACAGTTTCAATTGCTGCAACATATTCAGGATTAACTTTTATTAAGTCTCCTACAATTCCATGCAATCCTTTAAATAAACTTTTGTTTTCAAGAATAGTTTTTGTTCCTTTAAATAAGTTACTTTTACTTTCTTTTTGATCAACCATTATTTGTAGTTTGGTTTCAAGTTTAATTTTTTTGTGTTTTTTATCGTTAATTTGTATTGTTAACTCGTTTACTTTATTGTTTAGTTCATTTATTTGGTTATTAAAGTCTGTAGATTTTTGTTTTGTGTTTTTTTCTTCTTCAATAAAATAATTTATTTTATGCCCAAGTTCTTCAAGAATCTTTTTAAGACTTTGAATTTGTTCAGCACTACTTACTTTTATTTCTCCACGAGCAATTAATTCTTGTCTTTGATTTTCTTTATTAGCAAGAATTTCTAGGTCTTTTAGTCTTTCATTAATACCTTTTGATTTACCCATTAAGGCAGAAATTTCTTTTTGAAGTCCATCTCTTTGTAAAATACTTTTGTTAAGTTTTGATTCAACTTTTTCAATTTTTTCAGTATAGTCATTTTTAGTTTCTTCAACACCTTCTAATTCACGTGTTAATTGTCTATATTGACCTTCATAAAGTTCTATATCATGCGCCAATACGGCGATTTCAATGTCTTTAAGTTGCTCAGTTTTTTTAAGATATTCCTTAGCTTTATCAGCTTGTTTTCTTAATGGAACTAATTGTTTTTCAAGTTCTGCAACTAATACATCTACTTTTTCTAATGATTCAGTAGTTTTTTCTAATTTTCTTGTAGCGTCTAGTTTTCTAAATTTATATTTTGAAACACCAGCTGCTTCTTCAAAAATTCCTCTTCTTTGCTCATCAGTTGATTCTGCTATATCTGCAACAGTTCCTTGTGAAATAATAGCAAGAGATGATTTACCTATACCAGTTTCCATAGCAATAGCTTTTATGTCTTTATGTCTACATAATTCTCCATTTATGTAGTATTGGTTTGCACCTTTTCCTCTTTCAAGAACGCGTGAGATTGTAATAATTTCACTAGGATGTGAAGAAGATCCTTCACGATTATCAAAAGTTAAAGTAACTTCAGCTCTATCTAGTGATTTTGTTGTTTTAGAACCTGCAAAGATAACATCAGCCATATTATCTCCACGCAATTCTTTAGAACTTTGCTCTCCTAAAACTCATTTAATAGCATCATTTATATTACTTTTGCCAGAACCGTTTGGACCAACAATTCCTGTTACTCCTCCATCAAAATGAAGTGTAACTGGGTCAGCAAAAGATTTAAATCCATGAGCTTCAATTTTTATTAATTTCATATTTTACCTTAACCTATATTTAATTTTTTTAACGCTTCTAGAGCTGCGTTTATTTCTGATTCTTTTTTTGAAGATCCCTTACCTATACCATAAACTATTTTGTCATGAGTAGCTTTAGCACTAAATGATTTGTTAGGAAGTTGATCTACTATATATTTTATATTTTCTCGGCTAATGTTTTGAAAATATTCTTGTAAACGTGTTTTTGGATCTTTGTTTTCATGTTTGAATAAGTTATCTATTGTTGATGATAAATGTAGCCTTATGAATTTATAAGCATGATTTAATCCTAAATCTACAAATATTGCACCAATAATTGATTCAAAAATATCGGATTGTACTTTTGTTGATGACTTAACACTTACGGCGGTTTGTCCACCGCCTGTTTTTAATAGATTAATTAATCCTATTTTATTAGATACTTGTGAAAGTGAATTAGCGTTTACTACTTTTGCTCTTAATTCAGTCATTTTACCTTGTTCCATGTTAGGAAATTTAGTATAAATGTATGAACTAACAAAAAGTTGAAGAACAGAATCACCTAAAAATTCAAGGCGCTCATAACTTTCTAATTTTGATTGTTTTTTTACGAATGAGCCATGTTTTAAGGCTTGAAAGTAAATTAACTTGTTTTTAGGTTCAATTTCATGATATTTAAAAAATTCATCAAAATTTGTGCACTTAATCATTAATTACCGCTTTATTTTTTTGGTCTAAACTCTCTTTAACATAGGATAATACGTTTTTTTCAAGAGCTAGTTTAACTTGATTAAAAGCACCTATATATGATTTTTTATCAGAACTACCATGACATTTTATAACAACACCATCAACACCTATTACTCATGCTGCACCAACATTTCGATAATCTAAAGTTTCAGCAACATCTTTGAATGCACCTTTTAAAAATAAATAACCTATTTTTCTTATAGTTTTTAACATTATTTTACCTTTAATTAAGTCTTTAAAACTTAGTATTGCACCTTCTAGAGATTTTAGAACTAAATTACCACCATATCCATCGATAACTGCAACATCGGTTGTTCAGTTTAAAATGTTTCGAGGTTCTTGAAAACCAATGTAATTTATTTTTTCATTTTTAAGTAATTGATGAGCTTCTTTTACTTCTTCAGTACCTTTGTAATCTTCTGTTCCTATGTTTAATAGTGAAATTCTAGGGTTTGTTAAATCTAGTAAAACTTTTGCATATTCATTTGCAATAATTGATCATTCAACTAGATAGTTTGCTTTAGTAGTTATATTAGCACCAACATCAAGAAGTAAGAATTTTTTCCCCTTTGTTGTAGGCATAAGTGGCATAAAAGCAGGTCTTGAAATTCCTTGCAATCTTTTTAAAATAAGTGTTGCTGATCCTAAGTATAACCCACTATCACCAGCTGACATAATTGCATTTGCTTGATTAGTTTTTACCAAATTAAAAGCATGATTCATGGCAGTGTCTTCACTTAGAGATTGTTTTATATTTTTAATATTACTTGGGTAAATTGGCTTATCAACTATTTCAATATTTTTATGAATAGCACCATTATATGATGAGTCTAAATCGGCTTTCTTACCAACTAAAATAAGTTTAAAATTTGGATTTTTTTCTAAAAATTCATTAGCAGCTTCTACAACAGGAACTACTCCGTGATCACTACCGCTAAAGTCAAAAGCTATTTTGTATTGATTCATTATTCAGCTCCAATTATAAAGTGGTAATTAGGTTGTCCACCTTGGTAAATTTCGATTTCAACATCGTAATTTCCTTGCACAATGTTTGCTAATTCCTCAGCCTCTCTTTGACTAACTTTGTCACCATAATAAATAGTTATTATTTCTTTATCATCTTCGTCAAGAATTTCAAAAATAACTTCCTTAGCTGCTTCAATATATGTTTTGCTTGATGCAATAATTTGACCTTTTAAAATCGAAATGTATTCGCCTTCTTTAATGTCTACACCATTAATTTTTGTAGTTCTTACTGCTTTGGTAACTTCAGCACTTACAACTTCTTCAATAGCTTCACTCATGAACTCTAAATTGTCTTTTGCACTATTTTCTTTATTGAAATTTAGTATAGCGCTAAGACCTTGAATTTGTGTTTTTGTAGGAATAACAACAACAGTCTTATCAGTAACAACTTGTGCTGCTTGTTGAGAAACTAAAATAATGTTTGAGTTATTTGGAAGTATAAAAACTGTTTCAGCTTTTACTGCGTTTATTGCATCTATTAAGTCTTGTGCACTAGGGTTTTGTGTTTGTCCACTTTCAACAATATAGTCACAACCATATTCATGCATTTTTGAAATAATTCCTGATCCTAAGTTACATGAAATTATTCCACAAATTGCATTTTCTAACTGTTCTAAAGGTTTTTTAGATTCTGCTATTGATTTAGAATTATTAGCTTGAATAGTCATGTTTTCTGATTTTATTTTTAAAAACTCACCATATCTTTGTGACATATTAAGCATGTCTCCAGGTTTGATTGTGTGACCATGAACTTTTAAAATATTTTCATCATTTACAACAACCAACGAAGAAGCAAGTTGTTCTATTTCTTTTGTAAATTCTTCTTTATTAAACGATTCGGGTTCAACTAAATCAACAATAAATTCGGTACAATAACCAAATTCTCCATCATAAACTTCAGTATCGTTTATAAATTTTGTAATGTCATCAGTATTTTTTGAAATTTGAACTGGATTACCTTCAAAATATGAAAGCAGTCCACTAAAAATTAAGTATAAACCTTCACCTCCACTATCAGTAACTCCAACTTCTCTTAGAATTTTTAATTTGTTAGGTGTATTATCACAAGCCTTACGCATTTGTTCTAAAACAACTGTAAAAAATTCAACTAATGTTAAGCTTGAATGAGTTTTTTTCAAATCTTTTTCAATAGCTTCACTAGTTTCTCTAATAACTGTCAGTATAGTTCCCTCAACAGGTTTTAAAACAGCTCCATAAGCTTTTTTACTTGCTCCTTTTAAAGCGTTAATCAAATCTTTAATTGTCGCTGAGTTTTTATCGGCTAAAGAAAGTGAAAAACCTTTAAAAATTTGGCTAAGTATAACTCCTGAATTTCCTCTAGCGCCCAAAAGCATTCCTTTTGCAATTGCAGCAGAAACTACACCAATACTTTCATCGGTTACATTTTCACAATTTTTAACTGCAGTTGTAATTGTTGAAGCCATATTTGTTCCGGTGTCACCATCTGGCACTGGGAAAACATTAAGTGCGTCAATTTTGTTTTTTGAATTATTCAGCGCATTACTTGCTGAAATCATTGCGTTTAAAAACATTTGACCGTCTAAATTTTTATTCATCTGAAACTCCTTTAATCATTATGTTTAACTTGTAGAGAACTTTATTTTTTTTCTTGAATTTAAAATTAAGTTGTTGGTGAATTTCATTAACTATGTTTTTAGCAGAAATTCCTCTTAAAATAGTAATTGCACATCTTATTGCTCAGCCTTTACTTGTTTCTTCAACAAAAATATTTTCAGCTCATTCTTCCTCGTTTAAATCAACAACTGTTGTATTAACTAAATCATAAACATTTAGACCTTTGACACCAGGTGTAACTTTAATAACTTCGACTAAAGCGTTTTTAACATCTAATAAATCCACATCATCTCCTAAATTTACTTATTATTATATTTTATAAAATTAAAAATAATATAATTTAAAATAATGTCCGAATCAATGAAAAAATGTATTCCTTTGAAAATTGAAGCAATAGATGAAAAAACAAGTATTTTAAGTGTTTTGACCAACCAAGGAATTTTAAAACTATATGCTTTTGGTTTAAATTCACCATTAAGCAAAAATCGTAGCAATTTAATACCTGCTTCAATTGTTGAAATTGAATATTTTCAGGCACGTTTAAATAATAAAATGAGTAAATTAAAAAAATCAAATACTTTAAAAAGTTTTGATAGTACTATTTTGTTTAATTCTATGTTTGCGCAAAAACTAGTTTACATATTATCCTTATTTACAGGCAAAAATAACATTTTAGATATTTATGAAAAATTAATTGATTTTGTTGGTTTTGGAAAAAATTCTTATATTTTAACTATTATTTGTTCATATTTGTTAAAACTTCACGGATCAGAACCTAACTTTTATAAATGTTGTGTGTGTTTGTCAACTAAAAAAATAGTAGATTTTGAATTTTTTTTAGGTGGTTTTTTATGTAATTTACATTCTGATAAGTCTTTAAATAACGAAACTTTGGAAGCTTATTATTTATTAAGAAATGATCACAAAAAATATTTAAGCAACGTTTCATTAGAAATTAACAAAGAAATATATTTAAAATTAATTTTTCATTTAAAAGATTTGGGTTTAATTATTTATTGAGAAAATTTAGAAAAATTCATTTAAAAAAAGTATTGTTATTTTTCCATATTTTTTTTCCTTTTTTACCTGTAAACCCTTGGGTATAAGTATTTTTTCTGGTTGATCGGTTTCAACAATAATTGTTCCATAAGTAGCAAGGTTTTTATTTTCAATAATAAATTTTAAACTATCATTTAATAAATTAATTTCCTTGAAAGGCGGATCCATAAAAATAAAGTCAAATTTTTTACCTTTTGCACCTTGTAAATATCTTAAAGCATCATAATTGTGTAATTCAACATTTGTAATTTTTAGATTAGAAACGTTTTTTTGAATAACTGCAAAAGCAGCCTTATTTTTTTCTATACTAATAGCTTTTAGTGCACCTCGTGATAAAGCTTCAATTGATCATGAACCACTACCAGAAAACAAGTCTAAAATAATTTTTCCCTCTATTTCAAAGTGCAATGCGGAAAAAATAGATTCTCTAATTTTATCGCTTGTAGCTCTTGTAATATCATAATCTGGTTGCTCAATTAAACGTTTTCCGTATTTTCCTGAAATTATTCTTAACATGTTTAAATTATATTTTAAAATAAGAAAAATAAGATTGTAATAGTTTATAATAAAACTATGTTTGATGTAAAGTTAGTTAAATTGCCAAAAAAAGTTTTAAGGCAGAAATCTGTAAATGTATCAATTCCACTTATTCAAGAAGATATTGATCTAGCTGAAAAGATGATTTATCATATCGACGATAGTCAAAAAGAAAATTCTAAATTTCGGCCAGGAGTAGGGGTTGCAGCTGTTCAATATGGTATATTAAAAAACGTTTTTTATGTTCATGTACGTGATTCAGTAAATAACAAAGAAATATTTAGAGATGTATTGTTTAATCCTAAAATTATTTCTAGAAGTGAAACCAAAACTGCCTTATCTGAAGGCGAAGGATGTTTAAGCGTTCATGAAGATTGACCAGGTCAAGAAGGATTTGTACATAGGGATGCAAGGGTTATTGTTGAAGCATATTCATACTTTCAAAAAAAGGTTGTTACTTTTGACGTATTTGGCTATGTAGCAATAGTTTTCCAACACGAACTAGATCATCTACAAGGGAATTTATTTATTGACAGAATCAATAAAAAACAACCTTGAAAAAAAGTTGCAAATGCAATTTATCTATAGGAGGTTAAAATGTTAACTAATTCTAATATTATTATTAACAAAGAACCAAATAATCCAGCACAAGATTTAATAATTCAATTAAATAAAGTAGCTGATGTATTAAAACCCGAAATTTCAGTTCCAATAATATTTGTAATAATTTTATTAATAGGGTTTTTACTAGGATTTTTATTAGGAATTTTAAGAAGTGCAGTAGCCTTAGTTGTTATTCCTTCTGTTGTTATAATTTGTTCTTTAATATTTTCGAAGTTTTTAAATGCGAATATTGAAACAATTTTAGCAGACGTTGTTGGAAAAGAATTTTCTACAACTCCTGAGTTTAAAACAGCATCGCAGTTAATCATAAAGATTGTAACTCCTTTAGTTGCAGCAATTTGTCTTTTATTGGCTTATTTTATTTTTGGTTTAGCAGTGGCAATTATTTCTATAATAGGAAAATTGAAACCTAAAAAATCAAAAAAAGTAATTTTATCAAGAATACTTGGTGCATTAATAGGTATTGTAGCCGCTGTTCCTTCAGCAGTGTTAATATCAAACGTTATTAACTTTTCTAAAAGAGCAGATAATGATTTTACAAATAAATTCTTGAATCCATTAGTTAAAATAACAACCATAAATTATGGTATTGGTTTAGGTAAAAATTTAACTACTATAACCGATTTATTAGAAAAAAAAGATGTTTTAAAATTGATCTTTTTAGATCCTAATAGTCTTAGCGGCAAGGATAAAACGGAATTAGTTGATAAAACCGTTAATGTTTTAAACAACCCTGAATTTAGTGATCAAGCTGCTAATATTATTAATAAAAAAATTGATGATGAAGTAAAGAAAGTTATTGAGAAAAATCCAGCAGCAAAAATAACTGAAAAAGAAATTGAAGCAGTTATAAAAGCTGATACAAGTAAATTGAAAATTAATGATAAGCCTGTTGATGAAATTTTAGGATCGCTAAATATAAAAGATAAACTAAATGAAACCGGTAAGGAATCTGCAACAAAAATAGTTACCAACATTGTAGATAAATATACCGATAAAAATGTTGATCCAAAATTAAAAACAAAATTAATTAATAGCATTATTGATAAATACATTGGAAAAGTAAATTCAAATGACTTAAAAAATGCTGACCCATCAAAGTTACCAGATGATATAGCTAAAATGATTCCTGGTGGAATAATCCCTTCAAAAGCTGCATAATAGCGGCTTTTTTGTTTGATTTTATATTGAATAAAAATAGTAAAATATATCTATGAAAACTTTATTTAAATTAAATCTTTTAGCTTATAAAAGATCAATGACATTATACTTAACATTAGGTCTAACTGCAATTTTTGCAATATTAACTTTTTTATTAAATTATTTTTTAGGAGATAAATTTCCTGTTTTTGGAAAAAACCAAGTTGAAGGTTACTTCATGAGTTTAATTTCTCTAGCTTTACCTCTACTTGTTCTTTCCTCAGTTTTAGTATCTAATTTTTGTTTTGGTTTTGTTAAGAGAGAGGGCTTGACATATGTTATGCAATCTAAACCAATTTCAAGAAAAAAAATGTTCTTTTCAAATTTTTTAAATTCATCAATTTTTACTAGCTTTTTCAATATTGTTTATTATTTATTAACTATATTTTTTGCCTTAATATTTGCAGCTTTAAAATCTGATTCATTTGTAACCGATCTAAAATTATTTTTACTTTTTACTCTTGCTTATTCCTTATTGTGTTTACTGGTTAATTTATTTTTTATAAGTCTGTTTGGACTTGTTTCATCAGTATTAAATGCTAATGCATCAGTGGGATTAATATTTTCATCATATTATATATTTACATTTCTAACATCACTTTTATCATTAACAAATATATTTAATAACTTAGGATTTAATGAGCCAATAAAAAACAATGCAACATCTTTAAAGGATGACAATAATAAAAAATTTACCGATTTAGCTGTAGGTAAGCCAAAAATATCAATTGGTGGAAGATTATATCAAGACCAGCCTACTCAGCCTATTTTAGCTAATATTTCTTATTTATTTGATGTTTCAAAAATGTTTACTAGTTCATATTCAAAAGTTTTTAATATAAATAATTCAGGTACACCAGGTGTAGCAATTCCACAAAACAACAATTTTGTATACTCAAAACCCTTAACAGCAGATGAAATAAACAAAGAGTTTTTAACTTACTGATCCTTAAACAATAATCAAAAAATTATAACTACAAACAATAATTTATTTGATACACTGCAAAAAGTTAAAGAATTTTTACAATATACAAGAAAATACAAAGTTTACTTACCGGATGCTAATGAAACTACATCACATTATCAATCAATAGAATTTGGAATTGAATTAGTAGAAATTTCAAAAGAAAAAAATAATTTTGATCTTAACTCTATTGTAGAATTAGATGAAAAACAAAAATCAGAATTAAAAGTTTTAATAGATGAATTACTAAAAAATAAAGATTTATCGCCAGAGAAATATCCTAATAATTTAGCACAAAGAATTCAAAAATTTAATGATAATTACTTTACTGCAATATCTAATAATTTAAAAAAATTCCTTGATAAAACAATAATACTTGAATTTGAAAATTGAGACCAACAAATTGATAACTTATTTGTTGAACTGAAAAAAACAGAATCAGTTTCAAATGAAAATGAAGTTCAAAGTCGTGAATTTCTTAAAAAGGAATTAAAAGAAAATTACGCTAACTACTTATATAGAAAAATACCATTTATAAACTTTCAAACATTAAATAAAACTGTTATTTATGCATTAGTACTAGACAAATATTTAAATGAATACAAAGAAGTTCCTGCCACTATATTTAGTTTATTAGACAAAGTAAATGAAAATCCTTCGATTTATGAAATGAATTCAATAATTATTTCAAAACAAGAATCTTGATCGTATCCAATTTATTTAGTGTTTTTAATCATATCAATAATTTCAGTATCTTCAATAATTGGTGGATATTACATTACTAAGAAAAAGGAGATTCGTTAATATGAAAAAAATAGCAATAGAATTTAAAAATGTTAATAAATCTTTTGGACACAAAACAGTTTTGAATAATATCAATTTTAAAATATATGAAGGTCAATTTCACGGTTTTATTGGTGCTAATGGTGCTGGTAAAACAACAAGTTTTCGTTCACTCTTAGGATTTTATCCAAGTGTTACTGGAGAAATTGAAATATTAGGTCAAAGTTTTAAAGATCAAGAATCAAAAAGAAAAATTGGTTACATACCAGAAGAAGCAACTTTTCCAAAAAAATTAAAAGTATTTGAATATTTAGAAATGATGGCTCAACTTAGTGGCTTAAGCGTTGAACAAGGAAAACTAAAGGTTCAAGAATTGTCAAAAAATCATAACTTATCAGAAGAAATTTTAAAAAAATCTGGAATAAATTTATCATCTGGAGAGAAGAAAAAAGTACTTTTAATTCAATCACTATTGAATGACCCAGAAATATTAATATTAGATGAACCAGCGGCTAATTTAGATCCAAAAATAAGAATTGAACTTTATGAAATTTTAAAAGATTTAAACAAAAAAGGCAAAACAATTTTTATTTCAAGTCATATTTTAGCTGAACTTGAAAAATATATAGATAGCTATACTGTAATTGAAAAAGGAAAAATTTACGAAACAAAAACCATTCAAGAAAAAACAAGTGAGAAAGAATATAGCTACTATATTAAATCTCCTGAAATTTGAATAGTAGAAGATTCATTAAAACTTTTTAACAAAAATTATCATGTTGAATATCAAATTAAAGACAACATTATTCACTTAAAATGCGATGATCTCTTATTTAATAAACTTCTTTTATATTTACTAAAAAAAGAAATCAAAATTGACTCCAGCGGAAAACAATCAGTAAATTTGAATGATTTATATTTTGATGTTTTAAAAGCTGAGTAAGGACAAAATCAAACATTTTCAATATTGTTTGATTTTTATTTTAAAAATTGATTGCTTAGCATATTTACGCAACAAATTTTTCTTAAAGATGTTGAAACAACTAATAAAGTTGCAAACATACTTGACAAAAAATATATGGTTGTGACAAAAGATGGTGAAATATTTGTGTTGGTGGTGTTATTGTTGGAGGTCAAAAGAAAGAAGTCAAAATATTATTAAACTTGTGAACAAATTAAAGAAATTAAAAACTTAATCTCAGTATTTAGTGCTCTTATCAAATCACAAGAAGATAATATTCAAGATCTTAAAAAAAGAGCTAATTTATACAATTTAAGTTTTTCAGAAGATCAAAAACAAAAAATTATTTTATCTATAATGTTTGCTAAAGAAAAATATTTACACAAATTCAATGAAGAAATTTCAAACCAAAATGCCTTATTTATAGGTATTTAGATAAAATAAAACATCAGTTTTATTTGTTTGACAGAAAAAACTTGAATACTATGATCTCATTTTTAACAAACGTTTTTTTCTATGATAATAAGAATTATGAGCGATTATTAATTTAATAAAAAAACATACTTGTTTTAACAAATATGTTTTTTAATCAAAGGTTACACCAGTTATAGTTTTGGTTCAATTCATAAAAAATATTCTGGTTTTTACTAAATCAACTTTATTGTTTGTTGTATAAAATCCCTTATTTTTAGCGATATCGTGAAATATAGAAAAGATTTCTTTTTCGTCTTGTGATGGTTCGACTCCTAATTGATTTTTAATTATTTCTGGATAATATTTAGACATTAATTTAAATGATTGAGTAGAAATAAAATCTAATGGGAATATGTCGCTTTTTATAGAACCTATTGTAACTAATTTAGTTGCTATTTCTTGATTTTCAAACTTAGGAAGTAAAATACCTGGAGTGTCTAAAAAGTAATGATTACCAACTATAACTCATTGCTTAAGGCGAGTTACACCTGGATAATTTGCAACTTTAAGAGTAGATTTTTGTTGCATTAAATTAATTAGTGTACTTTTTCCACTATTTGGGACTCCAACAACAAAACTTTTTAGTTTACTACTAATCATTCCTTTTTCTTTGTCGCGTTTTATTTTAGCATCCATGATTTTATTTATTTTAGCTAAAATAAGATTTCTGGATTTACTTTTTCTTAAGTCTAACCATAGCAGATTTTCGTTTTTAAATCTACTTGTGATTAGTGTTTTTTTATTTTGGTCCATAATATCAGATTTTGTAATAATAAACAACCTTGGTTTAGTAGGTGCTATTTTGTCAAAGTCTTCGTTATAAGAACTAATAGGGCAACGTGCATCTAGAACTACAATAAATAAATCGGCTAAAGTTGAGATTTCTTTAATTTCCTTAATGGCTTTTGCCATGTGTCCAGGAAATCAATTTATTAAGTTTTTAAACTCATCTTTTTTATTTTTTTCCATTAGTAAACCCTTTAATTATGTCACTTTGTTTTTTAAGATCAAATTTCATTTTTTCAGCGTCTTGCTTTAATTCAATGTATTTTTTTTGTAGTGTTTCATAGTCATTGCTTATTTTTTGAAATTCAATATCATGTGAGTATAAATTTGAAGAAAAATCTACAAAAAATTTATTTACTTGTTCTATGTCATAACCGTAAATGCTAGTTTTAAATTCTTTTTCATTTAATACTTTTAATAGTTCTGTTATTGTCATTTTTATCCGTTTCTTCATTTGTTTAAAACAATAGCTGCGCAAGTAGCAACGTTTAAACTTTCAAATGATATTGGTATGTATATTTTTTTATTAGAATTGTTAATTATTTCTTTTTCAATTCCACTGCCTTCATTTCCAAAAATCACTACAGTTTTTTTGTTAAAGTTAAAATTGTTTAGTTCAATGGATTCTTGATTTAAAACAGTAGTTACTATCTCAAAACCACTGTGTTGTAGCTCTTTTAGTAAATCATTATTATTTACTAAAATTATATTTTGATTAAATATTGCACCTTGTGTTGAGCGTAAACATTTAGGTGAGTAAATATCAAAATTTTTAACAATCAATGTATCAATGTCAAAAGACTTTGATAGTCTTATGATCGTTCCTACATTTCCAGGGTCTTGCAAATTATCTAAAAATACAACTTTGTTACCGGTAATTTTATATTTATTTTGTGGAATTTTGCATAAAGCAAAAACACTTTGAGGATTTGTTGCATCAAGAATTTGTTTAGCTAACTCTGATGTAATTAATGTTAAATTTTTATTAGTAAAACTATTTTTATAAGAACCTGAAATTACAAAAATTTCATCAACAAGATTTAAAT
>NZ_ADNC01000028.1 GCF_000178375.1 Mycoplasmopsis alligatoris A21JP2 | reverse complement strand
CAGTTGATATGAAATAAACAAAACGATTTATTTACCTATAGATTCTAAATTTCCTTTAAAAAGTTTCCAAAACTATATAGAAAAAAGAGAATCAACTAAGGACATTAGTCAAATTAATAAAGCATAATCTGAGTTTGTATCAGTAATTACATCTATTTCAAAAGATGTATCAAATAAATATATTGTAGAAAATTTAACTACGGATGTAGCCATGATATTTATTCCTTCTGAGGCTATGTTTCAGCATATTATAGCTCTTCAAGGAGGAAATTTAGTGGCAAATATTAGAGCACAACATAAAATTGAATTTATTTCTCCTTCAATAACAAATTATGTTATTTCATTAATAAAATCATGACATAAAAAATTTGATGATTATTTAATGGCTGAAGAATATTTATCTGTAATAAATTCATTTGAAAAAAAATACTCAACACATGGCAAAAAAGTTAATACTATTTTAAATAGTACCGTAAGTTTAATTAGTCAATTAAATCAATTATTAAAAACTGATAAAGGGTTGTTTAATTCCTTAAATAACTATAAAAGCAAAAATAAAAGAAAATGAGAAGAATTTGAAAAAATATCATTAGAAAAAAATTTTCACGAAAATAGTAATAAAATAGTTGATGAAATATTTAAAGATTCAGATAATATTTTACTTGAACAGGCAGAAATAATTAAAAGTGAGGATGAATAATGATTTACGATAAATTAAGCAATATTCATAAGTATTATGGAATAAATAAAAATTTAGATAAAGCTATAACTTGATTAAAAACAAATAATTACTTAAAGGTTGAATTAGGTGTAACAAAAATTGATGAAGATATTTTTGTTAAAAGAATTAAATGCTGTACTTTAAAAGATGAAGAATTAGTAAATGAAATTCACTATAAATATGCAGACATACATTTATATGTAAATTATGAAGATAATATTACATATTTAGTTAACCCAGAATTAAAATCAACTGATATAGTTGCAGAATACAACGCAATCGAAGATATAGTTTTATATAAAAACAATTTCAAAGAAGGACGTATTCCGGTTAAAGAAAATACATTTGCTATTTTCTTACCATTTGAAGCTCATGCACCTAAAAGAAATCATGGTCAAAATGAAATTGAAAAAATAATTATTAAAGTGAAATGATAGGGTTTTAAAAACTCTTCATTTTTTATAATATTTATAAAAATAATATATTTTCAAATTGAGAATTATTCTTATTTTTTCTCAATAAATTAAAATAATATGAAAATATTAAGTAATATTTTTATTATTAAAAAAAATATTCTTTTTTTCTTTAAAAAATAAAAAGTTTTAAAATTATATAGAGCATATTAGCCAGGAGCAAAAATGATACAAAGTAAATTTGATAAAATTTTTTACATATTTTTCTTTGTCTCACTGCTTAGCATTAGCATCATTTTAATAAGTTTATGATCAATAAACTATTCATTATTTTTTGGATTTGCAATTGGCGCTTTAGTTTCTTATTTCAATTATGAACTAAGCAACTTTAGTGTGCTTTTAATTCTATACAAAAGGAAAAAAAGTGCGATAGTTTTTGGAATTTTAAAACACTTATTTAGCTTAATTATAGTTGGTTTAGTAATTTATCTAATTATTTATATTAACTTAGAACACGCTAAAAAAATTAACCAAAAAACTATTTTTTTTAATAAACCAATTAATATATTTACATTTATTTTTGGTATTACACTGCTTCCTTTTAGTCTTTTATGAAGCAATGGAATTTATAACTATTTAAAAAAGAAAGGAAAAGATGGATTCATTTAAAGAGCATATTATTGCTTCGTGAAATCAACCACAATTATTTTCGTTAGTTATTACAACTTTAATTATTTGTATCGTTTCAGTAATTATTTTTGTTAAAGCACGAAAAATAAAACCTTCTCAATCGCCTACAGGAATTGTTTTGATTGCAGAAGCTTATGTTGGCATGGTTGAAAATAATTTTCTTTCATCAACTGATGGAAAATTAAGCAAAGCAAAATATTATATATTTACTTTAGCATCCTTTTTATTAGTAGGTAACTTAGTAAGTATTTTAGGGTTAGAACCTATTTCTACTTCTTATTCAATACCGTTAGTTTTAGCACTGTCATCTTGAATTGGAATTTATGTTGTAGGATTAACATATCGGAAGTTAAGATTCCTAAAAAAATACATTAATGTTCTAGAAGTTATTGGTCAGTTTGCTCCATTGATTTCCTTAGGTTTTAGGGTTTATGGAAACATAATTGGAGGAGGTTCAATAGTTTTACTTATTTATTTAGTATGTGGAATTATTTGAACAAAACTACCTGGAATGGCTGAACATGAATGATACTTTTTTGCACCAATCATCACGCCATTTTTACATATGTATTTTGATTTACTTGGTGCAGTTATTCAAGCTTATGTTTTCACTCTATTAACGACAATTTATTGAGTTAATGAAATGCCTACTTCAGAAGAAGAAGCAAAAATGAATGAAAAGAAAAATATTAAAACTTATAAAGTTAAACAAGAAATTTATTAGGAGAAATTATGTTAGATAAAGTTACTACATTTTTAGCTGAAGCTGCAAACACAGCTACAGAAGCATCAAAAAACGTTCCTGCCGATAAAGGTATAGGATTTGGACTAGTAGCCGTAGGAATTGGAGCTTCAATGATTGGAGTTTTAGGAACTGGAGCTGGTCAAGGTTATGCAGCCGGTAAAGCTGCTGAAGCAGTTGGTAGAAACCCTGAAGCTGAAAGTAAAATTCGTTCAATGATGATTGTTGGGATGGCTATTGCCGAATCGTCAGCTATTTATTCACTTCTTATTGCAATTTTATTATTCTTCGTATACAAATAATACTGGAACGTAGGCTAATATGGAAAAATATACAAATGCTATAAGAGATGTTGCTACTTATTTACAAGAAGCAATAGATAAACCTCAATCAATTAGTGAGTCAATGTCGGATAGATTTTTAAAGATCTTTCCTAATGTACCATTAATGATTGCAACAATGATTTCGTTTATATTTTGTTTTCTATTTTTAACTTATTTTTTA
>NZ_ADNC01000029.1 GCF_000178375.1 Mycoplasmopsis alligatoris A21JP2 | reverse complement strand
TAACGTTCCAGTTTTATCTGAACAAATAATCGATGTAGAACCTAATGTTTCTATACTTGAAAGTGATTTTATAATAGCGTTTTCACGTGCCATATTTTTAACACCAATTGCTAAAAGCACTGTGGTAAAGGTGATTAAACCTTCTGGAATAGCAGCTACAGCCAATGAAATAGATGTAATTAATGAGTTAGTATATACGTTAATATTGTCTCAACGATCACTAATTATATTGTCTAATAGGATTTGTGCTAGTGCACTTGAAATTAATAAAACAATTCCTAAAATACTAAATACTTTTCCTAATTTATTTAATTTTATTTGAAGTGGCGATAATTGTACATCTTGTTGTTGGATTAAATTATTAATTTTTCCAATTTCAGTTTTTGTTGCGGTGGCAGTTACAATTGCAACTCCACGACCATTTGTTACATAAGTTCCGGCAAAAATACTCTGTTTTCTATCACCTAATGCCATGCCTTCTGTGTCTTGTGCTAAGTGATTTTTGTCAACTGGTAACGATTCACCAGTAAGTGAAGATTCAACAACCATTAAGTTAAATGATTCTAATAATTTAGCATCAGCACTAATTGTATCTCCAGCTTCAACAATAATAATATCTCCAGGTACTAGTTGGCTAGAAGGGATTAAAACAATTCTTCCATCTCTTAGAACTTTTGAATTTGTTTCATTTACTTTTTCAAGAGCTTTTACAGCTTGATCACTTTTTATTTCCTGATACGCGCCAAGCATACTATTTAGAACAACAACTAGTAAAATAATAGCCGGTTCAACAAAACTTATAATTGTTTCACTCATTCTATTTTCAGTTCCATGACTTACAACTTGATAAATAGCAACTGATACACTAAAAAGTGCTGCAGTTAAAAGTAAAATAATCATAAAATCCTTAAATTGCTTTAAAAAAGCCATAAAAGGATTAATTTTTTTTGAAGAGTGCATCATGTTTAAGCCATAAATACTCACTCTTTGTTCAACTTGTTGAGTGCTTAAACCTTTTTCTCGGTCTGTACTTAACAACTCTTCCTTACTTAATTCAGGGATAATTTCTTGATTTTTTTGTTGCATATTTTCCTTGTTTTCTATAAATATATAATTGTTTATATTATATTATAAAAGTAACTTTTAATCATTATTCTAGATATTTTTATTACAAGAAAAAAACGTAAAATTTTCATTTATTTATCGTAATTAAGATAAATTATTTTATTATATAAATAATATATTATAATTATAGAATATTTATGAAAGGAAAAAATTATGAATCAACAACCAAGTAGAAAAAGCAGACTTGCTTTAACTTTACTATCATTCTTTTTAGGAACATTTGGAGTAGATCGCTTTTACGCAGGTAGAATCGGACTAGGACTTTTAAAATTATTAACTTTTGGTGGTCTAGGTATTTGAGCACTAATCGACTTTGTTTTAGCAGTTATTGGAACTCAAAAAGATGATGAAGGTAAATACATCTCTGACTGACAAATTTAATTAAAAAAATGAGCTTGAAACTCTTTTTTTAATTACTATTTTTGTGATTCATAATAAACATTAATTTCTTCATCGGTGTATGAATAAATTTTTGAAAGAATATTTATAATTTGTTCTGATCTGCGATCTATATTTTCAAAAATTTCATTTTCTGTCCCTGAAATTTCTAAAGGATCATAAACACCATCAATTTTATTATATAAACCAGTTTTATGTTTCTCTCCAGAAGTCATATTATTGTTTTTTCTTGAATTTTCACTTTTTAACATAATGTCATGATTACCAATTTTTTTTACATACTGATTGTATTTGTTTATATTATTAAATCTAGTGTCTTCTTTATTAATGGTCATTGGTAATTTATGATCTAATGATCAATCGTCATTTGTATCAAAACGATTTTGTTTTTGAATTGATGGTTTTTCAGTATTAATATAAATTGATTGATCATTTTCTAAATAGTATAAAACTCTAAAAAGATAAAACAAATTTAACTTATTTGTAGGTTTTACATTATCAGGTATATTTAAAAATTTTTCAGTAAATTTCTCTTTTAAAATATCTTTTTTATTTTTTAAACCATTGGCTAAAGATGGAATGATATTTATCAGGTCGTTTTGAAAATCAACTAGTGTGTATTGATTAGTTTCTTGAATTTTTGTAGCAATATTTTTCATTTTTATTGGTAACGATTCACCTTTGAAATAAACTGTATCTCAATAAATAACAAATCTTTCTAGTTCAAATAATCATTTTCCTAGTAAATCAACATTTTGATCTTTAACATCGTTTTTTGATTTGTAAAAATTAAACTTATCTAATAATGCTCAAATAACCGGAAATGTTACATTTTTACTAAAGCCAAATGATGCTCCAAAAACATGTTGATGAATTCCATAATTTGTTCAAAATTTCTCATTTTCATCATTTTTATAATTTTTTCACTCATAAATTAAACTAAATTGTGAAGCGTAATTTTCGATTTCTTCAATTATTTTATCTACATTTGTTTGATATTTTGAATAAAGTTCACCTAAAATTTAATGAAAACTTTTTGCAACTTCTACTTCATTTGTTGATTTGTAACTTTTAAGCATTTTTAAATTTAATTTGGTTACAAGATTTTCAGTAAATAATCTAAATTTTATTACATCAATTTCACCGTTTTTCTTTAAGAACATTTTTTCTATTTTGCTATTAAAATTTTTTATTGCTTTATTTGCCTGTTCTGTAGATGATTTTGGATTTTTAATTGATAATGTATATACGTAATTTCTTACTAAATCTAGTGCGTTTAGTGGAACTTGCAATGTGTTTAAATTTGCAAATAGTTTATCGTCATCTTTATTGTACAAAATAGTTGTAGTTAATATTGTATCAAACAAAATATGCTTATAAAATTGTTCAACAGTTACTTTTGAGTCATTCAATGTAGACAATATCACAAGCAACAAATTACTTATCGAGTTATCACTATTTCATTTGTTTAATATAATTTCAAAATCAGTGTAATTAGAAACTTCTCTAACGTTTTCTATTCAATTAAATTTTATAGATCCATCACAATTTCTACTCTCAAATAATTTTTTAAAAATATTTGAAACTTGTTGTTTTTTATGAGACATTTTTTTAAACACTGTATACAAAATTAAAACCATTGTAAATGTTCTTTGTTGTCCATCTATTATGTTATATCTATCTCCATTTTTAGTCAATAAAATATTATTTAAATAAGATTTTTTCTTTTCGCTACAATCTTCTAATAATGAATTTAAAAAAGCTTTTATTGCATCTTGATTTCAAACATATTTACGTTGAAATAATGGAATATAATTATTAGTATATTTCTCTACAAACTCATAAATAGTAAGTATTTCTGAACTATCTTTTATATCATTTTTATTGATTTTATTTTCTTTGATAATGTATTTAGGGAGATTTTTATCTGAAAAAATAACAGTTAGATCATCCATTTCTAAACCAAAATCATTTGCAATAATAGTTGCTAATTTTCTTACTTTTTCTCAGGGCAATAACAGAGAATCGTGGTTAAATCAGTCATTTTAGTGATTGCATCGATTTCCCTTAATTTCTCTAATAGTACTGAAAATTCAAAAGAATATCCTTTTTCTTGTGAATATTTATTTAACGAAGTTAATCAAACAGAGTAAATAAAGGAATTAATTTGTTTGTCATCAGCAACATCATTATTATCATCTATTAGCACTTCAAAACGTAATTTGGTACGATCTAAAATATAGTTTGTTAAAAATTTATTATTTTCAATTTTTTCACTAATATTATTTTTTAAATTATTAATAAATAACTGATTGAATTTGATTTTTTCGTCGTTATATGTATATTCAATAATATCAACGCATTTTAAAAGAGCTAAAAATTGTTTAATTGTTGTTTTTTTATAAGAATTATTAGAACCATTATAAAAAATTATATCCCCTAATTGTTCAAAATAAACTTCGGTTATAGAAGAATCTCTTTCTTTAACAGAAATAGTTAAATTTTGAATTTGTTTTATAAATCTTTCATCTCTTAATCACCTTAAAATGGTATTAAAATAACTTCCAAAGCAAGTACCTATTTTTCAATATTTATATGTTTTATTGCCGATTAAATCTTTATAATTTTTCATTTATTACCTTCTTTTAGTTTTATTTAATGATTGTCCAACAATTGTTTTTATTAATTCATCAGGAATAGAACTTCGCTGAGAATATGATCCTCTTGCCATATGATTATTATTTCCTTTTACTCTATTTTTTAAAAGTTTAAATTCCATATTTGACTTAAAAATAGTTGGTTTTAAACCATAATTTGTATTATAAGATGAATAATATGTTTTATTCATAAAGCCTAAAAAATTTCAGTGATTTTCTTGGAATTCCCAAGTTTTAGATGTTGCAGGATTCTCAATAACTCAAACACTTGGTTTGAATTTTTGAATTATTTTAATTGTTCCGCCTATTGTTTCTTCACCGATTAACCTGCCCGCTTCTTTATTGTCAAAAATCTTCTTTTAACGGGATGACAAGTTTTTAAATATTCTTCATAAAAACAGCATTTTCAACTTTTCACACACCATTTTTGCTAATACTTTTTACCATTTTTGCTGCGCAATCAGCACCAGATCAAGATTCACAAGGAGGTGAAGCTAAAATAATGTCAGGTTTTGGTAATTCTGACAATTGTTTTATAAGACTTAGATTAGTTAAAGATAAATCTATTTTGTGATAAAAATAGGTATCTGATTTAGGGAATTTAACATCATTAATTCCAACCGAATGTACTTCTATATTGTATAAAAAATCCTTTTTATACTTCTGTATAGCACCTTTATATGAAGAAGTTGCATCATCGAAGAGAGCTCATAAAATTATCTTTTTATTGGATCTCTCTCTCCTTATTATTCATTTTAATACTCCTTAATAATTATTACTTTTAATTATAAATTGATTACTTTAAAAGAATTTTAAAATTATTATCTAATAATGCTAATTTTTTCATTAAAAACGTAATAAAAAAAGTTGGTTTTACCAACTTTATTCACGTTCTTTTATTGATTTTTTACGTTTTGAATTTTCAAGATCTTGTATTTGTGTTAAGACAGCTCCAGCAACTACACCTGATGGTATTGCAAAGACTGCAATTCCTAAAATTGAAATAATTATAACAACAACTTTTGAATTAGCTGCATGTGGTGCAAAATCTCCATATCCTATTGTGGTTAAGGTTATTGTGGCATAATACAATGCATCTAAAAAGTTAGTTACAACACCAGAGGACATATCATCATATGCTAATTGATAAGCTTTTTTATACTCTTGAGATTCAACTGGTGCATTTAATTCTTTTAATTTTTCAGTGATTTGTTCATCTAATCAATTAACTTCATTGTTTCAAATGATTAAAGCAAATGCAATAATTAAAATTCCTATAAAGAAAAAAGTGTTAATTAATACAACTCTTTGTTCTTTAAAAACGTTAATAAACACTCTAAATGGAGTAAATACTTTTAGAATTAAAATTAATCTTAATAATCTAATTAGAGTTATAGTTTCAAAAATAGTAAACAAATTATAAGATTTAAGTCCTAAATATTGAAGCACTGAAAACGAAGCAAGAGTTGAAAAAAGTAATATTAAACCAACGCCTGTAAATGGAAAAATTAAAAGTTTAACTCAATTACTTTTTTTAGTTTTATTTCTTACTGGATATGTCAATCAGTGAAGAATATAATCGGCTAAAAAAACAAAAAAAGTAGTAAGTGAAATAATTACTTTTATTGAAGCCAATTCTTTTTGTTTAATAGCAAAACTAAAAAAGCTGAAAAATACTAAAGTGGCTATAATAATTAGATATACGGTTCTTAGAATAACAATTATTTTACGATTTTTCTTAGCGTGTTCTGGTATGTATGAATCGCTAGTTACAATTGTATTTAAAATCTCTAAAAATTGTGGATTTATGTGTTTTTTCATAAACAAATTTTACCAAATAAGTATATTTTGATGTTAATTTTTATATAAAATTAAGTGAATTTTTAATAATTAATATCTTTATGTTATTCAAATATATAAAAATATATATAATGTTTAATTATGATAGATAGCAAGAAGAATGTGATTATTTTTAGTGGACCAAGTGGTGTAGGAAAAGGGACAATTGAAAGACTTTTGTTTGAATTTGATGAACTAAATCTTTCTTTATCTTGTTCTGTGACAACAAGAAAACCAAGACCTGGTGAAATTAATTCAATTCATTATCATTTTATGGACAAATCAATTGTGCAGCAAATGATAAAAGGAAGAGAATTTTTAGAATTTTCATATCACTTTGGAAATTATTATGGAACTCTTTGGTCAGAGCTTGAAAAAATTAATAAAAAAGGAAAAGTTCCGATGCTTGAAATTGAAACACGTGGAGCAAATCAAGTTATAAAAGAGCTTTCAAAAAAGGCCGATGAATATAACATAATAAGCATTTTTGTTTTACCTCCAAGTATGGAAGATTTAAAAGCAAGAATTATTAAAAGAGGTTCAGAAAATGATGATACTTTAAGAAGTCGTTTAGAAAAAGCCCAAGAAGAAATAAACGAATCAAACATTTTTAAATATAGAGTAATAAATCACACTCCTGAACAAGCAGCTAACGAAATTAGAGAAATAATTTTAAAGGAAATAAATTAATGCAAATTTTAAAAAAAACTAATAAAGGTTCTTATCGTCAAGAAAATCAAGACCGTGTTGATTTTTTTGAAAAAGACGGAATTTACTTTGCTATTTTATGTGATGGAATGGGTGGACATTTTGGTGGTTCAGTAGCTTCGTCAACTACCATAAATAGCTTTGGTATAGAGTTTAATAATTATTATCAACTTGATGTAGATAATGCACAAAAGTGATTTTTTGAAACAATCGAGAAAATTAAAAAACAAATGCGTGTGCAAAGTCAAAATGATACAAGTAAAACCGATATGGGAACTACATTAACTGCTGCTCTTATTTTTCCTGAACAAAAAAGAATAATAATTTTTAATGTTGGTGATTCAAGAACATATGCTTTAACTGAAAAAAGAGAAATCATTCAATTGACAAATGATCATAACTGATACACTCAACTAGTAAATGAAGGAATTAACAAAGTTTCTGCACATAAAGCTCTGCATTCACAAGCATTGACAAGTTCAATTGGCCCTACAAAAAGAACAACCATTGAAATGTTTGAAATAACTCAAGAAAGTTATGAAAAAATTTCTTATTTATTTCTTACAAGTGATGGAGTTCACGGTTTTGTAGACAATGATGAATTTCAGGTAACATTAGGAAACAAAAAAATTACAAACGAAGAAAAAATAGAACAAATTTTATCTGTTGCAGAAATGAATGATTCTAACGATAATATGTCAATGATTTTAATCGATTTAAAAGGAGGAGATGATGAATAATCCTTCACATTTACCACCAAGAGAATCTGCTTTATACAAAAAATATAAAATTATTAGTTTAATAGGGACTGGTGGCATGGGAGCAGTTTATTTAGTAGAAACACTAGATTCAGAAAAAAAACGATTTGCCCTTAAGTACAGACATACTGATAGAAATGTAAAGAATTTGGAAAGATTTAAAAGTGAATTGAACTTTTTAAAAAAAATTAAGTCAAAAAATATACCATATGTTTACGATTATCACATTAATGAAGGCATAGACGAATATTTCGTCATGGAATATATTGAAGGTTTAACAATTAAAGAATCTATAAAATTACATGGTTCATTAAACACAAGAACAGCAATAACATATGCAAAACAAATAGCAGCTGGACTTAGTGAATTACATAATCTAGGAATTATTCATCGTGATATTAAATCAGAAAACATAATAATTTCTAAAACTCAAGATATAAAAATTATTGATTTAGGAATTTCTTTGGATTCTGATTCGCAAAGATATACTAAAACAAATAATGTTTTATGCAGTCCATATTATGCGGCTCCTGAAACACTAAACGGTAAGGAACACACAACTAAATTAGTTGATGTATATGCCTTAGGTATATTATTATATGAAATGTTGACAGGTAAATATCCTTATTCTGGATCAGATTCAGCTGGAACTATTATAATGCATAAAAACAATGAAATGCCTCGAGTTAAAGACATAGTCGAAGTTTCTCAAGCGGTAGAAAATATTATTATTAAAGCAACAGCAAAGGATCCTACAAAAAGATATCAAGATATGTGAGAATTACGTCAGGATTTAGATACTTGTTTAAGTGTTTCTAAAAGTATGGATGAGCCTTTATCTACTAAAACAATTAAGCCTAAGAAAAAAATTACTGACTTTATTAATTCAATTTGGTTTACAATAACAGCTATTTTATTAGCGATTTTAATTTTAATAATTTCAATAATTTTAATAGTGGTATTTATAGGTTAATATGATAGGAAAAGTATATTCAATTAATGCAGGAATTTACCATATAAATGATGGTCAAAATGACTATAAAATTCCAGCTTTAGGAAAATTAAGATTTAATAACACTCCTCCTTTAGTAGGTGATTGAGTTGAGTTTAACGATCAATCTTTAGTTTCTATTAAAGAAAGAAAAAACTGATTTATTCGCCCAAAAGTTGCAAATGTAGATCAAGTCATTATAGTAATTTCTCTTTTTGAACCATTGTTTCAAGATTATTTATTAGATAAATATTTATCAATTATAGAATTTAAAAATATTGAACCAATTTTATTTTTTACAAAAACTGACTTAGGACAAAGTCATTGATATGAATATTATAAAAAAATGGGTTATAAAGTTTACTTAATTAATAACAATAATTTTGATAATTCAGTTGAAATAAAACAAATATTTAAAAACAAAGTTAGTGTGTTTTTGGGTCAAAGTGGTGTTGGAAAAACATCAACAATTAATAATTTAAGTGATAATAATTTTGAAACTCAAATCATTTCCAAAGCGTTAGGCAGAGGAAAACACACAACAAGAATGTTGCAAATTATTAAATTTAATGATGGAGAATTAATAGACACACCAGGTTTTAGTTCTTTAGATTTAGATATAAATAATTTGGAATTAGCACAAAGTTTTTGATTTTTAAAACAAAATATTTCCAAGTGTAAATTTAGATCATGTTTACATATAAACGAAAATGTTAAAGATTGTTATGTTAAACAAAATATCGGAAATGAATTTTGACCAGAAAAAAGATATGAAAATTATTTAAAATTAAGTAAAGAAACTAAAAAGGAAAAATGATAATGGAAAAAAATATTACACCTTCTTTATTAAATGTAGAAGAAAATAAACGTTTAGAAATGGCAAATACTTTAATAAATGCTGGAATTAAATGAATTCATTACGACATAATGGATGGAAAATTTGTTCCTAACACTGCAATAAAAACTTCTGAAATTGCTAATATTCATAAAAATGGATTAAGACATTTTAAGGATGCTCATTTAATGGTAGAAAATCCGCTTAATTACTTAGAAGAACTTAAAGATATTGTTGATGTAATGACAGTTCATTGAGAAGCATTTGATGATAAAGATGAATTTTATGATTGATTGGACCAAAATTATGTTGATTATAAAATAGGCTTAGCTATTAAACCAAATACAAGTGTAGAGGAAATAATTGACTTTTTACCCTATGTAGCACTTGTTTTAGTAATGAGTGTTGAACCAGGAAAGGGTGGGCAAGCATTTATTCCAACATCATTAGATAAAATAAAATTTTTAAGTGAATACAGACATAAAAACAACTTAGGTTATGCAATTCAAGTTGATGGAGGTATTAACCAAGATACTTCAAAATTATGTTTTAAAAACGGAGCTGATGCTCTTGTGGCTGGAACTTATTTAGTTGTAGAACCAACTAAAGAAAGAATTAAAACTCTTTTAGGTTAAATTTATAAATAAAAACTCCTATATGGGAGTTTTTTTATAAATAACTTTTCTTTCCTGAGTTTCCAAGTTAGAGAATAAAAAAATACATATTCCCCTATAAAATAGGCGAATGTGTATTTTTTGATATTTATTTACTATTGAAATATTTGTTAAATGACATATTAATTATTGAATAATCATCATTTAATAAAGGATTGTTTGAGTTTGTAATCTTTTTAGTATCAACGATTTTTCCGTTAACTTTATCAACAGTATAATTAGCATTTGCTAAAGCATTTTTGAATCTATCGTTAGTTATTCTGTCGATAACTCCATTTTTATTTAAAAAATCATTAACTACATAAAGAGAGTATTTAAAAACTATTAATGATAATATGCATAATGTAAAATAACCTTTTATATGTTCATTAGTTCAAACATGAACCGGTCTAATTTGTATAGCTGATTTTAAAGTTCTAAAATTTTCTTCTATTTGTCATTGTTTGGCATATGTTTCAACAATCTGGCTTGGAGTCATATCTATTCTAGATGTTTCATAAACGTAATAACCATCGAATTTTTCATCATTCAATATTTTATTTTGATTTAACATAAATTTCGAATCACCAACACTTTGAAAATACTTACATTTTTTAGAACCTAACATTTTATCTATGTTTACTATTCCATGTTTATCTTGCTTTTTAACAAAATTATTTATTAAATTTTCTCTATCATTTTTATCTTTGAGTGCTCTTTTGCTGGAATATGTATAAACTTTTTTTCTAATTTTTCCATTCAAGCGTCCTTTTTTTCAATTAGATTCATACAAAACTTCTTTAGATAAAAAAGAATTATTTTTTTCATATTCACCTATAGATAAAGCACTTTCCTTTATTTCTTTACTTGCAGACATTAAACGATATGAAATAATATAATCAATATTATTGCTTTCTAAAAATCTTAATTTTGCGTTAATATTCATTCCTCTATCAGCAACTATTGTTACATTATTTAAGTTATATTTTTGTTTCATTTCCACAATAAACGGAACAAATGTTTTCATCTCAGGTTTATTGCCTTCGAATAATTTATAGTGAATAGGAATTCCATTTAAATCTGTAACCATACCAACTACTAACTGATCTTCTTTAAATTTTCCGTCTTTTGAATAACCAGGATTTCTAAATCTGTTTCTTACAAATGTTTCAAAATAAACTGTTGTAACATCATAAAAAACAATATTAACTTTTCGATTTGTTTCACTTGCTATTACATTATTAACAGATTTAAAAATTATATCTTTATGATTTTCTACAAAATCTAAACAATTATAAAATGTTGTTTTTTTATTTTTAATGTCATTTTGAAATTTATCTTTATCCTTGAATGATTGAATAAAAGACGATGGATCGATTATTCTCTTTGCAATAATATATTCAATTATTTCTTCTATATTTTTGTGTTTTGTTTTTGGCAAATCTCTAAATAAATTTAATTTATTAATCATTTTGTATAAACTAGAAATTCCATAATTGACTATTTCATGCTCAAATACAGATGAAGAGAGTGAATTTAGTAGATCTTGTTTTACAACTTCATTAGGAGTTTCTGTGCTTAGTTCTAGACATTTATTTTTCAATGTTGCAATAGCTTCTTTGTTCAATTTAGTTAATTCTTCTAAACTGCCTAATCCTATAGTTCGAAAAACACCTTTACCAAATCCTTTTGATATACAAGCGCTTACGTATACTTTATCTTTTCTTTTAGCTTTTATTATTATTCATTTATCATGCATACCTTTATTATACCATATTCAATAGTAAACAATGTATATTTTTTAAAAAAATAAAAAAATGTATATCTATAGATATACACCAATTGTAATTTCTTTAATAACTTGGAAACACAGGGAGTTTTTTTATAAATAACTTTTCTTTAAAGGATAATTATCTGTAAAAGTTTTAACTTTTGCTTTTAATTGTTTAATTAAAAGTTTTGCTTGTGGATCTGGTTTTTTAAAATTTTCTACATTTCTTAGAATTGTATCCATAACTTCAGCTAATTCATCTCATTTATCAAAATCTCTTGATGTCATAGCAGCTGTACCAAGTCTTAAACCACTTGCTAACATTGGACTTAAAGTGTCATTTGGAATTGTGTTTTTATTAGTTGTAATATTAAATTTTTCTAGAATTTTTTCTGCATCTTTACCCGTTATGTTGTAACTTGTTTTAACATCAACCATAAATAAATGATTGTCTGTTCCACCAGAAACTAATTTAGCTCCACGTTTTAAAAATCCATTTGAAAATTCTTTTGAATTCTTAACGATATTTTGACCATATTTTTTAAACATCGGAGTTAAAATTTCATAAAAACAAACTGCTTTTCCTGCAATTGCATGGAATAATGGACCACCTTGGTAACCAGGGAATACTCATCTATCAACTTTTTTTGCAATTTCAGGATCGTTTGTCATAACTACACCTCCTCTTGCACCTCTTAAAGTTTTATGAGTTGTTGATGTAATAATGTGAGCATATTCAACTGGACTAGGATGAACTCCAGAAGCAATTAAACCAGCAATATGAGCTATGTCGGCCATTAATTTGGCTCCACATTTATCAGCGATTTCTCTAAATCTTTTAAAGTCAATAATTCTAGGATAAGCTGAATAACCACAAATAATTAAGTGCGGTTTTTCCTGCATAGCTAGTTTTTCTATTTCATCATAATCTAAGTATCCATTATGATCAACTTCATATGAAACAGATTGGTAAAAAATTCCACTGAAACTTATTTTATAACCATGCGTTAGATGACCACCACTGTTTAGTGATAGACCCATTATTTTCCCACCATGTGTAACTACAGATGCTATAGCTGCAGCATTAGCTACAGAACCTGAATAAGGTTGAACATTAGCATAATTTACATTAAAAATTTTCTTTAATCTTTCTATTGCTAAAGTTTCAACTACGTCAACGTTTTCACATGAACCATAGTATCTTTTGTTTGGATAACCTTCTCCATATTTATTTGTTAAAACGCTTCCTTGTGCTTTAAGAACATCCTCTGAAGCATAATTTTCTGAAGCGATTAATTCAATATGATTTTTTTGTCTTTTTCATTCATTATTTATTGCTTTTTGTAATTCTAGATCATTTAATTTTATATTTTTGTACATTCATTACCTCTATTTATTTGTTGTATTTTTTATTAATTAATTCAATAATAGCTGGTTTAGCTGTTATTCTTAAAGTGACATTGTTTTTGTCTTCTTTTAAATATGAATCTTTTAAATTTATATCATAAAGTTCAAATTCATTTTTAATATCATTTAAATATTTTTCGATTGATTCATTTTTTTGCAATTCAAATGTTAAATCAAGTGTTTTTAATGGTTCATTATCAATGTTTTTAAATTTTTCTAGAGACTCATATTTAGGTAAAATAAATTCTGCTACATATGCATCTGTTTTATCTATTGCTGGGTTAATTTTTCCAATTCAACCTATGAACAAGTCATTTAGGTAAATTTTTGCTGATACATTTGGATGAATAGAGTCATTATTGTCAAATTTCACAAATGTTAAATTTTGATTTTTAAACAATCTTATAATATCTCTTTTAATTTCTAAAAAGCTTCTTGTTGTACTTGCAAAACCCATAAGTGTTAAATTATCATTTACCATACCAATTTCAAAAATATTTATGTTACTAATTTTTCTTTTTTGGTTATATTCTACAACCTCTAATAGCGATGGAATTAATGAATTTCTAATTACTTCACGTTCTTTTGAAACAAAAGTAATTAACTTTAATTTTTCTTTAAAGTCAAATACATTTAAATAATTTTTTTCTTCTGATAAAAGTGTATAAGTTCTAACTTCATTATAACCATTTGCTTGCATAAATTCTTTAAGTAAGGATCTTTTTTGTGTTTTAATACTTAAATTTGTAATAGCAGCTGGTTCAAAATTATCATATGAATAAAATCTAAAAATTTCTTCAATAATATCTTCAAATTTATCAATGTCATAACGATATAAAGGAGCAAACACTTCATCGTTTACTAAATCAAAATCAAAACCTAAACATGTTAATTGTTCTATTGCTTTATGAAATTTTTTTAGTCCATGGTTTGTAAAATTAGAATATAAAAGTAATTTTTCTTTACTAAATTTAATCATTTTTTTAGGACTATTTTTTGGAGAGTTTAAAATATTTGAAAAAGATACTTTAGCATCGCTTAAGTAATTTCTTAAAAATTTTAGACCTTCTTCTAAAATTTGAACACTTACGTAACGGCTAGCTTGATTCGCAGAACTTGATAAAAGTTTTATTTCTTTAGATGAATGTCTTATTAAACTTGGTTTAAAATTACCAATTTCAAATAAAAATTCTTTAGTTTCATGATCTACTTTTGAATTTTCTAATCCCATTACCGATGCTATAGAAATTGGTCCATTTTCATCGTTAACTACTAAAACTTTGTTTACTTCGATTTCTTTATTACCTAAAATATTTAGTTTTCCTGAGTATAAAGAAGTTGTTATTTTTTTACCAATTTTACTTTTATCGTACACATGAGTAGGTGCACCAGTAATTAATAGGTTAAGATTTGTTAAATTAACAGCTCATGAAAAATTAGTATCAATACCATGTTTTGCTAGTAATAATTTATCTAAAAAATCAATATCGAATTCTCTATCACAATAAGATTCAAACATACTTAATTCAGCACTAATTCCCTTGTCTATAGATAAATTAGAAAATAATGAACCTTTATGACTTTTTTCTGAGTAATCAAATTCTGTTTGATAATATGCAGCTAATTCCTTAGCTAAAATTAAATAAGAATTTGCATCATTTCTGTTAGCTGTTGTAGAAACATCAATTATTAAGTCATCTAATCCTAAAACTTCCATAGGATCTTGACTTAGCTTTGCAAAATCTGGTTTTAAACGCATAATATGTTGTCCCTTGTTTCCAAATAAGTCTTTATTAAAGCCTAATTCTTCAAAAGAAGCAAACATACCTTGTGAAATAATGTTTTTTAATTTTTTTTCTTTAAAAATTAAATCTTTCATTCTTGAATTTTCAACAAAACAAACAACTAAATCGTTAACTTCAAGAACATTATCAGTTGTTTGAATTGTTAATAATCCGTTTTTAGTTTCAACTTTTGCTACAGTTAGCAGATCTGAATCGGGGTTTTTATACAATTCTTTTATCAAACCAAAAACTACACCTTCAATATCA
>NZ_ADNC01000030.1 GCF_000178375.1 Mycoplasmopsis alligatoris A21JP2 | reverse complement strand
CATTTTGTAATATTCATGGAATAGCCGCAGGAGATCATCCTCAGTTAAATTCTCATCCTGGACCGTTCAACCAATGGATTATTTTGATTATATGCACTAAATCCATTTTCTAGTTTATCTTTTGTGCTTTTTATACCATTATATACATAAGAAGTCACTCTACCTGGTTCACGTAAAGATTCAATATAATCAATTAATGGTAAAGCCGATTTAGTCATATTAGTAGAATATGTTGGTCAATAATTCATTTGTAAATTCACGTTCAAATGATAATCAGCATGTCAAGCAGAACTATTAGATGCAGCTCATATTCCTTGTAGATTTGATGGTAACATTTTTCTCTTTGGATCAAATTCAGGTGTTTCTCTTGATGAAGCAAGCGTTAAATATCTACCGAATTGAAAAAGTAGCACTTCTAAGTATCTTTTTTGATTATCATTTAAAATGTTTCTATTGTATTCACTTAATATAGTTTCAGTGTCTTTGTTTAATGGTCTACTTTGATTTAAATTTAAATTAAATGTAGAAAATTTTGGAACGTAATCATCAATATGCCTTTGGTATAGTTGTTCATAATCATAACTTGATGCTTGGGTTATATAATCATTTACTCTTTTTTCTAACTGTTCTTCGGTTTCGCCACTTCTATAAATTGGATAATTATTTTTATAATCTGTTCCTATATTAGTTAAAATAGTAACTTCCGATGAATCACTTATTTTTATAGTTCCTTTATTGTCTTTATTAATATTTTCAGTGTTCCCGTCTTTACTAATTACTTTTGTTTTTGAATAAAATTTTAAGTCATTATCGCTTAATGTTCCTTTGATGATTATAGAATTTTTCTCAGCTATACTTGTTCAAGTTCTTTGATAAGTAATAGGTTGAGTAGGAAAATCTCCACTTCCATGTGAATTATCCGGTTCTAAATTAACGTTAAAATTTAATTTATCTGGACCTATAGTTTTTATATTAGTAACAATAACATTGTCAGGGTAACTAACAAAATTAGTTCTAATATAAGTTGTTTGTCCTATTTTGTAAGTAACAGTAATTGTTGCATTGTTTAAGTCAAGACTGCGTTTGTACTCGGTCTGTGTGTGTGTGTGTGACTTATCATTGCTAAAATCTAAATAGATTGATCCATAAGAACGGAATCCTCCAGAGCCATTAGAGGCATCTTTATTATATGGTCCTAAAAGTTTTGATTTAGCTAATTTAGAAGCTGCTTCTATATCACCATTTTTAAATAATCTATTAATTTCTTTTATAGTTTCACCATTTTTTCCGTTATTTATTATGTTTCCACCTAAATAATTTGGTCTAGATTTACTTGGTCCACCAGTTCAAAAACTTTTTTCATTTAGTTGAACACGTTCTTTTTTTATGTGACCAAATATTGTTGCTCCTAATGCTCCATTTCCAATTGGAAGTGAACGCTTCTCTCAACCTTCCCTATATTGATTATTAGTTTCCTTAAAAAATTCTATTTTTAGTTCTTCTTTTTTAATTTCATTCTCACTTTTTAACGATGTTGCCAATAAAACAAAAGGGCTTGTTATTAAGAATAAATTACCTAATACTTTTATTATTTTATTTTTCATAATACTCCTATTTAATTGTGTATTTCATTAAAATTTTATTTATTTGTTTTTCAACATTATTAAGTGAAAATTTAATAGAAATTATTTCTTGAGGTCTGGTTTGGGTATCATGGAAAAATGATAATTCAAACTTAAAATAATTTTCATTACTTATTAATAAGTTTTCAAGACTTATTTTTTTATTATCAACAAATACAAAAATATGTTTTGAAAGAATTTTAAATTCGTCTATACTTAATGGTTTATCATTATTTTTTCTTGTTTTAATTTTATTTATTATTGAATTTAATTTGTCATCTTCAATAAATGAATTAATTTCTACAATAAAGTTGTTTAAATCTAAAATTTCTGTAACTAGTGAATAATGATTGTTTAAAAAATATTTTATGCTTTTATCATTTTTTTTCTTAATTGCTTTAGTTAAATCATTTTTGTTTTTATCAAATTCAGATAATAAGTTTATGCTTGATTTAAACTTAGAGTGTTCTCTATTTTTTATCATTAATTTTGTTGTATTATTGAGGTTATTTATCGATTTCTTTTTATTTTTTAATTTAATACCAAAATTTAAATCTGATTCTAACTTAGATGTAAAAGTGTCTTTTGTTAAATAAAATTCAATACTATAATCATCTTTAATTAAGTTTTTGTAATTAGGCAATAAATCACTTAAATAAACTTTTTCACCTTCAAAAACAAAATATATTTTTTTTGATAAAGAAAAAATTTCATTTTCTTGAGTTATATACATTTCTTTTTTGTTTACTAAGTCAAACATTTCATAAAAAACTAAACCTTCATTATTTTCAACATAGAGAAAATTATTATATTTTTCAAAAAAGTTTTTATACATTTGTATTATTATTTTTTCATTATTATCTACATCTTCTTTTTTACTAAAATTGCTTGATTGTAGTACTTTTTGAATATTTGTATGTATTTCTAAAATTTCTTCTTTCAAAATATTTGATAAATCAGTTCTAAATTGTGTTGGAAATTTAATATTAATAATTTTGTTATTATTATTGTTTAACTTTTCTATTATTTTCGTTTCTATTGTTATAAAATTTTTTGAATAATTTAACTTGATTTTTTCATAATTTAATTCAACTTTAAATTCATTATTAGAAAAATTTATTTTTTTAAGTTTTTCTATAAAGAAATCTCTTTCTGTGTCTTGATTATAAATTTCATCAAAAATATCAACGTCTATTTTTTTGATGAATTGATTTATTGGTGTGTTAGATTCTTTTTCTATTGCTTCAAGTAATGTTTTAAATGAATTAAATCTTTTTCTAACAGAGATTT
>NZ_ADNC01000031.1 GCF_000178375.1 Mycoplasmopsis alligatoris A21JP2 | reverse complement strand
TGTAATTAATAATATTTATGAAAATGTAAAAAACATTGATCTTAAAAATGTTTCTAAAAATGATGCAGCAGCAAAATTCTCTAAAGCTATAAATGATGGAGTATTAAGTATTATTAGTAATGATCAAGGTCAATTATCTTTAAATGCTATTTTAGGTAAAAAAGACTTAGTTGAAGCTTTAATAGCTAAAATTGGGTATTCAGATTATGTTGATTTTATAAACTTATTGTTTGATACATCAAATGTTGAGAAAAAAACTGGTATTTTTAAAATGTTACAAGATATTATTGATCCTAAAGAGTCTTCAAAAGGTTCAAACCTATCTATGGATGTAAGCATTTTTGATATTTCAGATAAAACTCAAAAACTGTTAATTGAATTATTTAAGCCTATGTACGATGTCATGTTTGAAGAAATAGTAAAAGAAAATTCATTCTACAAGCAAAAAGATTCATTCTATAAAGATCATAGAGGATATAAAGCGCTATATAGAACATCTATATCTTTATTATGAATTGCTGCTGATTCATTAATAAAAGATGGTAAATCATTCTTTATTTGAAACGCTACAAATACAACTTTAGAAGGTATTGTAAATAGCGCAATGTATCATGCTTTTTATGCATCTAGAGGAAAATATTTAGAAAAATTAAAAAAACTAAATGGGACTGAACTATCTAAAGTTGGTGCAAATCGTTATGTAGATTTTGTAAAAGAATTTATTGTAGGTAACAGATCAAATGGTACTACAGAATGAAATTACTGAAGAACACAAGCTCTTGCATATATTTATTATTCTAGATCTGATAGAAAAGATAGACATAGCAATAACAGTAAAAAAGAAGTACTTTATGAGTCACTTAAAAAAGGATACTTATGAAGAATTCAAAATGAATAATTTTATAATTAATTAAGGCACTTACATAGTGTCTTTTTTAATAATGGTGAGATATTATAGAAATTTAAATAATTATTCATTTAATTATAATATGGAACATGTCAGATAAATGAATAATAATAAAAGCTAAAAGAAAAGATAAAGATATGTAAGTGTTTGTATATTTAAAAGGATATGGAATAAAGTGTTTTTTCAAACTATAGAATTAGGTAGTTTAGAAGAATTTAAAGTTAGTTATACAAATTTGATTGGTTCATGTTTGAATTAATGAGCATATAAAAGGTTATCTTATATTATTCATATTATCAACAATAGTTTTTAAATATTCTATTTATGTAGTTAATTATTTTTTAAATAAAAATGGAAGTATTACAAATAACTAATATAGATTGAAAAACGCTTTAGCAATGTAATTATAATGTTTATAAAGTAACCGGAAAAATACTTAATACTAAAAATTACAAACAAAACAATCTTGTATCAATTGGTGATTATTAATAATTAATATCTCATTTAATAAATATTTCAATAGTAAATAAATAACAAAAAATACACATTCGCCTATTTTATAGGGGAATGTGTATTTTTTTATTTCCTAACTTGGAAACTAAAAAAACGCAAACCAATATATCCAAGAGAATGTGAGTTTTTTTGTTTTTTAGTTGTAAAAAATTAAAAATTAGTTATTATTTAGTTTTCTTAAAACTTCTAATTTAAATTCATCTATCGGTAAAGTAACACCTGTGTTTCCAAGTTATTAAAGAAATTACAATTGGTGTATATCTATAGATATACATTTTTTATTTTTTTAAAAAATATACATTGTTTACTATTGAATATGGTATAATAAAGGCATGCATGATAAATGAATAATAATAAAAGCTAAAAGAAAAGATAAAGTATACGTAAGCGCTTGTATATCAAAAGGATTTGGTAAAGTTGTTTTTCGAACTATAGGATTAGGCAGTTTAGAAGAATTAACTAAATTGAACAAAGAAGCTATTGCAACATTGAAAAATAAATGTCTAGAACTAAGCACAGAAACTCCTAACGAAGTTGTAAAACAAGATCTACTAAATTCACTCTCTTCATCTGTATTTGAGCATGAAATAGTTAATTATGGAATTTCTAGTTTATACAAAATGATTAATAAATTAAATTTATTTAGAGATTTGCCAAAACAAACACAAAATATAGAGAATAATTGAATATATATTGCAAGAGATATCGATCCATCGTCTATTATTCA
>NZ_ADNC01000032.1 GCF_000178375.1 Mycoplasmopsis alligatoris A21JP2 | reverse complement strand
GTTAAATCAAAATAAAATATTGAATGATGAAAAATTCGATGGTTATTACGTTTATGAAACATCTAGAATAGATATGACTCCAATTCAGATTGTTGAAACATATGCCAAACAATGACAAATAGAAGAAATTTTAGAACTTTAAAATCAGCTATACAAATTAGACCGGTTCATGTTTGAACTAATGAACATATAAAAGGTTATTTTACATTATGCATATTATCATTAATAGTTTTTAAATACTCTCTTTATGTAGTTAATGATTTTTTAAATAAAAATGGAGTTATCGACAGAATAACTAACGATAGATTCAAAAATGCTTTAGCAAATGCTAATTATGCTGTTGATAAAGTTAACGGAAAAATAGTTGATACTAAAAAGATTACAAACTCAAACAATCCTTTATTAAATGATGATTATTCAATAATTAATATGTCATTTAACAAATATTTCAATAGTAAATAAATATCAAAAAATACACATTCGCCTATTTTATAGGGGAATATGTATTTTTTTATTCTCTAACTTGGAAACTCAGGAAAATAATATGGAACAGGTGTTTTCAAACTATAGAATTAGGTAGTTTATAAGAATTTAAAGTTAGTTATACAAATTAGATTGGTTCATGTTTAAACTAATGAACAAATAAAAGATTATTTTATATTATTCATATTATCAACAATAGTTTTTAAATATTATATTTATCTAGTTAATTATTTTTTTAAATAAAAATAGATGTATTATGAATAACTAATAATAGATTTAAAAACGCTTTAGAAAATGCTAATTATACTGTTGATAAAGTAATCGGAAAAATACTTAATACTAAAAATTACAATTAAAACAATCTTGTATCAATTGGTGATTATTAATAATTAATATCTCATTTAATAAATATTTCAATAGTAAATAAATAACAAAAAATACACATTCGCCTATTTTATGGGGGAATGTGTATTTTTTTATTTCCTAACTTGGAAACTCAGGGAATAATTTAAATAATTTTGTTAATTAAAAATAGTTACTTATAGAATTTAATTTTTTAATGTTATTTAACTTTTCTGAATATTTGAAATTGAATATTTCCTAGCGATTTATCAGTTATTTGTTTTTCGTTTGAAATAATAGATCTAATATTTCCGCCTTTATATTCATCTACCACTGTTTTTTCTACATTTTCAGATTTAGCCATTCAAATAAATTTTAAGTTTAAATCATAATTAGATTTTTCAACAACCTCAAATTGAACATTTGTTAATTCTTTTGTCTTTTCATCATATTTTACTAAGAATAATAATCATTGACCAGTATTTGGTGTGTTGTATAGTTCAACAAATTTATAACCATCTACCTTAATTTCATAATTATCTCTTAAATAATTCATTTTTAAATCTCTAGTTGTTAAACCATGTGATGCATCTAATTTAACAAAAGGCTTTTCAATATTTTTAGCATCATTTTTTAATTCAAATGATGGAGCGTTTTCAACAATTTTAGGTTTTAGTGATTCTTTAAAAGTAGTTAATTTAGATTTTTCTGTTGCTAATTTCACTTTATCTGATTCACTTAATTTTTCTAATTCTGTTAACGCTTTATCAATTTCTACCTCATCTGCTTTTACCACAGAATTTTTAGCCAACAATGTTGCGTATGTGGATTTAAACTTAGCAACTAAATCTACTGTTACATCAGGTTTGTTCAATGATTTTTTAAAGTTATCTAATTTTGTTTTTTCAGGAGACAATTTAACTTTATCATTATTGTTTAATCCTTCATATTCTGCTAAAGCTTTGTCTATTTCTACTTCATCAGATTTTACTACACTTGTTTTTGCTAATAATGTTGAGTATTTTGATTTAAATTTAGAAACTTCATCCTCAGATGGAACAGGGGTTATATTTCCTGGTGTTTCCAATGATTTTTTCAATTTATCTAATTTATCTTTTTCAACTGTTAGTAATTGTTGAGCAGCTAAACTTAATCCTTTGAATTTTGCTAAAGCCTCATCTATCATTTTTTCATCAGATTTTTCAGCTTTTTCTTTAGCTAAAATTGTTTTATATGCTTCTCTAAAGTCAGCAACGATTTTTTCGTTTGCATCAATATTAGATGTTTTAGGTAGCGCTTTTCTTAAATTATCTAAATGGTTTTTTTCATCTTTTAATTCATTTTTTACGTTTAATGTAAGTCTTCCATATGCTCCTAATGCATTAATAATAACATTTGTATCTTTATCTTTTACATCTGTTACTTTTAAAGCTAAAGCTTCTTTATTAGCTTCAATAAATTTTTTAGCTTCTTCTGATTTAGCATTTGCTGATTTTGCACATGATACAATAGTTACTAAAGGCACTAATGAAATTGATGCAAGAGCAAGTAGTTTCTTTTTCATAATATATTCTCCTTAAGAATTATTTTTTTACTCAATATAATTATAATATTTATTGATTTTAATTTATTTAATTAATGAGTAAGAATAAACTAATTATTTATTAATAGATTAATAAACCAATCTTTATTCAAATGAATTATACAATTCTTTTTGCACTCGACGCAAGTAATTGCTAATTTTTGATAAATTGTTGTATATGTCTAATATATAGGTGTTTTTGGATAAATTTTCTAGTGTTTTATAGTCTGAAATTCCTTGCAATTTTAAAAATAATTTGAATTTTTCTTGAAAATCATTGTTATTGTTAAGTGCCATTAATAGCTCAAAAAGGATATTTAACATAGCATGAGAATGGAATCTTACCTTGCCTTCTAAGTCTGGATTTATAATTTTATTAAGATTTTCGTAGTCTTTTTCAGTTAATTTTGGCAATGTATAGTCATAAATTGATTGTCTAAAGTCATTTAATCAAATTTTGTTATTTTCTCTTATTTGCCTACCAAATAGACTGATTTGCTCGGATGTTGAGTTCTTATTTAAATCTTGAATAATTGTTGAATAATAATTTAAGTATGAATTAGGACGTAATAAAAATTGATTTTTATGTAATTCAAATTGTTCTGCTACGTCTTCAGCTAAAAATACTGCTTTTTGCATATAGTGAAAAAGGCTTTGATTTCCTATGAATAAAATGTCATAAGTTTTTTTGTCGATTTTGTCAAGCAATTCTTTTTTATTATTATCTAGTTTTTTAAACGATGTACGAATGATGTTTAAAACTCATATAAAGTCTTGATAGGACTTTTCATACTCGCTTTTAAATTCTTTTAATGCGTTATTGTAATTTTCTTTTGCAAGAACTATTTTTTGCAATTGGTTATTAAATGATTCGGTTTTATTTTTATCAAAACTTGATGAACAAGAAGAAAGAAAAAATATAGGACTAATAAGACCTATAGATAATAAAATTTTTTTATATTTAAAAAACATATTTTTATTATAAACATTTATAGATGTTTAATAATTATTTTTTTAGTAATGAAGAAGCTTGCTCATCAACTATAAAAGTAACATTAGGATGCATTCTTAAAAAGCTTGCAGGTACTTGTTCCGACATTTTTCCTTCAATAGAATCATAGATTGCTTGAGCTTTATTTTCTCCGCTTGCAAGTAAGATTATTTTTTTAGCTTCTAGAATTGTCCCAATTCCCATAGAAATAGCAGTTTTAGGAATGTCAGAAGGATGATCAAAATACTGTTCGTTTGATTTAATGGTGCTTTGTGTAAGTTTGACTTCTCTTGTACGACCTTCTTTTAAAGAACCTGGTTCGTTAAAAGCTATATGTGCATTTGTTCCGATTCCTAAAATCATCAAGTCAATACCACCTTTTTGTTTGATTACTTTTTCATAATCTGAAGCGTTTTGAGCAACATTTCCAATTCCGTTTGGAAAATTAATATTGTGTCTATTAACATTGATATGATTGAATAAATTTTGATCCATAAAATAGTGATATGAACAATGATTTTCAGGATTTAAATTTACATATTCATCTAAATTAAAGGTAGTTACGTTTTTAAATGAAATTTCTTGTGAGTTATATTTTTTAATTAGATTTTGGTATGTTTCTACCGGAGTTGATCCAGTTGCAAAACAAATATTAATTTTGTCATGATTTTTAATTTCATTAGCAATGATTTCTGCTGCTTTTTTTGACATTTCTGAATGATCTTTTGTATAAATAATTGGCATTTTTACCTCTTTACTTCTTTTCCTTCTATATAAACTTTTTTAATATTGTATTCTTTATCCATTAAAATTAAGTCTGCAATATAATCTTTTTTAATTTGTGCAATATTTTTTAGGTTTGAATTTTTTGCTGCATTATAAGATGTCATTTGAACTATTTTTGATAAACCTATTCCTAATGAAATTAAATTTTTAAAAGCGTCATAAATACTAATACCACTTCCTGCAATAGTATTTGTTCCTTTTAAAGTAATTAATAAACCTTTTTTTGTAACAGGAATACCACCAGATTGACTATCTCCGTCTATTCCATGTGCTGGTCTAATGGCATCAGAAACACAGATTAATTTTGAAGCATTTTTATTTTTTAAGGAAAATAAAACAGATTCTTTTGAAACGTGCATAAAATCAATAATGATTTCAGCATAAGGCTTTTTGTATGTCAAAGCTGCTTGCAACATTCCAGGATTTCTTGATTCTACTCCACTCATTGCATTTCATAAATGGCATGTACATGAAGCTCCTGCATTGTAAGCTTCCATACTTTGAGCATAGTTTGCCGATGAATGACCAATAGAAGCTATTATTCTATTTGCTACTAAATATTTAATTAAGTCATTATCAAGCATTGTAGGATCAAACGAGACTTTTCTTAATGTATAATTAGAACTGGCTAAAATTTCTTTTAAGTCTTCAAGAGTTGCTTTTCTTAGTCACTCTAACTTATGCGCACCTTTTTTAGCAGGCCCTATAAAAGGCCCTTCGATGTGAATTCCAATATTTTTTGAAACAAGTTTTTTAGCTTTTGAAATATTATTTAGTGCTTGTAAAAATTCACTTCATTCATTAGTCATAGCTGTTGGCATAAATGAGGTTATTCCATAGCTTGCTAATTTTTTTGAGATTCTTTCAACAGCTTCAGTTCCGTCCATAACATCATCGCCAGCAAAACCATGAATATGTGTATCAATAAATCCTGGAATTAATATTTGTTCAGCTTCTCCTTCTTTTTTGATAATCTGTTTGATAACGTTATTTTCTAGTATAACATCAGCATTTTTTATAATTTTGTCATAATTAACTATTTTGACATCTTTAATAATAGTTTCCATTTTAACCTATAATCCTTCTTAAACTTCCATAGGCACAACATGAAGATCTTGAACCTAGGTATAATTCTTTGGCTTTTTGTAATGATAAATTTTTAACCTTCATTATAATAGCATAAATAACATTTTGGTCTGCAAGATCAAAACATGATTTAGCTTCATTCAAATTACAATGAGAGATTTTACAAATCATTTCTATACAACGATTATAAGTTTTATCATTATTGGGTTTTAATCCTACCATTAAGTCGTTATAAACTTTGCCTAATTTTATAGCACTTATTGATGAAATATTATTTAAAACTATTTTTAAAGCACTAGCAGCTTTTAGTCGACTAGAACCAGCAATTAATTCTTCACCTGTTTCTAAAACAAGTTCATAGTCAGTTATTTTTCCTATTACTGAATTTTTTTTGCTTGTTATTAGTGCGCTTTTAGCACCTAATTTTTTTGCATATTCAATTCCACCAAGAATATATCTAGTGCTTCCGCTTGAACTAGCACCGATAATAAAATCGTTTTTTGTGATTTTGAATTTTTTAAGCTCTTTTAGTGCTAAATTATAATCATCTTCAGTTCCTTCATTGCTACTTAAGACAGATTTGTCACCACCACTGATTTGGTATTTGAATCAGTCTTTTTCACCAAATGTTGTTTCAACATCTAAAGCATCTAATAAGGCAATTCTGCCACTTGTACCTGCTCCTATATAGATGACTGATCCGCCTTTGTTGATTGATTTAACTGCTTGATTTATTATTTGAGTCTGGACATGTTTTGAAGCCTCAAGGGCCTTGATAACATCATATGTACTGCCATTGAAAATTTCGACTAGTTCTAGAGTACTTAATTTATCTAATTCTTTCATTGTTACCTCAATTTTTAGTTTATTCTTTATAATTCTATTTATTTTTTTGTGAATTTAATATTCAACTTTAATTTAATTAAATATAATTATTTAATGCAAAAACATTGATGGCATTATTGAAGAGTATGATTTGTATGAATTATTGAAGTTTTTTTAGTAATTTTATACATAATTGGTACTTTACTTGTTATTTTCTTAGTAAGTAGCTTTTACTTATTTTTAGCTATCATTTTGTATTATTTATTCAATATTATTACAGCGGCAATAATTTTTAAACAAAAAAGACAGTTTTCATCACGTTTAAGCTGAATGATGATAATTATTGTTTTACCATATGTAGGAAATGTCTTATTTTTCACTTTTGGCCTACGTTATAGCAACAAACGAGAATTAGAAATAACAAAAAGTGATAAATATAATTTAGATAATTTTTCTTGTTGTAGCCCCTTAAGTCCTTATGTAAATAAAAATGAAATTTTAAATAGTATTCAAAATATTACTGAAACTAGAAATTTTTCAGGACAATTTAAAATCTATTCTGAAGGTTATCATTTTTACGAAAAGCTCTTTGACACACTAAGAAATGCAAAAAAAACAATTAATTTAGTTACGTATATAATTAAACCATCAGAAATAAGTGAGGAATTTTTAGAAATTCTAGAAAAAAAAGCTCAAGAAGGTTTAATTATACGATGATTAATTGATTCATTTGGAATGACTTTTTTAGCTAAAGAAATGTTAAAAAAACTAAAATCTTATAAAAATGTTGAAATTGATTTTATAGGTAAAATTCATTATCCATT
>NZ_ADNC01000033.1 GCF_000178375.1 Mycoplasmopsis alligatoris A21JP2 | reverse complement strand
CAAGGCGCTTAAAGCTGCATCCAATGCCATGGGCAGGGAAAGCGGCGCCAGGATCATGGGCGTGCACCTGGAAGGGCCCTTCATCTCCCCTGACAGGCTGGGGGTTCAGCGGCCCGAAACCGTCAAGGCTGTGGACCTTCTTTTGATGGAAGAGCTTTGGGATGCATCCGGGGGCCACATTGTCAATATGACTGTAGCCCCGGAACTCAAGGGCATGAGGGAGCTTGCCCTCTTCTGCATCAAAAAGGGGATCATACTTCAGGCAGGCCACACTGATGCCAAATACGAAAATATGGTCGAGGGCATGCAGGCGGGGATACTCCATTCCACCCATCTCTTCAACGCCATGAGCAAACTTGATCAAAGGAACCCCAATGCCGTGGGAGCCATACTCATACACCCTGAAATGTCCTGCGAGATCATTGCCGACGGCTACCATGTGCACCCCGACCTCTACAAACTCCTCATGAGGGATAAACCGGTGGACAAGATCGTACTGATTACAGACGGCTTAAAACCCACGGAACAGCAGGAAGGGCCCTTCTTTGCCAACGGCGAAGAAGTGATTTTTCACGACGGGGTTTTCCACAGGAAGATGGACGATGTGATTGCAGGATCTTCGCTCACCATCATCAGGGGCATTGAGAACCTGGTGTCCTACGGCTTCAGCCTTGAAGACGCGGTAAAGACTGCTTCGTTTAATCCGGCCAATGTGATGCGCTACCGGAACAAGGGGGCTATCATACCAGGCCATGACGCAGACCTTTCGGTCTTTGACGAACACTTTAACATAATGGCTGTCATCATCAACGGCCGGATAAAGAAGAATTTATATTGATTAAAGGGGAAATACATGCGTCTTATTATTCATAGAGACTATGCCGGGATGTGTTCCTGGACTGCGGATTACATTGCTAAACGTATCGCTAAATTTGCCCCTGCCGAGGGAAACCCTTTTGTTCTGGGCCTCCCCACGGGTTCGAGCCCTTTAGGGGTCTATAAGGAGCTGATCAAAAAAAGCAAGGATGGAAAAACATCCTTTAAACAGGTAGTGACTTTTAATATGGATGAATACGTGGGCCTTAAAGCGGATCATCCCCAGAGCTACGCAAGGTTTATGAAGGATAATTTTTTTGATTCTATCGACATTGATCCAAAAAATACCCATGTCCTTAACGGCATGGCGCCGGATCTGGAAAAAGAATGTGCGGATTATGAAAAAGCCATTAAGGCTCACGGAGGCATCGAACTATTCCTGGGGGGCATGGGCAAAGACGGGCACATCGCCTTTAACGAACCCGGTTCTTCCCTCCATTCGCGGACACGCATTAAAACACTTACCAACGACACCCGCATTGTTAATGCCCGTTTCTTTGACAACGATCCTGCCAAAGTTCCCGCAACAGCTTTGACTGTCGGTGTGGGAACAGTGATGGATGCCCGGGAAGTAGTAATACTCGTAAGTGGTTATCAGAAAGCCCGTGCCCTGCGGGCAGTGGTAGAAGAAGGGCTCAACCACATGTGGACCCTCTCGTGCCTCCAGATGCACCCCCGGGCCATCATAGTCTGCGATGAAGAAGCCACCGACGAACTCAAGGTTGGGACAGTGCGGTATTTCCGGGACATTGAGCGTGAAAATATATAGCCCAGGTTTGCTTTTTCTTTCCCTGCTCCTCCTGTCCCCGCTGTTCGCCGATCAAAACGACGAGATGATGCTGGCAGCCTATTCCGATCCTGCCAGGGTCTGGGGCAACGGGGTGGAACGGGTCATAGAGGAAGCCTACAGGCTCTGTTTCAAAACCCGCATACTCGGCGGCAAGGTGATGAACCTGAGGATGCCCTTTGCCCAAAACAACGAGCGGGATAAACTCACCGAAGAAGCCTGGGGCTTTTTAGGCGGCGGCAAGGGCAACCCTGTTTTCCTTTGGGAGAAGATCAACGAAGTCCTGGACAGCCCGGATTTTTCCCTTTACACAGAAACACTTTCCGACGGCAAAGAAAAAGTAATCATCTTCGACCTTCCCACGCAAACCTGGACAGTTCGCGGGATCTTTTCGACATAGCCCGCATGAAA